>JAPPNT010000066.1 GCA_028873745.1 Chloroflexota bacterium | reverse complement strand
CCGCGCACCCCTATCGTTGGCCCCTGCGCCCCGCGTATGGGGGCTGGTGTCCCCTCGCCCGGCGGCTCCACGAGACAGTAGCCGCCCACAAGCCCCTCCGTTCCCGCCAATCCCCCACGCCCCCATGCTACAATCACCCCCGACACAAAGGAGGCCCCATGCAGACAAAGAGCGGAGTCAAGCTCGGAATCGCCGTCCCCCAGGGGTTCGCCGACGGCCGCGTCGACATGCCCCTCGTGCGCCGGTTCGTCGCCCGCGCCGAGGCCCTCGGCTACGACGACCTCTGGGTCGCCGAGCAGATCACCGGCACCATCGCCTCGCTGGAGCCCGTCGGCCTCCTCGCCTACGTCGCCGCCCTGACCGAGCGCGTCCGCATCGGCGCCTCCGTCTTCGTCAGCACCCTCCGCAACCCCGTCCAGTTCGCCAAGGCCCTCGGCACCCTTGACCACCTCAGTGAGGGCCGCCTCACCGTCGGCCTCGGCCTCGGGACCAACACACGCAAGTACCCAGCCTACCGCCTCGCCGAGGAGCGCCGCGTCGCACGCTTCACGGAGGGCGTCCGCATCATGAAGGCCCTCTGGACGCAGGACGCCGCCGACTACGAGGGCAGTTGGGCGACCCTCTCCGGCGTCAAGATGGAGCCCAAGCCCGTCCAGAAGCCGCACCCGCCACTCTGGTTCGGCGCCCGCGCCCCCGACGCCCTCCAGCGCACCGCCCGCCTCGCCGACGGCTGGATGGGCGCCGGCTCCAGCACCAACGAGGCCTTCATCCGCGAGCACAACGAGCTCATGGGTATGCTCGAAGAGGAAGGCCGAGACCCCGCGACGTTCGGCGTCAGTAAGCGCGTCTACCTCGCCATCGACACCGACGAGGCCCGAGGCTGGGCCGGCCTGCGCGAGTGGATCGGCGGCTTCTACGGCAACCCGGACCTGGCCGAGCAGTGGAGCATCGTAGGCAGCGCGGACTACATCGCCGAAAAACTCGCGGAGCTGGTAGAGGCAGGCGCCAACCACCTCCTCCTCAACCCCGTTCACAACTACATAGAGCACCTGGAAGTCATAGCGGAAGAAGTGGCGCCAAGGATCTAGGAGTCTGAATATCTATTCCTCATTCTCATCGTCTTCAACGTCGTCATCGTCCCCTTGACCGACAGAGTCTGCAACCTCTTGGACGTACGGAAGCACGCGCTCTCGTATCTTAAGCACGCTTTCTACCATCCAGTCAGCAGTGGCTTGGAGTGAATCATCTGAGTCATTTATGGAACCGGGTCTTGCTAACCATATCCTCTCGTTTCCCCACTCGAACTTCTCACCGTAAGAGTCCTCTACAGCCTCCCTATGCACCGCAAGACTCTCCAAGATTTCACGCAGTAAGAGTTCCACGGAGGCGTAACCCATTCTAAACCGCAGGATATACTTGACCTTGGGAATGCCGGCAGTGAATGACTGCCATTGTTTCTTGGCTCCCCATGTGTTGTAGGTGACTTGGTTCTCGCGGAGCTTATCCACCACCCCATGGAAAAACTCTTGGTACTTTTCCCCATCCTTAACTGGACGTACGCGACTACTCGCGCTCTGGACGTTCTTTCGAGCTCGGTTAGGCTGGGCGGCTAACTCAAACACGTAAGCGGGGTCCGACTCACCAATCTTTACAGTACGTATGACTACGCCGTAAAACTGCGTATCCTCGTCTGTGCGTTGATTGAGCCAGTCAAGGGTTAGACGGTGCTCATCGGTGAACTGCTCGACTACCCAGACCATTACATCGGCATTGTAGCCAGCAGCATAAGTCAGCACCTTGCCAAGGTGGTCGTGATTTGTCTTTCCAAACTGATTCTCGATGACTACGTTCCTGTCAGTGCCACCCTCTTTAGCCAGAATATCGACTTTGAACGGCCCTACTTGGGCCTCCGTTTCCACTAGCTCAAGGTCCAAACCCAGCACGCCTCCTAGTGCATCAAGGTTTTCGGCAAGCCATGGCGTAAAGTCATACGCCTCGTGGGGCCAAACATCTTGCAGGGGTACGGGAATAAGAGAAGTAACAGTAACCATCTTTCACCTCATGCAAGAGTCGGGTTGGACTCCGTGTTGCTGCAAGGCCCCACCCAAGATTCGGACTCGCCAGCCAGGGCCTGACTATACCCATCCTAACCGCCCGTCCCCCACCCTCCCCCCGTTTTACCGGCGAAAGCCGGTATCCAGACCGGCTGGGCAAAGGGAGGCCGTTCGCCCTGAGGGAAATCGAAGGGTGAACGGGGCGCGCTAGCGCCCCCGCCCCCTACGCCCCTGCCTTCACCGGCTCATGCGCCTTCAGGAACCGCCGGGCGTGCTCCACCACCTCGTCGATGTGCTCCTGCGTGTCCTTCCACGGGTAGATCGTCGTCTCCGCGTTCTGCGCCAGCCCCGCAACCTCCATCGCGACGGCGTACGGGTGCGCTGTCACGTCGTCCGGCGCGATCAGCAGCGGCGTCTCCACCGACCGCACGAAGTCGCGCGTCACAGTGAACACGAAGTCCGCACGGTCTGTGTACATGCTGGTCAGAAAGTCGTGCACCATGTCCATCGTCACGTCCGGGCGCTTCTCGCACAGCGGCGGCCCCCAGCCCTTGATGTTGTTCTGGTAGAACAGGTCCGGCGCCTCCGGCCTGAACCCGCTCGGCTGCATCATCGCCGCCGCGACGACGCGGTCTCCCGCCAGCCGCAGCAGGTTGTGGATCATCGGCCCGCCGATGCAGAACCCCATGACGAGGAACTCCCCGATGCCCAGGTGGTCCATCAGCCCCAGCTGGTCGTCCGAGTACGCGTCCCACGGCCGGTCGATCTCCAGCGGCCCGCTCGACTGCCCCAGCGGCGCATTCCGAAGGTCGGCGCAGATGACGCGGAAGTCGTCCTTGTACACCTCCAGCGGGTTGAACGGCCCCAGCGTGTCAAAGCCCGCGATGGTCGAGTTCAGCCCGCCGCCCGGAATCACCATCAGCGGGAACCCGGACCCCACGTCCTCGTAGTAAATGCGAGTCTCGCCCCTCTCGTAGAACGGCATGCTCCACCTCCTCCGGCGAGTTGTGGGCTAACGGTACACCCGCTACTCCATCGCGTCCACGCCGCTCCCTCGTTTCACCGGCGCAAGCCGGTGCCCAGACACCCCGCGCCCAACGACGGACACGCGCCCCCGCTACTCCATCGCGTCCATGAGCATGTGCAGCGTCGCCTGCCTGAACGATGCCGTCCCGAAGCCCTCGCAGAAGTTCCACACGACGACGATGCGCTCCGCGTACTCCTGCGGCAGCCCCTCGGCCATCACCCGAGGCCCACCGTCCTCGTGCGCAATCACCCGCCACCCGCCCGCACTCTCCTCTGCGGACACCTTGATATCTTCCAGGGCAGTCCCTTTCTGGGTCATGGAGTATTCCTCACTATCGTTTTTCGGGCGAAAGCCGGAATCCAGTGGGGTGGTGCGGGGCCGTTCGCCCTGACCCCGTCCTGAGCCGCGTCGAAGGAGCCTGTCGAAGGGCCTACGCCCGCACCCCCAGCCCGAACGCCGCCCGCAGCGCGTCGACGATCTCTGCCATTGCCCGCACGGCCAGGTCCACGGAGATCGGCATGCTGTAGAAGTTGTGGCTCGCGCCCGCGTAGTAGCTGAACGTCGCGGAGCCCCCCGCCGCCTCCAGCCGCTCCGCGTACTGCTCCGTCTCCGAGAGCAGCGGGTCGTACTCCCCCGCCATCAGCAGCGCCGGAGGCAGCCCCGAGAGATCGTCCGAGCACAGCGGCACGGCGTACGGGTTCTCCCGGTCCTCCGCCCGCTGCAGGTACTGCTCCCAGTACCAGATCATCGTCCGCCGCGTCAGGAAGTAGCCCTCCGCGTTCCGGATGTACGACTCCGTGTCGAAGTCCAGTCCCAGCATCGGGTTGATGATCGATTGGTGCACGATGGGCGGCCCGCCCCGGTCGCGCGCCATCAGCGACACCGCCGCCGCAAGGTTGCCTCCCGCGCTCTCGCCGCCGACCGCCAGCCGCGACGCGTCGCCCTTGATCGACGCCGCGTTCTCGTACGCCCACTTCGTGGCCGCGTAGCAGTCGTTCGGCGCCGCCGGGAACGGGTGCTCCGGCGCCAGCCGGTAGGCGACCGACACGACGACGCACTCGGCGCCTAGGCATAGCCGTCGGCACGCCGCGTCGACGGTCTCCAGCGTCCCCACGACCATCCCGCCGCCGTGTATCCACACCAGCACCGGGAACGGCCCGTCGCCCCCCGGCGAGTAGATGCGCACGGGCACCTCGCCGTCGGGCCCAGGCACCGTCACGTTCTCGATGGCCGACACCTCTGGCCCCGGCTGCCGGGGTCGCAGCTTCGCGTTCTCCCGCGCCTGCACTGCCCCCACCTCGTAGTGCGGCGGCAGCCCCAGCGCGGCTATCGTGTCCAGGTACTCCTGCACTTGCGGATCAACCGGCATGGCTTGTTCCTTTCCGGCGGCTACGGAAGCGAGTACAGCAGCCGCTCATTGGGCGCGTAGAGCGCCACGTAGCCGTTGTCGAACTGGCTGGTGCCGATCACCGCCATCACGTCGCCCGAATCCAGGACGCCGATGCTGCCGCCGTTTCCGCCTGACATCAGCACGTTCAGGTCGCCCGATGCGTTCGACAGGCTGACCGTGCCGTTGCCGCCGACGGTGGAGAGCCCGACGACTCGCTCCCCTTCCCCGTTGTGGATGGCCACACTCCCGCCGCCGCTCTCCGGTTCGAGCACGATGCGCATCGCCCCCGGCGATTCCTGCACCACGATCCGCCCCTGCACCACCAGCTCGCCGTCGAGGATGTACGGCCCGCTTTCGCCGAGTTCCAGGGGCGTGCCCGTCGCCTGCCGCGCCGCCTGAAGCCCTCGCACAAGGTCCGTCCGCAGCTGCTCCATCAGCTCCGCCGTCGCCGCCTCGACCCGCTCCTGCACCAGCCGCTCCACGTCCGCCTCGTCCATGCCGCCCTGGCACGCGGCAATCGCCAGCGCCGCCGCAACCGTCAGGACAACCAGAGTTCCCGCGCGCATGACACCCTCCCATCGTTATCCCGGCGGAAGCCGGGATCCAGAATCCCCGCGCCTAGGGCCCGTCCGGGGGTGGGCCGATTGCCCTGAGCACCGTCGAAGGGTCCCGCGCAGGCGGGAACCCAGGGCCGGGGTGAAGGGAGGCCGTTCGCCCTGAGCCCAGTCGAAGGGGTCTCTCGGTGCCCCCCAATGGGGCTCCGAGAGACGAAGGGGCGCGCATCCGTCCCTCTACGTGATGTTAAACACTGTCGCCGCGTTGTCCCACAGCACCTTACGTTTCTGCTCGTCCGTCAGCGACCCGTCCGACACGAAGGCGTCCAGCTCCTTCGGGAACGATGCCAGCGACGGCCACGGGTACCCGCTCCCCCACACCACCGACTGCTCGCCGGCCTCGGCCACAACGTCCGCCGTCCCCGTCTCCCACGGCTCCATCGCCACGAAGGCCTGCCGCTTGATGACGTAATCCGGCGGCAGGACGTTCGGGCAGTCCATCCCGAAGGGGATCTCCCCCCAGTGCTCCTCCAGCCGCTCGATCCAGAACGGCAGCCAGCTCGCCCCCGCGCCCAGGAACCCCACGTGCAGCCCCGGGAACCGCTCCATCGCCCCGTGCCCGAACAGCGACATCATCGCCACCCACAGCTCGTACGTGTTCGACACCGCCTCGTGCGAGAACCTGTCGTCCGCGTACCGGTCCGCGCCCAGCTCCGGCAGCACGCTCCCCGTCGCGCTCGACACGACGAGCGGCACGCCCAGCTCCTCGGCCGCCGCGTACAGCGGGTCGTACGCCCGGTTGTGCAGGTCGCGGTGGACGATGGGGTTCGACCGCAGGAACCCCGCCACGAAGCCCAGGTCCTTCACGCACCGGCGCAGCTCCTCCGCCGATGCCTCGACGCTCTGCAGCGGCAGCAGCGCGATACCCTTCAGCCGGCGCTCGTCCGCCCGGCAGTAGTCGGCGAGGTAGTCGTTATACGCTGTCGCCATCGCCGACGCCAGCTCCGCGTCGATGTGGTCGCTCCAGATCGCGTACATTCCCGCCGTCGGCAGCAGCAGCCCCACGTCCACGCCCTCGATGTCCATGTCCGCCAGGTTCGACTGCGGGCTGAAGTCCTGCGACACCGCGTCGGCGAACACGTCCCGGTACGTTGTGTTTGCGATGAAGTTGG
>JAPPNT010000147.1 GCA_028873745.1 Chloroflexota bacterium | reverse complement strand
AGTTCGAGGAGCGCCTCAAGGCCGTCATGGCCGAGGTGCTGGCCGCGCAGGGTGAGATCATCCTATTCATAGACGAGATCCACACCGTCGTCGGCGCGGGTGGAGCGGAGGGCACCATCGACGCCTCCAACATGATGAAGCCCGCCCTGGCCCGCGGCGAGCTCCAGGTCATCGGCGCCACGACGCCCGACGAGTACCGCAAGTACATCGAGAAGGACTCGGCCCTCGAGCGCCGCTTCCACCCCGTCTGGGTGGAGGAGCCTTCGGAGGACGACGCCATCCTGATGCTCACGGCTCTGCGCCCCCGCTACGAGGCCCACCACGGCGTCGAGATCGACGGCACCGCCGTCGAGGCCGCCGTGCGCCTCAGCAAGCGCTACGTGACCGACCGCCATCTGCCCGACAAGGCCATCGACCTTATCGACGAGGCCTCGGCCAAGCTGCGGTTGCAGATGTCCAGCATGCCTGAGGAGATCAAGGACCTCCAGCGCCGCGCCGCCGAGTTGCAGGACCAGGAGGAGGCCGCCGCCAACCGCGCCGACTACCAGCACGCCTCCGAGATCCGCGCCGAGCGCCTGCAGGTGGAGCACGCAGCCGCCACTCAGCGTGACGCCTGGCTCGCCGACGAGAAGCTGGCGCAGGCCGTCACGGAGGACGAGATCGCCGCGCTCATCGCCGAGTGGACGGGCGTGCCGGTCAGGCGCCTCCTGCAGTCGGAGGCGGACCGCCTGCTCATCATGGAAGACGAGCTGCACGCCCGAGTCGTCGGCCAGGACGAGGCCGTGACCGTCGTGTCGGAGGCCATCAGGCGCGCCCGCGCGGGCCTCAAGGACCCCCGGCGTCCCATCGGCACGTTCATGTTCCTCGGCCCCACCGGCGTCGGCAAGACGGAGCTCGCCCGCACGCTGGCGCAGTTTCTTTTCGACGACGAGGACGCTCTCATCCGCATCGACATGTCGGAGTACATGGAGTACCACACTGTCTCCCGTCTCGTCGGCGCCCCGCCCGGCTACGTCGGCTACGACGAGGGCGGCCAGCTCACTGAGCAGGTGCGTCGCCGCCCATTCCGCGTCGTCCTCTTCGACGAGATCGAGAAGGCGCACCCGCAGGTGTTCAACATCCTGCTGCAGCTGCTCGACGACGGCCGCCTCACTGACGGCCATGGCAACACCGTCGACTTCCGCAACACCGTCGTCATCATGACGAGCAACGCCGGCACTGGCGACGTCGGCCGCGGCAACGCCATGGGCTTCCGTCGCGGCGACGCCAGCTACGAGGCCCAGCGCGAGCGCACCCGCTCGGCCGTCGACAATGCCGTCAAGCGCGAGTTCCGCCCGGAGTTCCTCAACCGCCTCGACGAGATCGTCATCTTCGACGCACTGACGCGTGACGACCTGTTCCGCATCGTCGACCTGCTGACGGACGCCGTGCAGTCGCGCCTCGCCGAGCAGGCGCTCACGCTGCGTGTGACGGATGCCGCCAAGGACTGGCTGGTGAAGGAGGGCTACGACCAGGTGTACGGCGCCCGGCCCCTGCGCCGCGCCGTGCAGCGCCACATAGAGAACCCGATCTCCAACCGCATCCTGCAGGGCGGCCTCGCCCACGGCGACACCGTCCACGTGGACGCAGACGATGAGGGCGGAGGCTTGACCTTCGCGGTCACCGCCGCCCCCGAGCCGGCGGAGGCCGCTGCGGGATAGCGGCCGCAGCGGAGCATTGCGAAGCGGGGTGCCGGCGAAGGCCCGCCCCGCCTCACTCCGTCTTGCCCCGGCGTGACCTCGCGGGTATCCTTCCCCGTGCCGATGCAGCGAGCATCGGCCGGACCATGCGACGGACCCAGTGAGGTGCAGCCATGCCGGACCTGCCGACCCAGGACGAGGTCCTCGCCTACTTTGAGTCCCTCAGCAACTGGGGCCGCTGGGGTGAGGACGACCAGCTCGGGACCATGAACCACATCACGCCGGAGTCCCGCCGCCGCGCTGTGTCGCTCGTGCGCGAGGGCGCGATCGTCTCCTGCTCCCGCACACTGAGCAACGCCCCCGGCCCGGACGTCGTCGCCCAGCCCGTCCACTACATGATCGAGTCGGGCGAGGGCTACGCCCACGATGAGAAGGCAGGCCCGCCGCGCCCCTCGCAGACGTCCTCGGACTTCATCGGCGTGGCCTTCCACGGCCACACTGTCACCCACGTCGACAGCCTGTCGCACTTCTTCTTCGACGGCAGGATGTACAACGGCAAGCCCGCCAGCCTCGTGTCCACCCGCTACGGCGCGACGTGGGAATCGATCGAGGTGCTGCAGGGCGGCATCCTCGCCCGAGGCGTCCTGCTGGACGTCCCCCGGCTGCGCGGCGTGCCCTGGTTCAACCCCGGCGAGGGCATCCTCCGCGAAGACTTGGAGGCCGCTGAGGAGGCCCAGGGTGTCCGCGTGGAGCCCGGCGACGTCCTGCTCGTCCGCACCGGCCAGCTCCGCCGCCGCGCTGAGCTTGGCCCGTGGAACATCGCGGGCGAGGGCGGCACCGGCACCCACGCCAACTGCCTCCCCTTCTTCCACGAGCGTTCCATCGCCATGCTCGGCTCGGACACCGGCAACAGCCTGATGCACCCCGGATTCGACCGCCTCGCAAACCCCACGCACCAGGTCGGCATCGTCGCCATGGGCCTCTGGATCCTCGACAACGCTGACCTTGAGGCCCTCGCCGAGGCATGTGAACAACGCGGCCGCTGGGAGTTCATGATCAGCATCAACCCCCTGCGCATAGAGGGCGGCACCGGCTCCCCCGCAAACCCCGTAGCCGTCTTCTAGCGGGAGGCCCCCTGATGCCGTCATTCCCGCGCTGGCGGGAATCCAAGGACGGGCTGGGGGAACGGCCAACCCCGTTCGCCCTGACGCCGTCCTGAGGTTCTCAATGGAGCTGGTCGAAGGGTGTCCTGGCAACAACGCATCTAGAGGGAGAAGACATGACGCGATTGTCACCTGGCCAGTCGGTGGTGGAGACCCTGCGTGCCGAGGGCATCTCCTACGTCTTCGGCATCGTCGGCGGCACCTTCCTCGAGGTCCTCGACGCCCTCTATGACGCCGAGGACATCGAGTTCGTCAGCACCCGGCACGAGCAGGGCGCGGCCTTCATGGCCGACGGGTTCGCCCGAGCATCCGGCCAGCCCGCCGTCTGCCTCGTCACCAACGGCCCCGGCGCGACCAACCTCGTCTCCGGCGTCTACGCCGCCTACACCGGCCACTCCCCCGTCATCGCCATTTCCGGCGCCCCCTCCCGCGACGTCGTCTACCGCGACGCCTTCCAGGAGGCCGACCACGTCTCCCTCTTCCGCCCCGTCACCAAGCAGGCTCTCACCGTGAACGCCTCGGACCGCATCCCCGAGCTCTTCCGCCACGCCTTCCGCACTGCCATGACCGGCAAGCGGGGCCCAGTCTTCATCGACATTCCCCGAGACCTGCTCGGCGGTGCCCCCATCGAGCATCCCGACGCGCAGCCGCCCTCGTACCGTGTGCACCAGCGTCTCCCCGCCGACCCGGAGCTTGTCGCCCGCGCCGCAGCGTTGCTCGCGTCCGCCGAGCGTCCCGTCATCATCGCCGGCGGCGGCGTCAACCAGAGCGGCGCGTCCGAGACGGTCGTGCAGCTCGCCGAGCTCCTCTCCGCGCCGATGATCACCAGCTACGGCCGCAACGACGCCGTCCCCAACGCCCACCCGCTCTATGTCGGCCCACTCGGCCGCGCCGGAGCCCCCGAGGCCGGCCAGGTCTGCGCCCGCGCCGACGTGATCCTCGCCGCCGGCACCCGCCTCTCCAACTTCACCTCCTTCTACGACAACCGCTACATCACCGCCGACGCCAAAATCATCCAGATTGAGATCGACGAGCGGGAGCTGGGCCGAAACTACCCCGTGGCCGTCGGCATCCAGGCCGACGCTTCCGCTGCCCTCTCGAGCATCCTCGACGCCCTGCGCCAGCAGCCCGCCCAACCCGATCGCGGCGCTTGGGCAGCCGAAGCCGCCGACCTCCGCGCCCGCCGCCGAGCGCGTCTGGACGACGAGTCGACGTGGACGGGCTCGCCCGTGAAGCCCCAGCGCGTTTACGGCGAGCTGCGCAAGGCGCTGCCGGAGGACGCCATCATGGTGTTGGACGCCGGCGCCTGCCCTGCCTTCGGCTACGACCGCCTCGATTTCCAGCGGCCCGGCACCCTCATCACCCCGCTCGACTTCGGCGGGCTGGGCTTCGCATTCCCGGAGGCCCTTGGCGCCAAGCTCGGCCGCCCGGACGCGCCCGTGGTCGCCATCCACGGCGACGGCGGCTTCCTCTTCAACGTGCAGGAGCTGGAGACCGCCGTCCGTGAGGGAATCGCCGCCGTCACCATCGTCATGAACAACAATCTGTGGGGGTCGGAGGCCGCCTACCAGCAGGCGCTCTACCCGGGGCGCGAGATCGGCGCACGGGTCACCAACCCGCGCTTCGACAAGCTCGCCGAGCTCTTCGGCGCCCGCGGCTACTACGTCGACCGCGCCGAGGACGTTGGCGACGTGGTGATCGAGGCCATCGAGTGCGGTCAGCCCGCCGTCATCGAGATCCCCGTGGACCCCGACGAGCTCCCGCGCCCCGCTCGCCTCGTGGAGTCAAGCCGCTAGGCTGACTCGCCCGCGCTTGCGAACTGCCACGCCCCGTCGCACGTGATCTCTCTGACGCTCCACACGTACTTGATCCCCTCCTTGTCCAGCGAGACCAGCTTGCACAGGTACCTGTGCTCGCGTTCGAGGGCAATCGGCGAGGGCCCATCGGTGTTGATGAAGTCCAGCGCGCGAAGCAGAGCCGCGTCCCTGGGGCTCTCAACCTGTATCGACCAATGGTCGAACCCTCCTTGGAACCCGGTGCCGGTCAGGCTGTGGAGCTCGACCCGGTACGTCAGGGAGCCGCTGAAGTAGGCGTCATTGGCTGCCTGTATCTCGGCCTCGGCTTTCCGGCGTTCCTCCTCCGCGTCTTGGCCCTGGATGCGGAGCCAGTCGCTCATCGACAACCGGTCGAGAGGGTTGGTCCGTTCCCAATCGGCCTGGAGCATCACCGGGTCCACCACCATGACGTCGGCGCGGCACCGGTGCAGCCAGTGCTGCAGTCCCCCGCACCGCAGACAGACTCTCGAATAGAGTGTCACGGCTCCCTCCAAACAGAACGGGGGCCCCACAGAGGCCCCCGTTGCGCTGTGCCTGGTTGACTTGCCCTACCGGTTCGGCCCCCGGTCCGCACCCTCAAGCTCCGGCCGGTCGATGAACGCCTTCCGCAGCTCGCGAGTCGCTTCGAACCAGCCCTGTCCCTTTGGCAGGATGGTGCCGCCCGAACGCTCCTGGTACAGCTCCGGCTGGTCCACGGTGGCGGGGACGATGCCCTCCTGCAGGTTGATGGAGGCGGTGATGATGCGCCGCCGCGTCTTGATGACCATCGAGTCGCTCGAGCCCAGGTGCTCCTTCGTCCGGTCGGCAATGGCGCCCATCTGCTCGGTGACCGACTGGTCCTGCAGGTGAATGCCGCTGATGCCCGTGAAGATCGTGTTGTTCTTCTGCGCCTCCCGGTCGATGCGGTAGTCGTTCTCCGCGTTGGCGGCGAGACGCCACCGTCCGAGGAAGCCGCTGGTCTGCGGCAGGAACTCCGGCAGCAGGCTCGCGCCCGGCACGTTGTTGCCGCGCCCCGCGCTGCCGATGCCCCGGGCGAACGGGTTGGGGCCGCAGATGTTCCAGAACATCGTGTGCTCGTCGTCGATCGGCACCCACGCCCGCACCAGGATCTGCCACCCCAGCACACTGGTCGGGATCATGGTGTAGAAGGGCAGGAGGAAGTGGGCGACGCGCCAGTAGATGGAGTCCTCCTCCGCTGGCCGCCACGCGCCGTAGGAAGTGCCGTAGTCCGTGTCGATGACGTCGTAACCGAGGGGCGCGCGGTCCTTGACGGTGTAGTAGTCGTAGGAGCCGGGCGACAGCTTGTCGGCCGTCACGCTGCCCAGGTGGAGGAAGCCGAGGTGCGAGGTGTCGATGTCGCCCTCCAGTGCCTGGACGAAGTTGCAGTCACGCATGGCGGTCCAGACGGACTGCTCCATGTCTTCGGGCAGCATGTTCGGCTCGATGTCAGGCAGTGGCGGCAGCTCGCTCCGCGGGCCCATGTACGTCCACACGATGCCGTTGCGCTCGAGGCACGGGTACGCCTTGATCTTCACC
>JAPPNT010000155.1:2662-6303 GCA_028873745.1 Chloroflexota bacterium | reverse complement strand
CGCTCATATTTCTGCCATAGCCAGGACTGCAGAGCACTTCAAAACAGTCTTTGAACAAAATCCCTTCGCCGATGCAGACAACACAAGGGTCTATTTCTCACTCTTCGACAGGCATCCAGGCAGAGATCAACGAGAAAGATTCTTGCTCACCGACTTTTCACCTGACGCGGTGAAACTTGTTGGAGATACCCTGTACACTCTCTACAATACAAAGCACAGTGACTCTCAATTCATAAACAGCTTCTTTGAGAAGCAACTCCAAGTGACCTCTACCTCAAGGAATTTCAACACCATGAGCAAATTGGTCGAGTTGAGCTCAGCCTGAGAAATGAAACGGTGGTGATTGACACGCCCCCGGGGCTTCCGACCACGCCTCTGCTCCACCAGCCTTGACCCGAACCGCCGGACACTGAAGCCCAACCGCCACGGGCCTAGCGGACTCAGTTTCCTCATCTATTCAGTCTTGCAGGCCCTTACCACAACCGCTCGCCGGGCCGGGCCGTCTCGCCTGCGTCCGCGCCGGCGAGCCAGGGGTCGTCGTGCTCGGCGACGATGACCTCCTCCGAGCGGATGAGGTGGTAGGGGATGTCCGGGGAGAGGGCTGGGAGGTCGATGCCCTCGTCGAGGCCCTTGGCGGCTCGGATCATGAGCTGGCGCAGGCGGATGATGGCGCCGTCGGCGGAGTAGAGGTGCTCACGGGTGCGGTTGACGATGGGGCCCATGCTCTCCGTCACCGCGTAGTCCTGCTCAGGGTTTGGCGAGATGCCCGCGATGAGCGTCGTCCGCTGCGCCTCGCGGTCGATGAGGTAGTCGTTGTCGGGGCGCTTGAGGCGGCGTCGCGGGTCGTCCGGGTCCATCATCGTGTTCTCCGCGTATGTCGACGCGCGCTCGTCATCAGTGATGGGGCGGTCGACGTTGCAGCGGATGAAGAAGCGCATGCAGTTCTCGTCGTCCATGGGCACGATGAAGAAAGTACCGCTGGCGCGGCCGGGGCCGGCGATCATGCTGCACACGGGGAAGACGTGGCTGGTGATGCGCAGGTGCCGGTGCCCCGCATCCGTGGGCCGGATGCCGATGAGCCGGAAGCCGTAGTCCGTGTCCTGCACATCGACCTGAGCGAACCGGTACTTGGCCAGCAGGTATGATCGCTGGTTGGCCGACGGCACGCCCGGCCGGTCAGTCTCGTCCGGCTCACGCCTGAAGTCCTCGTAGCGGCGGTGCAGCGTGCCGAGGTGCGACGAGTCGATGTTGCCCTCAATGCTCTGCAGGTAGTTGCAGTACACGGGCGCCTTCGCGGCCACGACCTGGTCGACGGAGAGGCGATTGAAGAGGAAGTCCGGCGGCGGAGGTTGCTGGTCCGGCGGGCCCATGTACGCCCACACGACGCCAGCCGACTCGACAGTGGGGTAGGACGTGGCGCGCACCTTCTCCCTGAAGCGGCTGCCGGGGATGTCAGAGGGCATGTCGACGCAGTTGCCGTCGGCGTCGAACTTCCAGCCGTGGTAGATGCACATCAGCCCGCCGCGGTTGAGGCCGTAGTAGAGCGACGCGCCGCGGTGCGGACAACGTTCGCCGAGGAGGCCGACACGGCCATCGCTGTCACGGAAGGCGACGAGATCCTCGCCGAGGACCTTGAGGCGCACGGGCTGGCCGTCGGGGACCGGGAGGTCGGCGGAGAGCGCGCACGGGTGCCAGTAGCGGCGCAGCACGCGGCCCATCGGCGTGCCGGGGCCGGTGCGGCAGATGAGCTCGTTGTCCTCGCGCGTCAGCATGGTTGGCTCCCGTTGCGAGCGGTTGCGCACCCTCGGGATGCGGTAGGGCACAGCATAGCAGAGGGCGCGAGCGACGCGGAAGGGCGGGCCGACAGCCCCCTTCGAAGGCCTCAGGACGGGCTTCGACAGGCTCAGGGCGAACGGGGAGTGGCGCTCGCCCTTGACCGCCGGGGCCGGTTGGCACAACATAATTGCCAACGCCGATGGGCAGGGTCGTTTCCAGGAGGTTCCGAATGGCGCAGGTAGCTCCCTACCACGACGAGGACGCCCGCATCTACCACTTCTACGACGATTGCACGGTTGGCAGCCGGATGATGTGGGACAAGAAGGAGCAGGGCAAGGGCGAAAGGGCGCCGTGCAGCGAGTGCTCGCGGAGAGCGATGGCGGAGCTGCAGGGGCCGGGGATGCACCCGTAGGGGGGAGGCGCCCCACAGCCCTCTGGGCTCCGGCTTTCGCCGGAGAAACGAGGCGGGGCCGGGGGTCACCCCCGTGCTGTGATGGTCTCATGGCGCGCGAGGAGCTTTTGGGCGCGCTGCACCACCGGCACGTCGATCATCTTGCCGTCGAGCTCGAAGGAAGCGCGTCCGGCTCTCTCCGCCTCGGCGTTGGCCGCGATGATGCGCATGGCGAGGGCGACTTCCTCCTCGCTGGGGCTGAACGCCTCGTTGAGCACGGGCACCACACTCGGGTGGATGCACGACGCGCCCTCAAGCCCGAACCGCCTCGCCTTGAGCGCCGCCTCCCGGACCGCGTCTAGGTCTTTGTAGTCGGCGACGGTGCCGAAGATGCCCAGCGCCATCACACCCGCCGCCTTGGCCGCGTACACGGACTGGGTCTTGGGGTAGAGCAAAGTCTCGCCGTCGGGCTGCATGCCCAGCGCCGACGCCAGGTCCTCCGCGCCGATGGTGATGGCGGCGGTGCGCGGGCTCGCCTTGGCGATCTCGGCGATCTGGAAGAAGGCTTCCGGCGTCTCGACCATCGTCAGGAAGGCGGTCGCGCCCACCGGCATACCGCGCTCCGCTTCGAGGCCCGACACCAGCTCGTCGAGCAGCCGAACGTGGTCGGGGCCGGCGACCTTGGGCAGGGCGAGGGCGGTCACCGCAGGGCAGACGCTGGCCTCGATGTCCGGCACGGCGAGGCGGAGGGGCTGGTTGACGCGCACGAGCACGTCCGCGCCCGCCTGGCCGACGCGCTCAGCGGCCGCCTGCACTTCCGCCCGCGCAGCGGCCTTCTCCGCCAGCGGCACTGAGTCCTCGAGGTCGAGGATGATGCCGTCCGCGCCGCGCTCGTGGGCGCGGGCAAGGTAGCGTTCGACGTTGGCCGGCACGTACAGCAGCGACCGCCAGACGGGGAGCGCCCGCTCGTTGGTCATCCGATCACACCTCGCGCTCGCAGATTGGCCAGATCCTCGTTGGAGACGCCCGCGCCGCCGAGGACCTCGTCGTTGTGTTCCCCCAGCGTGGGCGCGGGGTAGCGGAACGTGCCCGGCGTCCGGGAGAGGCGAGGCACGATGTTGTGCACCGGCACGTTCCCCACGTCCTCGTCCGGCAGGTCGACCACCACCTCGCGCTCGATAACGTGCGGGTCATCGAGGAACTGGGCGATGTCGTAGACGGGGCCGGCGGTGACGCCCGCGCCGTTGAGCTCGGCGAGGGCCTCGTCGAGGGTGCGCTCGGCCACCCAGCCGCCGACGATGGCGTCGACCTCTGCCCGGTTGCGCACTCGCTCGGCGTTGTTGCGGAAGCGGGGGTCGGCGATGGCGTCCTCGCGGCCGACGACCTTGAAGACGCGCTCGGCCATCGACTGGATGGAGGCCGACAGGGCCACCCACTTGCCGTCGCGGGTGGCGTAGACGTTGCGGGGCGACGC
>JAPPNT010000155.1:0-2652 GCA_028873745.1 Chloroflexota bacterium | reverse complement strand
GGGCGACGCGGTGTTGGATGCGCTGCCGACGCGCTGCTTGATGCTGCCGTCGACACGGTATCCGGCCGCGTCCGCGCCGAGGATGGAGAAGATGGGCTCCAGGAGCGAGAGGTCTATCACCTGTCCCGCGCCGCCCTTCACCTCGCGCTCGCGCTGGGCTATGAGCACAGCCATCGCGCCGTAGAGGCCGGCCGCCATGTCGGCGAGCGCCATCGGCGGCAGGACGGGCTCGCGGTCGGGGAAGCCGTTGTGGTCGGCGAACCCGGACATGGCCTCCACCAGCGTGCCGAACCCCGGCCGCTCGCGGTACGGCCCGGTCTGCCCGAACCCAGACACGCGCACAATTATCAGGCCGGGGTTGTCCTCATGCAGGCTTTCCGGCGACAGCCCCATCTCCTCCAGCCGGCCGGGGATGAAGTTCTCGACGAGCACGTCGGCGTCACGGGCCAGCCGCCGCACGAGGGCGAGGCCGTCGGGATCGCGCAGGTTGACGGAGACGCTCTTCTTGTTTCGGCAGTAGGTCTTCCAGTGGGTCTCGACGGAGCTGTCGCCCCAAGCGCGCAGCGGATCGCCACTCGGCAGCGCCTCGATCTTGACGACCTCGGCGCCGAAGTCCGCGAGCTGCAGCGTCAGCATGTTGCCGGCCACCAGCCGCGACATGTCGAGCACGCGCAGGCCGTCCAGCGGGCCACGGTCGTCGGGATCGAACTGCCTTGCGTGGATGGGCATGCTGCTTGAGGTTCCTCCCTCGCGATTCTAGTCCGGCGATAGTATTTTCCCAATGGCAGGCTGTCATTATTTCGCATGTCCTGTAGCCTGTACAATGTGGGGCGCCCGCATTCCAGGAGGACCTAGGCCATCCTCCCTACCACGGGCCGCCATCGTCGAAAGGGCCACACGCCATACACGAGGTCAATGATGACTCCCTCAATAACGTTGGAGGACGTCCGGCAGGCCCGGAGCGTTATCGCCGATCTGGCAATACAGACCCCCATGTTGCCCGCACGTTCCCTGGGCGATTTGGCAAATTGCGACCTTCTTTTGAAGGCTGAAAATCTGCAGCGGGCAGGCTCGTTCAAAGTTCGCGGCGCCACCAACAGGATCGCCGCCCTCGATCCCGGCCAGAAGGCGAGGGGCGTGATTGCCGCCAGCGCCGGAAACCACGCGCAAGGAGTCGCCCTTGCAGCCGCAAGCCTCGGCATTCCCTGCACCATCGTCATGCCCGCGGGCGCATCCATCCCGAAAGTGGAGGCCACGCGGGGCTACGGCGCGACAGTCGTGCTCCACGGCGACGACTTCGACGAGGCGACGGACCACGCCCGGCAGATCGCAAAGGAAGGCGGTCTAACCCTGATTCACGCATTCGATGACCCCCTGATAGTGGCGGGGCAGGGCACCGTTGGCCTGGAGATCCTCGAGCAGGCGGATGACCTGGACATGGTAGTAGTGCCCGTGGGAGGAGGCGGCCTGATATCCGGAATCGCTCTGGCCATAAAGGAGACCGCCCCCAGGATCAAGGTCGTTGGCGTCCAGGCAGAGGCAGCCAGCGCCGTTGTCGACTCATACAAGGCCAACCGGCGCATCACGGTGAAAGGGCAGGCCACGGTGGCCGACGGCATCTCCGTCGGGACACCGGGCGAGATCACGCTCCCCCTGGTCTCGCGCTATGTGGACGACATGGTGCTGGTCGAGGAGGAGGAGATCACGCAAGCCATGTTGCTGCTCCTGGAGCGGGGCAAACTGCTGGTGGAAGGGGCGGGCGCCGTCGGGCTTGCCGCAATCCTCGGCGGCAAGGTCTCCGTCGAAGGCAAGCGAGTGGCCACTGTCCTCAGCGGCGGCAACGTGGACACGCACCTGATCGCACGGGTGCTTGAGAATGGCCTGGCCCACGCGGGCCGCTACCTGGTCATACGGGTAACAGTCGAGGACAGGCCGGGCCGTCTGAATCGCCTTCTGAACATCATCTCCAAAGCCGACGTGAACGTGCTGGACATTGGCCATCTCCGGCACGCTGCATCCGTGCACCTTGGCCACGTGGAGATCCAGCTTACGCTGGAGACCCGGAACCACGCCCACTCCGCCGAGGTGCGCGAGCTCCTCCACGATGCCGGATACACACTCTCCGAGACCGGGCCCATTGCCGGCCTCCCCTCGTCACCCGAAGACCCCGCAGCTCCGTAGGAGACCACAGGGGTTGCAGTGGGCAGCGCCTCGATATTGATCTACCCCGCGCCCCCAAACGCGCGCCGCACCGGAAGCTGGTCGTCGCCCTCAACCACGTCGATCTCGAAGGCGTTGTTGAAGGCGGCCACGTAGCGGTAGAGGCCGACAGTCGCGACCGTCATGATCACCCACCGCTCGCCGTGCCTTGCCACCAGCGCGTCGAACAGCGCTTGCTCGATGCGATTCGTGCGGCATAGCTGACGGCAGAGCTCAATGACGTCGCGCTCGTCGTCGTCCAGGTTACTGACGTCGCCACCGGTGCGCGCGGCCTCGATGGCAGCTTCACGCAGGCCAGCGGCTCGTGCGCTTGTGATGTGCGTCGACCACTGGAAGGGCGCGTCGTCCTCGTAGGCGACGGCGAGGATGGCGAGCTCGTGCAGCGCGTCGCTGACCACGCCGTTGCCGTGGGCGTGGTGGACACTGGACAGG
>JAPPNT010000179.1 GCA_028873745.1 Chloroflexota bacterium | reverse complement strand
GGAGCACCTCGGCACCACAGACCGCGCCATCATCATGGCGCGCAAGATCCTGCTGAACGCCATCAACGTCGTCGAAGACGGCGGCGACCCGCCCGGCCTCGGCACAAACGTCTTCGACCTCCGCTCCGTCGAGAAGGTCCTGCCCACCGAGGTCTACTGGCGCGACGCCCTCTGGGCCGAGCTCTACGAGAAGGCCCAATACACCCCGGAGTACGTCAGGGCATAGGGCCCAGCGACAGCGCTTGAATGCGCGCCCGCTCCGTTCGTCCCGAGGGAAATCGAAGGGCGATCGGAGCGGGCGTACACATTTGAAAAGAGACTCGCAATGTCAAATGACCGGAACGCCCGCCTGCGCACCATGCTCCGCAACGAGGGCATGGTCGTCGCCCCCTTCTGCCTCAACGCCCTCCACGCGAAGATCGCTGAGTCCGTCGGCTTCAACGCCGTCTACATGACCGGCTCCGGCACGTCCGCCGAGAAGGGCTTTGCCGACGTTGGCCTGCTCACCCAGACCGAGATGGTCGCCAACGCCCGCTACATCGCCAATGCAGTCGAAGTCCCCGTCGTCGCCGACGCCGATACCGGCTACGGCAACGCCATCAACGTCTGGCGCACCGTCCACGAGTACGAGTCCATCGGCGTCAGCGGGATCCATATTGAGGACCAGGTCTTCCCTAAGAAATGCGGATTCTTCGCCGGCAAGGACGTCATCCCCATGGAGGAGCACGTCCAGAAGGTCCGAGCCGCCCTCGACGCCCGCCGCGACCCGGACTTTGTCATCATCGCCCGCACCGACGCCCTCGCCGTCAACGGGTGGGAGGACACCGTCCGACGCTGCAGGGCGTACCGCGACGCCGGGGCTGACCTGGTTTTCGTGGACGGCGTCAAGACGAAGGATGACCTCGAGACCTACGCGACGGCTCTCGCCGGCATCCCCAAGGTGTTCAACGGCGCCGACCCCGTTGCCACCACGGGCGAGGTCGACGCCCTCGGCTTCGATCTCATGCTCGCCGGCTACACCCTGACCGTCGTCTACGAGGCGGTCAAGCGAGCAATGGAGGAGCTCCGCGACACCGGCGCCATCAGCACCCCCCAGCACCGCTCAGAGATAGCCGACATGCTGGGCCTGCAGCGCGTCTACGAGATGGAGAAGGAGTATGCCGCATAGCTGGGGCTAGGGCCGTTCACCCACTTCGCCAAGGCTCACCCCATCCCACTCCAGCGTGCTGAACGAGTAGTTCGCCAGCGCCCGAAGCGACTCTTCGTACCCCGCGGACTCCGCTCTGTCCGAGTAGGTAAAATCAGTGACCATATAGCAATGCGATGCACTGTCATAGCATTCCGGCGGATTGCTGGACACCTCCTGTACGTGCGTCAGTTGTCGCATGTGGTCGTAGTCGCTTGAGGTCCATGGTCTGTTATACGCGAGGACTGCCACGGACCAGCGATCTCTGCTCCGGAAGCTTTGGCGCAACAGCACTGAGTCAGCAATGGGTAGCGCTGAGTCAGCAATGGGTGAGGTTGTGGTCAGCCTGCGGTTCGTCTCGTCTTCTGCGCTGAATGTCCCCTCAGCAAGGTGGGACTGAATCTGTCTCAAAGCTCTGCACTTCGGAGTGTCGACCTCAGAATGTTGCTCATCCCAGCAATCTCTATGACTATACTTGAACCCTATGTCGTCGACAAACTGCATGGTGATGTAGAGATCCCTGTAGGGAGATTCTGTTTCGTGGAACTGCGCTTCCCAAGGGGCGACGGCGCCGTATGGCGGTACGAGAGGCCTCCACTCCGCGGGATACCGAATGGAATAGGGGACATAATTGTTCTTGTATAGGGCCATAGGGCCATAGGGCCATAGGGCCAACCGGACTTGAAACGATGTCCCGTTCTCTCGGCGGCGTGATGATCGGTGCCTCGTCGCCGGGAAAGGAGAACTCCAGCGTATATTCGGAGCTGCCCGGGTCATGGATAAGGTTGTCGGAACACGACCAAGTGGGGCACGGCCCTTCAGTTTTGGTCCAGCTGTCACGGATTACCAGTTTCCTGACCAACGAATCCTCCGTACCTATGAAGACGTTGATGGTGCGTTCTATGGTCCTCCCTAGGTCCGTTCGCCAACTCAAGCGACGGGTGCGGACGCCGTCCATGATGTCTTCCCCCCGGTGCGCCCGGAACCGCCCGGACTGGGCCAGCACCCTGTGCAAAGTATCCGCCGGACTGACAAAGAAGATATCCATGGTTTCATTGTCATCAGCGCGCCGGTCCTCGTAGTAGGGGAACCAGTCTTGGGTGACGGGCTCCCAGAAGAATTGCGCATCTCCTTCGCGGAGTAGCTCCACCGCGATGGGTTCTTCAGACACGCCCCTCTGCATGTCTATGCGCTTCGAGAGCCGGTCGGGTGATTGGAAGGTCCCGGTTGTCCCAACCACGTACTTGTGGGTGGAGATGGGGACAATTCTGCTGGCGCCATGTTCGCTGAAACTGAAAGAGCGGACGTTTCGCATGGCCTCGAGTGCTTCCACCACTGCCGGGTGCTGGCCTCCCTCTCCGCACCCACCCATGCCCGCGATCATGAGGAGAGCCACGGCTGATACGAACAGGGCTGCAATCGGCAGTGAGAGCCGGGGGCAACGGCAAGTCGGGAACACGCGCCTCATCTCTTCTGGAAACTTCCCCAACAAAGTGACGCGAATGCGGAGCAGCCCATGAGTTGTCGGACAGACAGTCCGGCAGAGTCACGCCCTGGCTAAGGGAACGCCAGGGCAACGCCGGCGGTTCCCCGGTTAAGGGACACCCGGCCGTTCGGCCTGAGCCTGGCGAAGGCCGCCATCCCCTAGCCCGCCGACACCTGCTCCAGCTCCAGCGGCGCCTGCCGGTTCGTCCCGAGCTTGATGAAGTCGAGCGCGTCCTTCGGGTCCTCGAACCCCTCCGCGAAGATCTCCAGCTCGTTCCCGTCCGGGTCCTCGAAGTAGACGCTCTTCGTGATCGTGTGGTCCGTCGTCCGCCGAATCGTCGCGCCCATCTCCTCCAGGCGCCCCTTCAGTTCCTTGAGCTCCGGCAGCCCGCCCTCGATCTGGAACGCGATGTGGCTCAGCCCCACCTTGCCCCGCTCGGCCCCTTCCGGCGCCGCGAACAGCGCGATGTCGTGGTGCTGTTTCCCGAAAGACAGGAAGCAGGCCCGGTTGCCCTCCTTCATGTCGACAACCTCCAGCCCCAGCGCCCGGCTGTAGAAGTCCGCCGATGTCGCCACGTCCCGCACCGAAAGCACCACGTGGGCAACCTTGTTTACTTTCGCCATTGCACCCCTCCTCGTGCGTCGTGCCATTGCCCACAGCCTAGCCCAGCATCGCCGTTATGGCAATGCGCTGACTCCCTGCAATCACCTCGGCGCGGACGCCCCATGACACCAACCCCGCGCCCAACCGTCGATGCCCGTGCTACTCTCACGGCATGAGTCCGGTCGGAGCGCCTGCGAGCTCGGGCGGCCCGCCGACCAATTGATCCCACGAGCAAAAACAAAAAACGAAAAACAAAAGATTCCGTAGCTGGTGAGGAATCGCTCAGATTCGGAATCGAATAATTGAATCAAATCGCCGTCGAGGCTCTGACCGCTTGCCCCAAGTGGTGCGGCCCTCTCGCCCGCGCGCGTCAGCGCGGGCTTGCGCCTTGCGCGACACCCCCGGGCGTGCGACACTCTCCCAAGCCACAACCAAGGGAGGTATCGCTATGTATGAGGGAATGATAGCGGAGACCGTCACCGTCACCGGCGACTGCGGTGACCAGATAGAGGCCTACTTCGCCCGGCCTACCGGTTCGGGTCCGCACCCCGGCGTGCTGGTCATCCACCACATGCCCGGCTGGGACCAGGGCTGCAAGGAGATCACCCGCAAGATCGCCGCCCAGGGCTACGCCGCCATCATGCCCAACCTCCACCACCGCATGGGCCCCGGCACCGCTGCCGAGATGTCCCAGCGCGTCCGAGAGTCCGGCGGCGTCCCCGACTCCCAATTCCTCGGCGACGCCCGCGGCGCCATCCAGTACCTGCTCGCTCAGCCCTACTCGAGCGGCAAGGTCGGCATCATTGGCTTCTGCTCCGGCGGCCGCCAGGTCTACATCGCCGCATGCAACATCGAGGAGCTCGACGCCGCCGTCGACTGCTGGGGCGGCCGCGTCGTCATGGCGCCCGAGGACCTGACGGAGGCCAACCCCGTCTCGCCTCTCGATATGACGCCGAATATGTCGTGTCCGTTATTGGGCCTCTTTGGCGAGGACGACGCGAACCCCGACCCCGCGCAGGTCGCCACCATTGAGGCCGCCCTGAAGGAGCATGGCAAGACCTACGAGTTCCACTCCTACGCCGGCGCCGGCCACGCCTTCTTCTCCGTCGACCGCCCCGCCTACCGCGTGGAGGCCGCCATCGACGGCTGGAACAAGACCTTCGCCTGGTTCGAGAAGTACCTCGGCGAGCCAACGGCCAAGGCCCTCGGCTAGTCACTCGGCCCCCGATTCGTCGTTCCTGCGCAGGCAGGAACCCGGAGGGGCGGGGAATTGTGGGGCCGTTTGCCCTGAGCATGTCGAAGGGGTCTTCCCGAGCCGCAAAAATAGGCGCCGGGAGGCAGCAGTAACGCACCGGAGTGGTTTGAGCGTGTAACTTCATACAACTGAAGCGTACACCCGCACCCCAGAGGAGGCGGACGTGGAGATTTCCAGCGTCAATGCGACCGAAGCTGAGCTGCAGGCCTACTACGACGGCCTTGGGGCCTACAACGTCGCCCCCCTCTGGACCGTCCTCGGCGACATCCAGGCCCGCGAACCCGTCAGCAAGGTGACGCCCTACGTCTGGCGCTGGCGCGACGTCCGCCCCCTCGTCATCCGCGCAACCGCGCTCGTCGGCACCGAGCAGGCCGAGCGCCGCGTCCTCCGCCTCATGAACCCGGGCCTCGGCGGCCGCACCGCCACCACTCAGACCCTCTTCGGCGGCATCCAGACCGTCATGCCCGGCGAGATCGCTCCCGCTCACCGCCACACCCCCAACGCCCTCCGCTTCATCATCGAGAGCGACGGCGGCTACACGGCCGTCGGTGGCGAACGCCTCCCCATGCTCCCCGGCGACCTCGTCCTCACCCCGTCCTGGGAGTGGCACGACCACGGCAACGACACCCAGAACCCCATGATCTGGCTGGACGGCCTGGACCTGCCCCTTATGAGCGCCCTCGAGATGACCTTCCACGACCAGTACCCGGAAGACACGCAGCCCGTCACGGAGTCGCCCGGGTCGTCGCTGGCCAAGTACGGCAGCATCGCCCTCCAGCCCGCGTGGGAGGAGCACGGGCCCACTGGCACGTCGCCCCTCATGTACTACCCGTGGACCCGCGCCCGCGCCGCCCTCGAGCGCCTCGCCACCGGCGAGGGCGGCAGCCCCTACGACGGCGTCATCATGGAGTACACCAACCCCCGCACCGGCGCCGCCGCCATGTCGACGATGGCTTGCTTCATCCAGCTCCTGCGTCCCGGCCAGCACACCCTTGCCCACCGCCACACCACGAGCACCGTGTACCACGTCGTCGAGGGCCGCGGCAGCACCCGCGTGGGCGACACGGTGCTGGAGTGGGAGGAGAAGGACACCTTCTGCGTCCCCGGCTGGGCCTTCCACGAGCACACCAACGCCTCGCCGTCGGAGCCCGCCTACCTCTTCAGCTTCACGGACGCCCCCGTCATCAAGGGCCTCCAGCTCTACCGTGAGGAACCCCACCCCTCCGGCCACCTGCCCGGCTAAACCCCTGTGCGCCCGTTCGCCCTGAGCTTGTCGAAGGGTTGCCCGAACGGGCGCCTGCGAATTCCACTCTGTGAGGTGCACCCGTGACTTCCCAACCCGCCGCCCTGCCCCTGAACGACGCCTCTGACTACGGCCTCTGCTTTGCCTGCGGCCCCCGCAACGACGGCGGCCTGCAGCTCACTTTCCAGCAAGACGGCGACACCGTCGTCACGACGTACACCGCCCTTGAACGACACCAGGGCTTCCCCGGCTTCCTCCACGGCGCCGTCATCACCGGCCTCCTCGACGAGGTGATGAGCCGCGTGCCCGTCATGGAGGGCCGCTGGGGCATGTCGGCAAAACTCGACATCCGCTTCCGCCAGCCCGTCCGCGTCGGTGACGTCCTCACCGCGACGGCCCGCAAGGACGGCGGCCGCGGCGCAATCATGCGCACCAGCGCCCAGGTCACCCTCCCCGACGGCCGCGTCGCCGCCGAGGCCACCGCCACCTTCGCCCTCCTCTCCCCGGACGCCCTCGCGGACATGGCCCAGGACTACCCCGGCCTCGCCCAGACCTGGCGCGTGGGGTAGGGAT
>JAPPNT010000243.1 GCA_028873745.1 Chloroflexota bacterium | reverse complement strand
CCCTTGGGGCCGTGGAACTTGTGCGCGGACAGGCTCAGCATGTCGACGCCCAGCCGCTTCACCGAGAGGTCCAGGTAGCCGGCGGCCTGCACGGCGTCGGTGTGGACGAGAATCGTGCGCCCCTGCTCCTTCGCCCGCTCCTTCACCAGCCGTGCGATCTCGGCGACCGGCTGCACCGTGCCGATCTCGTTATTGGCATACATAACGCTGACGAGCACGGTCTCGTCAGTCACGGCGTCCAGCACGTCGCGCGGGTCCACGAGACCCTCGGCGTTGACGGGAACGTAGGCGACGTCAAAGCCCATGCTCTCGAGCTGGTGGCAGGTGTGCAGCACGGCGTGGTGCTCGATGACGGTGGTGACGACGTGATTGCCCGTGGGCCGCAGGGCGAGGGCGCCGCCCTTGATGGCGGCGTTGTCGGACTCGGTGCCGCCGCTCGTAAAGACGACCTCGTTGGCGCGGCAGTCGAGCACCCTGGCGACGGTGTCGCGAGCATCCTCGAGGGCCACGCGGGCCCGCTGCCCGACGGCGTGGATGCTGGACGGGTTGCCGAAGGCGCTCTGCAAGTACGGCAGCATCGCCTGCAGCGCTTCCGCCCGCAGCGGCGTCGTCGCGGCGTGGTCAAGATAGATTTCGCGTTGGGCGGTCTCCAAGGCCTTCGCTCCCGCAGGGTGACGCAACTTTGCGCTGCGCCGATAGTCCACTATCCGGCAATTGTAGCACGGGCGTAGCTGAGACTACAGGCCAGGGACGCGCGGCAACTGCCCGGTAGTGGGGAGAACACGTCGCGTTTGGAGGAACAGCGCGTTCACGAATGGCGTCTCATGCTGCGTTGCCGGGCTTCGCCAGCGAGCAGGACACCGAGCATGAGAGCGGCTGATGCGGAGACGTGGGCTCGCGTCCGAGACCAGCGCGATGCCTAGGTGCGCCTGATGATGCCGCAGGCTACGCGGGCGCCGGTGTCGGACTCCTCTTCGCCATAGGCGTCGGGTCTTTCGTGCACGATTATGGCGGAGCCGTCGTCGTCGAAGACCGAATGGCGCGGGCCGCTATTCAGAATGATGCCCTGGGTAAAGAAGTCGGCACGGGCGGAGCCGTCGGCGGCGGCATAGATATTCGGCAGGTCGCCGCCGTGGGCCCCGGCTGAACCGTTGCCCTCCCAGTTTGAATGAACGAACCCGTGATCCGTTTCCTCGGGGTTGAAGTGGTCGCCGGCGGCATCGAAGTCGGGAGAGCAAGAGCCGAACTCGTGAATGATGAAGGCGTGGCCGCCCGGCGCGAGACCCTTCAAGTCGGCCATGACCAGGACGCCGGTTGCCGCCTGCCGGAATTCAACGGTCCCAATGGCATCGCCGGACGGCGACACCAACTCGGCCGCGGCCGTCAGGCCTACTTCCGGTTCGGCAGCTCCGCCGGCGCGGACAGTCAGCAAGAACAGGCCAACAACTATGGCGATCCCCAATGGGGCCAGGAGAACAGCCCAAGTAAGTCTATTGGCCATTCCATTCGCCTCTTCGACCCGGCGCCCTGACGGGGTCAGGACCCTCGACATCTCCCCAATGAGCCCCGGTTTTGCGACTTCCGCACCGCAGGAACCACCAATGCTGTTTTGATACTAAGTATCACTAAGTCTTATCCATCGTTGCGGGAGGTAATGGAGATAGCCAGATTCTTGCAAGCTCAATGTGCCATGTCAAGCGTGCGCCGTCCCCGCAGGTAGTCATCGAGGTCGCTGCGCGTGACGATGCCGACGATGCGGCCGCCGGCCACGACGACGAGGCAGGGAGGCCCATCGTCATCTTCCAGCACTTCCAATGCTTCGATCGCAGGCTCGCCGGCGTCAACGACCGGGAACGACGACAGGGGAACCATCGCCTGCATCGGGCTGGTGATGCCCCACACGCCGCGCGGAACGCCGCGAAGCTCCTGCTCGTGCAGAACGCCCGCCGGCACACTCTCGACGCCGACGAGGACGGCGGCGCGGCCGCCACGGGTGAGGCGCGCCCTCACGGCATCGGCGATGGTCGCGTCGGCGGGCACCATGTCCGCCGAGGCCACCTCGCCTACTGTGACGCCGGTAAGCTGCCGGCGGTCGCGGGCAGCGCTCTTTGCGCTCACCGCCATGTAGAACACGAACCCGGCAATCAGGATTGGCCAGAGGTTGAGAAAGTTGCCCGTTCGTATGAAGAGGAAAATGCTCAACAGCGTCAGCGCCACCGCGAACACCTGGGCCACCAGGACCGCAATGCTGGTGGCGAGCCAGTAGTTGCCCGTGAGCCCCCATAAACCGGCCCGCAGGACACGGCCGCCGTCGAGCGGGAAGCCGGGCAGCAGGTTGAACACGCCCAGCGCGAGATTCGTCCAGCCGAGGAGGAAGGCGACCACCATCACGCCATCGCGCAGGCGTCCCTCGAGGAATGCGGGGGCCACGTAGAACGCGAAGCCCATGAGGAGCCCGCCGAGCACGAGGCTCAACGCGGGGCCGACCAACGCCACGGTGAACTCGATCCAGGGGCGCCGGGCCTCCATCGCAATGTGCGAGACGCCGCCCAGCATGAACAGCGTGATTCCTCGGACGGGGATGCCGTGGCGGGTCGCCGTTAGGCTGTGAGCGAGCTCGTGGGCGAGGACGGAGACGAAGAAGAGGAGGCCGGTCGCGGCGGCCATGCCGACAAGCGGAAGCATGTCCCACCGGGGGAGCTGCATGGAGAGCTGTCCGAACAGGACGTAGCTGACAAGCCCGAGGACGACAAACCACGTGTAGCTCACGCTTACCGGGATGCCGAGGATTCTGCCGAGCGAGAAGGTGGCGCCCATTCGCTGCCCCCAGACCGTGATGGAGAACAGGTGCGGTCTAGTTTAGCGTAGCATACCCCATGAGCTTGTAGGCGAGCTTGGCCGCCGTGTATGCGCAGCTCACCGGCCCCTCGGGCGGCGCGAGCTCCATCAGGTCAAAGCCGACGATGCGGCGCCGGCGCGCGACGGCTCGCAGCAGCTCGAGCGTTTCCGCCCACAGCATGCCGCCCGGCTCCGGCGTGCCGACCGCCGACATGATCGACGGGTCCAGCACGTCCAGGTCGATGGTGACGTAGACGGTCCCGGTGAGGTGCGACAGAAGGACGTCCGCGAGCTCAGCGGTGGAGCGGGCCTGCGGCCAGGTGTACATGGGCTGTCCGAGCTCCTCCAACGCCTCGCGCTCCTCGAGGCTGAGGCTTCGCACGCCGGCGATGGCCAGCGGGCAGACCTCCGCGATGCGGCGGCCGACGGTGGCGTGGCTGTACTCCGACCCCTGATAGCTGTGGCGGAAGTCGGCGTGGGCGTCCAGCATGAGGACGGAGAGATCGGGGTGGCGTTCCCTCAGCGCGCGGACGGCGCCGACGGTTATCGAGTGCTCGCCGCCGAGGGTGACCATAACGGCTCCGGGGCGGCAGGCGGCAGCGACGGCTTTCTGGACGCGGTCGACCGTCGCTTCCGGCCCGTCGGGGTGAGGCTGCACCTCCGGCAGGGTATGGATGCCGAGGACGCAGGTCTCGCGCTCAAGCTCGATGTCGTAGTCCTCCATCTGCCGGGAGGCATCGATGATGGCGGCAGGGCCCTCTCGGGCGCCGATGCGGTAGGAGACCGTGCCGTCATAGGGCACGGGGAGGACGAGGAAGCGCGACGCGTCATAGGCGGACTGCTCCGGCGGGAGCGCAAGGAAATTCCAGGGGAGCTCGGCGCCGTGGGGCGGGCCCGTGGACATCGCCTACGCCGGAGCGCTCAGCCGCGCCCGATCGGCGTCGAGGGCGCGGCGCGCCTGGTCGGGGCTGTAATGGTCGAGGCCGCGCTCCAGCACCCAGGTGTTCGCCTCGTGCAGGTCGAAGCTGGCCTTCACGTCCTCGAGCGCGAGGTCGGTGTCGAAGTCCTTGCAGGAGAAGACGTCCACCTGCACGAAGCTGCGGTCCGGGAAGGTGTGCACGCTGATGTGGCTCTCGGCGATGATGACGAAGCCGGAGACGCCCCAGTCCTCGGGAACGGGGCCGTTGTAGGTGAGGACGTGGGGCGTGATGATCTTGGTCATGCCGATGCGGTCCGGGAAGGAGTCCAAGAACTGTCGGACGTGCTCCTGGTCCTGCAGCAGGGAGTGGTTGCCGGTGTAGCCGTCGATAACCAGGTGCATTCCTTGGGTCCTCCACGGTAGTTGTTCCGTTGGCGCATCGCCGCAGGACATGGCTTCACTAGCCTTTGTATCTGTGCAGGGTTCTGACGCGACAGCGGCGTAGCCTACCATCAACCGCCGCGTACGGCAAACCATCACGAAACTCGACGCCGCGAGCTACGCACTGCGCCCTCGCGGCGTAATCGTTTGCGAAGGTGTGGGGTGAGCGAAGGGATTCGAACCCTCGATCTCCTGAGCCACAGTCAGGCGCCTTACCGCTTGGCCACGCTCACCACGGGAACATTTACAGTGTAGGGCTTGGTAGCTAGGGGGGTCAAGGAACCGCCTTGCCTCCCGCAGCGCGCAAAAGGGGAGCGGCAGGCCAGTTGCCCAGCCTGCCGCTCCAGCCGATCGCTGTTTCCGAGGCTTACGCCAGGTCGTAGCGGTCGTTGTTCATCACTTTGTTCCAGGCCGCCACGAAGTCGCTGACGAACTGGGCTGCGCCGTCGTCGCAGCCGTAGACCTCGGCGAGGGCGCGGAGCTCGGAGTTGGAGCCGAACACGAGGTCGACCTCGGTGGCCGTCCACTTGACGTTGCCGCCGGCGTCACGGCCCTCGAAGGAGCCGTCGGCCGCGGGCGACCACTGGGTGCCCATGTCCAGCAGGTTGACGAAGAAGTCGTTGCTGAGTGTCCCCGGGCGGTCGGTGAACACGCCGTGTGCGGAGCCGCCGGTGTTGGCGCCGAGGGCGCGCATGCCGCCGACGAGGGCCGTCATCTCGGGGGCGGTCAGGTTCAGCATGTACGCCTTCTCGACCAGCTGCTCCGCCGCTCCCGCGCCGCCGCCGTAGTTGCGGAAGCCGTCAGCGGCGGGCTCCAGGACGGCGAAGGACTCCTCGTCCGTCCACTCCTGCGTGGCGTCGGTGCGGCCGGGGGAGAAGGGCACCTGCACGTCGCGGCCGACGTTCCTCGCGGCCCACTCGACGCCCGCGCAGCCCGCGAGGACGATGACGTCGGCGAGGGAGACGCGCTTGTTGCCGGACTGCGCGGCGTTGAACGCGCTCTGCACGCCCTCCAGCGTCGCAATCGTGTTCGCCAAGACGGCGGGGTCGTTGGCTTCCCAGTCCTTCTGGGGAGACAGGCGGACGCGCGCGCCGTTGGCGCCGCCGCGCTTGTCGGTGCCGCGGTAGGAGGCTGCGGACGCCCAGGCAACACCGACCAGCTCGGCCACGGACAGGGTGGTTTCAAGGATGCTGGCCTTCAGGTCGGCGACGTCCTGATCGCTGATCAGATCGTGGTCGACGTCCGGCACGGGGTCCTGCCAGAGCTGGGGCTCGGCGGGGACCAGCGGGCCGAGGTAGCGGCTGCGGGGGCCCATGTCGCGGTGCAGCAGCTTGAACCACGCCTTGGCGAAGGCGTCCTCAAGGTCGGCCGGGTTCTCAAGGAACCGCTTCGAGATGGTCGCGTACGCCGGGTCCATGCGGAGGGAGAGGTCGGTCGTGAGCATGAAGGGCGCGTGCTTCTTCGCGGGGTCGTGGGCGTCGGGGACGACGGCCACGGACGAGGCGTTCACCGGCTGGTACTGCGACTTGCCGGCGGGGCTCTTGGTCAGCTCCCACTCGTAGTTGTGGAGGTTCTCCATGAAGTTGTTGTCCCACTTGGTGGGGTTCTCAGTCCACGTGCCCTCGAGGCCGCTGGTGATGGTGTCGCCGGCCTTGCCGCTGCCGTAGCTGTTACTCCAGCCGAAGCCCTGCGCGTGGACGGCCGCGCCCTCGGGGTCGGCGCCGACGTGGGACTCGGGGGCGGCGCCGTGGGCCTTGCCGAAGGTGTGCCCGCCGGCGATGAGCGCGACGGTCTCCTCGTCGTTCATGGCCATGCGCTTGAAGGTGTTGCGGATGTAGTTGGCCGCGAGGTTGGGGTCGGGGTTGCCGTTGGGGCCCTCAGGGTTGACGTAGATGAGGCCCATGTGGTCGGCGCCGTACGGGCCGTCGATCTCTCCTTCGGCGTCGTGGCGCTGGTCGTCGAGCCACGTCGTCTCGGAGCCCCAGTTGGTGTCGTCGGCCTCCCACACGTCGGGGCGGCCAAAGGCGAACCCGAAGGACTTGAAGCCCATCGACTCCAGGGCCTGGTTGCCGGCAAAGACGATCAGGTCGGCCCACGAGAGGTTCTTGCCGTACTTCTGCTTGACCGGCCACAGGAGGCGGCGGGCCTTGTCC
>JAPPNT010000097.1 GCA_028873745.1 Chloroflexota bacterium | reverse complement strand
TGGCTTGGCCTATGGGTCCCCCCCTCCCTGTAAACCAGGTTGGGGTTTGGTTTTAATATTTGTTTGTTGTCGGTGGCGGGTGTTCTGGCCACCGGCTTCCGCCGGTGAAACGGGGTGGGGAGCGCCCCCTTCGAGGGCCTCAGGACAGGCTTCTCCCACTCGCGGGGGAAGGTCTGGAGACTAGGCGGGGGTTTCCTCCAGGTCAAAGCGGTACTGCTCTATGACGGTGTTGGCGAGGAGGGTCTTGCACATGGCGTCGATCTGGGCGCGGGCCTCGTCCTCCGACTCGGCCTGCAGCCCGACTTCTAGGTACTTGCCGACGCGGACGCCGTCCGGCGACTCAAAGCCGAGGTTGCGCAGGGCGCTGAGGACCGTGATGCCCTGGGGGTCGTTCACGGTGGGCTTCAGCGTGACGTAGACACGCGCGAGGTACCGCATGGCAGCTATCCGCCGCTCGCGGATGGGGTCTCGGCCGGCTCCGGCGTCGCGGTGTCCTCAGGCTCAGGGGTAGCGGTGTCGTCCGCGCTGCTGTCGTCCGTGCCTTCGGCGGGCTCCTCTGTGGCCTCAGGCTCGACCTCGGTGGTGTCGACGCCACCCTCGGGGGTTACGGTGGAGTTGGGGACGCCCTGGGACATCACGCCGGGGGAGTCGCAGCCGCGGGCCAACTCCGGGCCGCGGGCCTGGTAGGCGTCGGCGAACTCACGCATGGCGTCCTCGTCGATGCCGTCGAGGTAGAGGATGCGGTTCCACGCCGTGAGCGCGACGGTCTGCTCCATGTTCGGGTAGGGCGCGAAGATGTAGTAGTTGGGCCAGTCAGGCAGGCCCCTTGCCGCCGCCTCCAGCTGGCCAACGAAGGCCGCATCGTCCGAGTTGTAGTGAATGTTGACAAAGCCGTGCTCCAGGTTGTGGACGAGGATCTCGTCGGGCACGGGGTCCGTGAAGATGCCGCAGCGCTCCCACGTGGGCGAGTGGGTTCCGGAGGTGGCAGGGTACGTGACGTAGTAGCCGGGGTCCGCACGGCCGTCCAGCGACGGGAAGTGGACGCGGCCCTGGTCCTCGACCGCAACGCCGGGGCCGTCGACGGGCCGCGCGAGAAAGCCGCCGCGCTCGAGGAAGTCGTCAGGGCCGGTCGACGCGCCGCCGCCGAAGGAGGGAAGGGCCAGTCCCGCGATGATGAGGACGGCGAGAACGCCCATGCCCGCCGCGGCGAGGATGCGCACCAACTTGTTCTTCTGCTTGTTCCGGGACTGCCTGGCCCTCCGCCGCTCGGTCTCCGACACTCTCCGGTTTGATCGCTGTCTTGCCACGTTGCTCCTCTAGGGTAGGGGTCCTTCTCTATGGAAGGGGTTCCTTCTACGGAAGGGGTTCCTTCTACGGAAGGGGTTCCTTCTACGGAAGGGGTTGCCCGGTCAGGCGCTGATAGGCCTCCAGGTAGCGGGCGCGGGTCTTGTCTACGACGTCGTCGGGGAGCTCCGGCGCCGGGGGCTCACGGTCCCACCCCATGTCGGTCAGCGCATCCCGGACGTACTGCTTGTCATAATTGGGCTGGCTCTTGCCGGGGGCGTAGCCCGCGGCGTCCCAGAAGCGGCTGGAGTCCGGCGTCAGCATCTCGTCGATGACGATAACCTGGCCGTCCAGCAGCCCGAACTCCAGCTTAGTGTCGGCGATGATGATGCCCTTGTCGCGGGCGTAGGCGTCGGCGGCCGCGTAGAGCTCGACGGTCTTCTCGCCGAGCAGGCGGGCCGTGCTCTCGCCGACCAAGTTGCCGAGCTCCTCGACGGTCATGGGCATGTCGTGGCCCTCCTCCGCCTTGGTCGTCGGCGTGAAGAGGGGCTCGGGGAACTTGTCGCCCTCGACGAGGCCGGCGGGCATGGGCATGCTGTTGACGGTGCCGGACTTGCGGTACTCGGCCCAGGCGGAGCCGGTGATGTAGCCGCGCGCGATGCACTCGGCGTCGATGCGCTGGGCGCGCTTGACGACCATGGCGCGGCGGGCGACCTCGGGAGGGATGTCGGGGAGGGCGATGCCGGCCTTGGCGGCGTCATTGGCCATGCAGATGAAGTGGTTGGGCATGCTGCCGGCCGTCATGGCGAACCAGAAGGCGGAGATGTTGGAGAGGACGACGCCCTTCTCCGGGATGGCCGTCGGCAGGACGACGTCGAAGGCGGAGATGCGGTCCGTGGCGACCATCAGCAGCAGTCCGTTGCCGAGGTCGTAGGTGTCGCGCACCTTACCGCGGTGAATCTGGTTGGGCAGGCTGGTCTCTGCTATCGCTTCCACAGTTCCCCTCCGGTTCTGCAGTGTTCGTTGCGCCTATGCGCCAATTCCCGCGGCCTTGTAGATATGGTCCACGTGGCCGAGGTAGTAGCCGTAGTCGAAAAGGCTCTCAAGCGCGCCGCCGGGCAGGGCCGCGGTGACGCGCGGGTCGGCGCGAAGGAGGTCGCGGAAATCCTCCTCGTCGTCCCAGGAGCGCATGGTGTGCTCCTGCACGAGGTCGTATGCCTCGGCGCGGTCCATGCCGGCTTCCACGAGGGCGAGCATCACGCGGGGCGAGAAGACGAGGCCGCGCGTCAGCTCCAAGTTGCGCATCATCTGGCGCACGTCCACGCGCATCCCGCCGATGACGCCCGTAATAAGCTCCAGCATGTAGTCGATGGCGAGGGCGGCGTCGGGGAGCGCCATGCGCTCGGCGGAGGAGTGCGAGATGTCGCGCTCGTGCCAGAGGGCGACGTTCTCGAGGGCCGTCGTGGCGTAGCCGCGCACGAGACGGGCGAGGCCGCAGACTCGCTCCGACAGCTCCGGATTGCGCTTGTGGGGCATGGAGGAGGAGCCCTTGGTCACGTAGCCGGGCTCGCCGAAGGGCTCCTGCACCTCGCGGACCTCGGTGCGCTGGAGGGCGCGGACCTCCGTGGCGATTTTCTCGAGCGTCGCGCCGATGAGGGCGAGGGTCTGGACGAACTCGGCGTGGCGGTCGCGCTGGATGATCTGGTTGGAGACGGCGACGGGTGTGAGTCCAAGCTGCTCGCATACGGAGGACTCGATCTCCGGCGGGATGCCGGCGTAGGTGCCGACGGGGCCGGAGATCATGCCAACGTTGACGCGGGAGCGGGTCTCCGCGAGGCGCTGGCGGTTGCGCTGCATCTCGCTGTGCCAGAGGGCAAGCTTGAGGCCGAAGCTCATGGGCTCGGCATGGACGCCGTGGGAGCGGCCGATGCAGGGCGTGTCCTTGTAGGCGACGGCCTGGCTGCCAAGGGTGTCGAGGAAGCGGCCGATGTCGCCGTCGATGAGGTCACAGGCCTCGGTCATCTGCATGGCGAGGGCGGTGTCCTTAACGTCGTTGGAAGTGAGGCCGTAGTGGACCCAGCGGGACTCGGGGCCGAGGCTCTCGGATACGGCGCGAGTGAAGGAGACGAGGTCGTGCTTGGTCTCGTCAAACCAGCGGTCGTAGGAAGCGCGGTTGAAGGTGGCGCCGCGAATGAGGGCCATGTCCTCGGGCGGGACGACGCCGAGGTCGCACCAGGCCTGGCATGCGGCGATCTCGACGCGGAGCCAAAGCGCGAAGGCGTTGTCGTCAGACCATACGCGCTTCATATCGGGCCGGGAGTACCGCTCAATCAAGACATAACCCCTGAGGGAGAAGTAGGGCACAAACAGGATAGCATGGCGCATTGCCCCTCGCGAGGGGATTCAAGGGGGCTTGCGCGCGTGTTTCCGGAACTCGCAGCATACGCGGTGGCTAGCCGGACGACCCCTCATCGGCAGGGCTAGGCTCCCAGACGCCGGGGATGCCGGCGCGGAAGGCAGCAAGCACGTCATGGAAGTCCTCGAAGGGGATGTAGGGGACGCCGTTGGCGTCGCAGTGCTGGCGCATGGTGGCGCGGGCGAAGGCGGCGTCGGCGAGGCGGGCGGCGCAGTAGTCGGACCAGCCGTCGCCGATCATGACGGTCTTGACGTCTCCGGCAGCTTTGGATTCCTCCAGGATGCGGCACTTGCAGTTGCCCCACTCCCAGCAGGTCTCGGTGTCGTAAGGATACGAGTAGCGGAGCTGGTGCGGCGGGCCCTCGACGGCGACGGCGCAGACGGGGAGCCCTTCGATGCCGGCGTGCTCCAATACGAAGTCAACATAAAATTGCAGACCATTGGTAATGATAAACAAATGTATTTCGTTTGCATTACAAAAGGACACGAACTTCTGAAACCCTTCACGGGGCCAGCAGAGGCCCTTCAGGCCCTCGCCCATCTCCTCCAATGTGACATCGACGCCGTTGAAGGCGCGCTCCTGGTACTCGCGAAGGGTCATTTCACCCTTGCGGAAGGACTCCCTGTTGGCCATCCACGTCCCGGCCGCGTATGACGTCTCACCCCCGTAACGCTCCAGGAGCGTCTCGGCGACGTTCTGGGCGGCGGCGGTGCCGTCGAAGTCGACCAACACCACGACTCGGGGGGCGCTCATGCGTTGCGGAGCCCCTCGCGGTACTTGGCGTAGGCCTCATGGACTGCGGGGTGCTTGATGCTGAGGATGCTGGCCGCCAGATACGCGGCGTTGCGCGCGCCCCACGCTCCGATGGCCACGCAGGCCACGGGAACGCCGGGCGGCATCTGCGCGATGGTGTAGAGGGCGTCTATGCCCTGCATGTCGCTGCTGGGCAGGGGGACGCCAATGACGGGCAGCGTTGTCCACGACGCAACGACGCCGGGGAGGGCGGCGGACCCGCCTGCAGCGGCGATGATCACCTCGATACCGCGCTCCTCTGCCGTCGTGACGTACTCCATCACGCGCTGCGGGGAGCGGTGCGCGGACATGGCGTTGTATTCATACGGCACGCCCAGGTCATTGAGCACCTTGAACGTATCCTCAATGCGCGGCTCGTCCGTACGGCTGCCGACAAGGACTCCTACTAGCGGTTGCTGTTCCATGGCTGGTTGGATGACCCTCCTTTTCTATCTCTGGACGCCTATATTGTCGACGTGTGCCCCTGGCCCGCACCCCCTGGGTTCCCGCTTTCGCGGTAACGACGGGAGTGGAGCGGTTTCTGTTCCATGGCTGGCTGGGTGTTCCTCCTTCTCTATGCGTGCTGTGTTCCGGCCCCTGGATTCCGGCTTGCGCCGGAAAAACGCTGGGGGCCACGTGTTCGCCCTTCAACAGGCTTAGGGCGAACGGTTGGTTGCCGAAGCTCAGGGCAGACGGGCCTGTTCGTCCGGCGGCAGGATGTAGCATGTGTCGAACTCGCATACTTCGTCTACGAGGTGGAGTTTGAGGCACTCGGTTGCCGACAGGAAGCGGTCGCGGCCGGAGTAGACGAAATTCGTCCACCAGCGCGGCGTGTGCGTGCCGGTCCGGCGATAGAAGAGTTCGCCTATCTTCTGCTTGTAGGTGGTGGCGAGCTTCTGGTAGTCGGTGAAGATCCGCTCGTCCTCGCCCACCACCGTCCACTGGCCGCTGTGGAGCATCATGGTGGAGAAGAAGCCCATCGAACGGCGGTCGCCGGCCTGGGCGATGATGGCGCCCATGGAGTAGGCGTAGCCGAGGACGACGGTGTCGACGGGGATCAGGTAGTCGCGCTTGACCTTGTACATCATCTCCATCATGGCGAAGCCGGCGCCCATGGAGCCGCCGCCGGAGTTGATGTAGACCGTGATGCGGCGCTGGCCGCCCATGCGCTTCAGGTTGGAGGCGATGACGATCATCGACTTGGCAAAGCGCTCAGCTTCGACGTCGTTGATGTCGCGGATGAAGTAGACGCCCACCTGGTCCAGGAAGGCGCGGCGCGCGTTCTGCTCCTCAATGAGCTCCGAGACCGTGGGGATGGGCTGACCGGGCTGGACCGATTGTGGCTGCACCGTCTACCTCCCGCTCGCCGCCGGCGCCAGCGCCGCGATGTCCCGCCGGTACTGCGCGCCCTCGAAACCAATGCGCGCCGCGTTCTCGTATGCGTGGGCGCGGGCGTCCTCCAGCGTCTCGCCCGTTGCGGCGACGGTGAGGACGCGGCCGCCGGCCGTTACGACGGCCCCATCGCCGGACAGCGCCGTGCCCGCGTGGAAGACGGCCACGTCATCGTCGACGCCGTCGAGGCCCGTGACGGCGTAGCCGGTCTCGTAGGCGTCCGGGTAGCCGCCGGACGCGAGGACGACGCCGACGGCGGGACGCGGCGACCACGCGATGAGCGTCCGGTCGATTGTGCCGTCGAGGATGGCTTCAAACACGTCCAGCAGGTCCGATTCCATACGCGGCAGCACGACCTGCGTCTCCGGGTCGCCGAGGCGCGCGTTGAACTCGATGACCTTGGGGCCGTCGGGCGTCAGCATGAGGCCGCCGTAGAGCGCGAGGTTGTCGCAGACGGTGGCGGTGGCGGTGATGCCCGG
>JAPPNT010000104.1 GCA_028873745.1 Chloroflexota bacterium | reverse complement strand
CCCTATTCCGCGAGGCATGTTCGGACATCGTCACCGGCGTCTTCGGCGGCTACATGCAGGTGGAAATCCACAACGACGGCCCCGTCACCATCATGCTCGACAGCGCAGACCGCCACACGCCAAGAAGGCAAGCGTAGGGAAATCCACTTCGTCTTCCCGGCGAAAGCCGGGATCCAGAAACCCCGCGCCCTACGGCCTGATCACTCTACTGCCCAAATCATCGTCATCCCCGCGCAGGCGGGGATCCAGAGTGGCGCGGGTTGAGGGGAGCTCACCTCGCCGAAGACTCCGGGTAGTTAGGCCGCCCGCCTACCCCAAATAGCTGATGTCCATGCTGATGTCCAGCGCCGGCGCCGAGTGCGTCAGCGCCCCAACGGAGATCAAGTCCACGCCCGTCTCCGCGACCGCCCGCACCGTGTCGAGATTGATCCCGCCCGACGCCTCCAGCACCGCCCGCCCCCGGTTCAGCTCGACCGCCTGCTTCATCAGCTCAGGCGGCATGTTGTCCAGCAGCAGCAGTTGCGCCCCTGCGTCGAGCGCCTCCTCGGCCTCCTCCAGCGTCGTGACCTCCACCTCCACCTTGATCGTGTGCGAGGCCCGCGCGTGCGCCTGCCGCACGATGTCGCCGAGCGTCATGCCGTGCCCGCGCAGCGCCGCGATGTGGTTGTCCTTGATGAGGATGCCGTCGCCCAGGTTCTGCCGGTGGTTGTGCCCGCCGCCGCACCGGACCGCGTGCTTCTCCAGCGCCCGCAGCCCCGGCAGCGTCTTGCGCGTGTCGATGATGGTGGCCCCGGAGCCCCTGACGGCATCCACGTAGACCGCCGTCAGCGTCGCGACGCCGCTCAGGTGCTGCATGAAGTTGACCGCCGTCCGCTCCGCCGTCAGCAACGTCGCCGCCGAGCCGCGCGCCCGCAGCGCGACGCTTCCCCGCTCCATGACGTCGCCGTCCCGCAGCGCCTGCTCCACCGCCAGCGACGGGTCGACGCGCCGGAACACCGCCGCCGCCACCTCGACGCCGCACAGCACGCCCGGCTGCTTGGCGAACAGCGTCGCGGTCGCCTGCAGCTCCTCCGGCGCCAGCGCTGCCGTCGTCGCGTCGCCGATGCTCAGGTCCTCCTGCAGGGCCCGGTCGATCAAGTCGTGGATTTCCGGCGTCAGTATCATAGTTTGGCTACACCGTGAACTTCATCAGGTCTTCGCCGAATGTGAACGGGTTGCTGTAGTTCGCGCAGATGACCTCGCGCGACCACTCCTCGTCCACGTCGCCCATGTGCGTCGCGACCAGGTGCGGCACGCCCGACTTCTCCGCCACCTCCGCCAGCCCGTGCGGGCACGTGTGCGAGTTGGCAATCCGCCGCGCGAACTCCGTCAGCCCCTCCCGGTCGACTACGTGGTAATCGCGCCCGTCCGGCGCCGGCCCGCCCCGGTGCGGCTGTGTCTGCATCAGCTCGTGCACCAGCATGTCCGCCGTCGACGACGCCTCGATGATGGCGTCGCTCACCGCCGTGTCGCCCGAGATGACGAGCTTGCTCCGCTCCTCCTCGAACGCAAACCCCAGCGCGGGTTTGACGTAGCCGTGCTCGACCTCGAGCGCCGTCGCGCGCCAGTCGTCGCCCTCGAACGTGTCGCCGTGGTTTACCTCGATGACGCGCACGTTCATCACGTCCTCGCCCACCCGGTCGTGCAGCCGCCGTATCCGGATGTCCTCCTCGAAGGCATGAATGAGCCTGTCGACGAAGTCCTTCGTCCGTGCCGGCCCGATGATCGTGTACGGCTTCTTCCGGTAGCGGATCCACCCGGTGATGAGCACGTGCATCAGGTCGACGGTGTGGTCCGAGTGCATGTGGGTCAGGAAGATGTAGTCCAGATCGGTCATGTCCTGCCCAATCTGCACCATGCGGCGCACGCAGCCGTTGCCCGTGTCCACCAGCACCGTGTCCCCGCCGATGCGCAGGTGGTTCGCCGGCCCCCAGCGTTCGGGGTCGGGCATCGGCGTGCCCGTGCCGAGCAAGGTCAACTCCATCGAATTCCCCCTTAGTCGAGCGTCGGCTTCGTGAACACCGTGTGGCACAGCCACTCGTCGGACGTCTCCGGGAAGTCCGTCCGGAAGTGCGCGCCTCGGCTCTCCTCCCGCACCAGCGCCGATTCTGCCATCAGTCTACCCAGCGTGACCATGTTGGCAAGCTCGCGCGACGCCCGCCCGCCGCCGTTCGGCGCCGACGCCCTTGGCGGCGCCGCCTCCCACGCCGCGAAGACCCCCGCAGCCTCGTCGAGCCCCTCTTTCGAGCGGATGATTCCGACGTTGCTCCAGTTCAGCGCCTGCAGCCCCTCCAGCGATGGCGCTCCCGCCTCGGCCGACGGCTCCGCCCCCAGCGCGAGCGCCCCCTCGGGCCGAGGCCCCGTCCAGCCGCCCTCCAGCGACCGCCGCACCACCCTCTGCCCGAAGACCACCGTCTCCAGCAGCGAGTTGCTTGCCAGCCGGTTCGCCCCATGCAGCCCCGTGCACGCGACCTCGCCGCAGGCGTACAACCCCGGCAGCGTCGTCTCCCCGTCCGTGTTCGTGAGCACGCCGCCCATCATGTAGTGCGCCGCCGGCGAAACGGGTATCGGCTCTCGGGTGATGTCGAGCCCGTGCGTCATGCACGTCTTGTAGATGCTCGGGAAGCGCGCGGCCAGCCGGTCCGAGGGCATGTGCGTCGCATCGAGGACCACGTGGCCCGCGCCCGTCCGCCGCATCTCCGCCAGCAACGACCGCGACACCACGTCCCGAGGCGCCAAGTCGCCATGTGGGTGGTACTCCGTCATGAATGTATCGCCGTTCACGTTGCGCAGCACCGCCCCCTCGCCGCGCATCGCCTCCGTGATGAGGAAGGGCGGCGCTCCCGGCAGCCGGAGCGCCGTCGGGTGGAACTGGTAGAACTCCATGTCCATGACCGCCGCGCCTGCATCGAACGCTAGCGCGACGCCGTCGCCCGTCGTGACCTCTGGATTCGTCGTATACCGGTACAGCCGCCCCGCGCCGCCCGTGGCGAGCACCGTGTGCGCCCCGAGGTACTCGACCTCCTCGCCTTCCCCGTTCACCAGCCCCGCGACTCCCACGACGCGCCCGTCCTCGACAAGCAGCCGCGTCGTCGTCACGTACTCCTCGACGTGAATGCGCGAGTGGTGCGCCAGCGACGACAGCGTTAGCTCAATGCGCGCCCCCGTCGCGTCGCCGCCCGCGTGCAGCACACGCGGCATCCGGTGCGCCGCCTCTCGCCCAAGCGCCACCTCGCCGTCCGCCGTGTCGAAGATGACGCCAAGCCGCACCAGCTCGGAGATGGCATGCGGCCCCTGTTCAGCCAGAATCCGCGCTGCGTCCTCATTGCACAGCCCCGCGCCCGCGACCAGCGTGTCGGCCAGGTGATAGCTCGGCGAGTCCTCCGGCCCGACGGCCGCCGCGATGCCCCCCTGCGCGTACTGCGTGTTGCAGTCGGCAATCCCGCCCTTCGTCAGGATCAGCACGCTCCCATGCTCGACAGCCAGCAGCGCCGAGTACAACCCAGCAATCCCGCTCCCAATCACAATGTAGTCATACTGCTGTGTGGTCATGCCCTAAGTGCCCGCTCCCAAACGCATCATGCCCCGTTTTACCGGCGAAAGCCGGTATCCAGTGGCCGCTCTCCACCCCTCAGTCCAACTCCACCGCAAACGGCACCCGCCCCCGAAGCTGCGGCTTGCCGTCCGGCCACTCCTCCTTCGGCAGCTCGTACACCACCTCGATCTCATTCCCGTCCGGGTCGAGGAAGTAGATGCCGAAGCCCAGCCCATGCTCGCCGTACCCAACGATCGGCACATCCAGCTCCCGCAGCCGCCGGTGAAAGTCGCGCAGGTCCTCCAGCGTCTCCACCTGCCACGCCATGTGGTACAGCCCGACGCGATACGGCTGCGGCCCCGGCGCCTCCATGCCAATCTCCTGCGTCGCGAGGTCGTGCGTCGTAGGCTCGTCCTCCGTCGCGTAGAAGACCATGCCCGGGTACTTGGCCGTGACGTGGAACCCCATCACTTCCGTGTAGAACTTCTCCGACCGCTCCACGTCGCGTACCCGGATTACCAGGTGCGTCAGCCGCTTGATCCTCGCCGTCGTTCTGGTCGTCAACGCTGTTCCTCCTTGGTTGACTCAACTCCCGTTCGCCCTGAGCCCGTCGAAGGGCGCCCCGTTCAATCCAGCATCCGTCGCCCTAATGACGAGGGGCGGTACTCCCGCCCCCCTCGAAGTTCCGTCCCGCCAGCGACGCCTACACCAGCGTCAGCATCCGGTCCAGCGCCACCTTGGCATAGTGCGCCGTTTCCTCCTCGACCGTTACCTGGTTCGGCACGCGCCCCGCCAGCAGCTCGTCCGTCACCCACAGCAGGTACGCCGGGTGGATGCGGTACATCGTCGAGCACGGGCACACCACCGGGTCCAGGCAGAACACCGTCTTGTCCGGGTTCTCGTGCGCCAGCCGGCTGACGAGGTTGATCTCCGTTCCGACGCCCCACACGCTCCCTGGCGCCGCCTCGCCGATCGTCTTCGCGATCAGCTCCGTCGACCCGACGTAGTCGGCCAGCTCGACGGTCTCCATCGGGCACTCGGGATGCACGAGGATGTTCACGTCCGGGTACGCCGCCTTCGCCTTTGCGACCTGCAGCGGCGTGAAACGCGTGTGCACCGAGCAATGCCCCTTCCACAGGATCATCTTGCTCTCTTCGAGCGCCTCCGCTGAGTGCCCGCCAAGAGGTCGGAAGGGGTTCCAGACCACCATCTCCTCGAGCGGAATACCCATCTTCAGTCCCGTGTTCCGGCCCAGGTGCTGGTCCGGCAGGAACAGCACCCGCTTGCCCTGCTGGAACGCCCACTCGACCACCTTGCCCGCGTTGCTCGACGTGCAAACCGCGCCGCCGTTCCGCCCGACGAGCGCCTTGATCTCCGCCGTCGAGTTCATGTACGTCACCGGAATCACCGAGCCCTCGCCGAGCGTCTCCATCAGGTCGTCCCAGCAGTCCTCCACGTCTCCTGTCGGCGCCATGTCCGCCATCGAGCACCCCGCGTTGATGTTCGGCAGCACCACGCGCTGGTGCTCGCCGCCGAGCACTGCCGCCGTCTCCGCCATGAAGTGCACGCCGCAGAAGATGACGAAGTTCGACTCCTGTCGCTCCGCCGCGTACTGCGACAGCTTCAGCGAGTCCCCCCGGAAGTCCGCGAACTGGATGATGTCCTCGCGCTGGTAGTGGTGGCCGAGGATGACCGTGCTGCCGCCCAGCGCCGCGCGGTTTGCGTCTATGCGCTCGACAAGCTGGTCCGGCGTCAGGTTCACGTACTCGTCCGGCAGTCGCTGCCACCGGACGCCCGCGTTCAGCTCTTCAGCCAACGGCTTCGTCTCCAGCGGCTCCACTTGGCAAAATGCGGACTGCTCCAGCTCTGTCAGAGGCACCCGAGGGTTTCGCTGTCTGCTGTCCGCCACCGGCAATTCCAAGGCCATGTCCTACCTCCCCGCCTGCACCGCTTCCGGCTCGCCCTGCAGCGACCACGGCGATGTTTTGGTAATCCGAACGCGGGTCAACTTCCCGTGGAAGTCTCCCGCGTCCTCAAAGAACACCAGCTTGTCCGTGCGCGTTCGCCCGCGCCACTTCCCCTTGTCCCGTCCCTCGACGAGCACTTCGAGCGTCTCGCCCAGCAGCCGCTCGTTGATCTCCGTCGCCACCCGCTCCTGCAGCGCGTCGACGGCCTTCAGGCGCCGCCGCTTCTCCTCCGCCGGCACGTCGTCCGTCAACGTCCGGTGAGCGATGGTTCCCTCCCGCGTCGAGTACTGCGCGACGTGCACCTTGTCGAACCGCACCTGCTCCAGCAGCCGGTAGCTCGCCTCGAACGCCTCCTCCGTCTCCCCGCAGAAGCCCACGATGAGGTCCGTGCTCAGCCCGACGCCGGGGATCGTCGACCGGATGCGCTCGATGGTCTCCAGGTACTCGTCCGCCGAGTACGTCCGCCGCATGGCTGAGAGCACCTCGTCGTCGCCCGCCTGCACCGGCAGGTTGATGTGCTCGCACACCTTGGGCAGCTGCGCGACGGCGCTGATGATGCGGTCGCTCATGTACATGGGGTGCGAGGTCAGGAACCGGATGCGCTCCAGCCCGCACACGTCGTTCAGCGCGTACAGCAGGTCGGCCAGGTCCTCGTCGCCCGGCAGGTCGTGCCCGTACGCGTCCACCGTCTGCCCCAACAGCGTGACCTCGCGAACGCCCCGCGCCGCCAGCAACTCGGCCTCCCGCACCACGTCCGGCAGCGTTCGGCTCACCTGCCGCCCCCGGCGGTATGGGATGATGCAGAAGCTGCAGAACAGGTCAC
>JAPPNT010000040.1 GCA_028873745.1 Chloroflexota bacterium | reverse complement strand
CCTCGTCGGGGGGGGGGGGGGGGGGGGGGGGGGGGGTGGGGGGGGTGTGGGGGGGGGGGCTATATTGGGCGGGTGTTCGGCGAGGAGGCTTGGAGGCTGACGTGAAGCTCGAGGGGAAGGTGGCGCTGGTGACCGGGGCCGGCCGGAATATCGGGCGAGCGATTGCGCTGGGGCTGGCAGCCGAGGGCGCGAGCGTGGCGGTGAACGGGCTGCAGAACCGGGAGAGCGTGGACGAGGTGGTGCGGCTCATCGAGGACCGGGGCGGGCGCGCGCACCCGGTGCTCGCCGACGTGTCCGCCCCGGACGCGGTGGACCGGATGATGGACGACGTGGCGTCGGCGCTGGGGCCGGTGGACGTGCTGGTGAGCAACGCGGCGATCCGCCCGCACAAGCCGCTGACGGAGTTCTCCAACGAGGAGTGGCGCAAGGTCATTGGCGTCGACTTCGATGCGGCGTTCTACCTCTCGCGGGCCGTGCTGCCGTACATGGTCGAGGCTGGGTCAGGGAGCATCATCGCGATCTCGGGGCTGGCGGCGTTCGGTGTGCGGAAGGACAGCGCGGTGGTGGCGGCGGCGAAGGCGGGGCTGATCGGGCTGATGCGCGGGATCGCCTTCGACTACGGCCGGTTCGGCGTGCGGGCGAACGTAGTGACGCCGGGATCCATCGACACGGAGCGGTACGACCAGCACGCGTACGCGGCGGGAACGTCGGCGCCTCGCGTGGTGCCGGACGACCGGTCGCGGCGGCAGAACATCCCGATGGCGCGGCTGGGCATGCCGGAAGAGGTGGCCGCGGCGTGCGTGTTCCTCGCCTCGGACGACGCGGGGTACACGACGGGGCAGACCCTCCACGTGGGCGGCGGCGTCTACATGGAGTAACACTCCGGGCCGTCGGTGCCGGCGGCGGAAAGGACACCTACGCATGCCCATGGAAGCGCACGAGGTCGCGGGGGAGCACCTCCGCTACCTCGTTGTCCACCCGGATGGCTACGACCCGAATCGGAAGTACCCGATGATCATCATGCTGCACGGTTTCGGGGCCAGCATGGAGGACCTGGCGGGGCTTTCGCCGGTGATCGACCCTCGGGGGTACGTGTACGCCTTCCCAAACGGGCCGGAGTCGCTCGAGCTGGCGCCGGGGTACGTGGGGTACAGCTGGACGCACCCGGAACGGCGGCGGGACCCGGAGGAGGACGAAAAGACTAGGGGCAAGCTGCTCGGGTTCTTCAATGAGGTGATGACGGCATACGGGGTGGAGCCGGGGAACGCCGTGCTGGGAGGGTTCTCGCAGGGTGGGCGGCTGGCGTACCTGTGCGGGCTTACGCAGCCGGACCTGTTCGCGGGAGTCGTAGCGCTGAGCGCGGCGATCTTCGATACGGAGGCGCTTCTGGCGCTGCTGCCGACGGATCGGGCGCAGCCAGTCTTCGTCGGGCACGGGGAGCACGACCCGCAGATCTCAGTGGACCAGGCGCGGATGATGCGCGGCTTCCTCGAGTCGGAGGGTTACGCGCCGGAGTACCACGAGTACACGATTGGGCACGAAATCAGCCGGCAGCTCATCGGGGACCTGTCGGCGTGGCTGCGCGGGGTGCTGCCGCCGCTGGAGCAACCGTAGACGCCGGGCGGTTGGTACAATGACCCGACAATCTCATTTCGGGAGGATGGTGTGACTACGAGCACGACGCCCCTTCGCGTGGGGCTGATTGGCGTCAACGTCGACTATGGGTGGGGGAGCCGGGCGCACGTGCCGGCGCTGGACAAGCTGCCGGAGCTTGCGCTGACGGCGGTCTGCACGACTCGTCCGGAGACGGCGGCGGCGTCCGCCGAGCGGTTCAACGTGCCGCTGAGTTTCCACGACCACAAGGCGATGGTGGTCCACCCGGACGTGGACCTGGTGGCCGTCGCGGTGAAGGTGCCGTACCACCACGAGCTGACCATGGCGGCGCTGGAGGCGGGGAAGCACGTGTACACCGAGTGGCCGCTCGCCGCGACGGTGGAACAGGCCCGGGAGATGGCCGACACGGCGCGGTCGCGGGGGCTGCACACCAAGGTGGGGCTACAAGGACGGGGAACGCCGACGGTGCTGAAGCTGCGGCAGCTCGTGCAGGAGGGGTACGTGGGCGAGGTGCTCTCGGTCAGCATGTCGTCGGCGAGCGGAGGCATCACGGCTCGGCCGGCCGACGGCACGTGGCGAGCGGCCAAGGAGGCGGGTGCGAGCGCGTTCACCATCACCTTCGGCCACGCGGTGGACGCGCTGGAGTTCTGCGTGAGTCCCTTCGCCGAGGTCTCGGCAAGGGTTGGGACACGGATCGCTACGTGGGACGAGACGGACACGGGGCGGACGGTGCCGGTGACAGCGATCGACACGATTTCGGTGAGCGGGACGCTGGAGAACGGGGCTATCGCGTCGGCGTACGTGGGCAGCCCGCCGCAGCACGGGACGGGGTTCCGGCTGGAGATCACGGGCAGGGACGGCGTGCTGCTGGCGACGGCGGCAGGCGGGCCCAACACCAACGCGCTGCGGTTGCAGGGCGCTCGGTCGAGCGACGACCGGCTCATGGACATCGACGTTGGAGACGGGGACGTGTGGACGCCGGACGACGTGCCATCGGGCGCGCCGTTCCACGTCGCGCAGATGTACCGGCGCTTCGGCGAGCAGATCGCGGGCGGGCCGGCGGGGCTGGTGCCGGACTTCGACGAGGCGGTGAGTTTGCACCAGCTGCTGGACGCTGTTGAGCGGGCGTCGGAGACGGGGCAGCGGCAGCGGGCGCGGGGGTAGGGGGCGGCCCTTCGACAGGCTCAGGGCGAACGGTGCGGGTCCAAGCGGGCGGGGTTGTTCGCGGGGGTTCTGGATTCCCGCCTTCGCGGGAATGACAGTGGGGTTGGGGAACCGCCCTTCAACGAGCTTGGAGCGAACGGGGGCGCCCACCCCGGCCCCGCCTCTGGGCACCGGCTTTCGCCGGTGAAACGATGGAGGAAGGGGCAGGCATTTCCCCGGTGAAACGGTTAGGGAGGCAAGGCATGCTGGAAAGCTTTGTACTGAGGGAAGAGGACGCCGTCCGGGTGAACCACGAGGAGCTGCGCGAGGTCACGACGGCGCTGTTCCAGAAGGTGGGCGTGCCTTCGGACGACGCGGCGCTGGCGGCGGACGTGTTGCTAATGGCGGACATTCGCGGGGTCGACAGCCACGGCGTGTCCAACATGCTGCGGAACTACCTGACCGGCTACCAGACGGGGCGAATCAAGCCGCTGCCTGAGTGGCGGGTGGTGCGCGACCGGCCCTCGACGGCGAACATCGACGCGGACGAGGGGCTGGGCATCATCATCGCACCCAAGGCGATGGAGATGGCCATCGAGAAGGCGAAGAAGACGGGTATGGGCGTCGTGACGATGGGCCGGTGTGGACACGTGGGCATGGCGGCGTACCACGCGATGATGGCGCTGCCGCATGACATGGTGGGCGTGTGCATGTCGGCGGCGCCGCCGCAAGTGCTGCCAACGTTCGGGGCGGAGCCTCGGCTGGGGACGAACCCCATCGCTGTGGCGGTGCCAGCGTTGGACGAGGCGCCCTTCGTGCTGGACATCGCGACGAGCGTGGTGGCGGTGAACAAGTTCCGCATCGCCAAGCGGCTGGGAGCGATCCTGCCGCCGGGGATGGTCGCGGACATGGAGGGGACGCCGATCATGGAGGCGGGGCCCGTGCCGGACGAGTTCCTCTCGCTGCCGGCGGGCTCGCTGCGGGAGCTGGGGTCGCACAAGGGGTACGGGCTGGCGTGCGTCGTCGAAATCCTGAGCACGGTCATCGGCGGATTCGGGTTTGCGGCGCGGAACACGCGGGAGTCGCCGGGGGGCTTCGCGCACTACGTGGCGGCGTACGACATCGACGCGTTCAGCGACGTAGGCGAGTTCAAGCAGACGATGGACGACTTCCTGCGCACACTGAAATCGACGAAGCCGGCGCCGGGGCACGACCGGGTGCTTGTGCCGGGGCAGCTCGAGGCGGAGAACACGGTCGAGCGGACGACCACAGGGATTCCGCTGCACAAGGAAGTGGTGGAGTGGTTTCGTTCGACATGCGCGGAGCTCGACGTGCCGTGCAGCTTGTAGGGGCGAGGCGCGCCGTCCGGTTGTACGCGTTGGCAATGGTATAATGCCCGCACTGTTGACTTCATTTCACATTGTGGGAATCCCAATCCAGCGAATGAGGACTGGAATACCCATGCCGAGCGCAATGCATGGAAGGTGAGGACCTCGTACATATCATCACGCGCGTTGTTTTGCAGGTGGGGATCATCCTCATCGCAGCAAAGATAGCGGGTGAAATCTCAGAGCGGTATCTGCGCGTTCCCCCAGTGCTCGGCGAGCTTGGGGCCGGTGTGATCATTGGCCCCTTTGCGCTTGGCGGCATTGCCTTCTTCGGTCTCGACCCCATTTTTGCCGACGCGACCCACGTCATCAGTCCGGACACCCCCGGGATCTCGACTGAGCTGTGGTCGGTAGCCCAGATTGCTTCGGTCGTGCTGCTTTTTGCAGTGGGCCTGGAGACGGACCTCCGTCAGTTCCTGCGATTTGCGTTACCAGCCAGCGTAGTGGCGTTGGGCGGCGTCGTGTTGCCCTTTGGGCTGGGGGCGGGGGCGACGGTGTGGTTCGGCTACGCAGAGGTCTGGACCGACCCGACAGCGTTGTTCATGGGATCGGTTATGACGGCGACGTCCGTGGGCATCACAGCCCGGGTGATGCGGGACCTGGGGCGGATGCGCGAACCGGAAGGGGTGACGATCATCGCCGCCGCAGTTGTGGACGACGTATTGGGCATCCTCATTCTCGCGATTGTGGTTGCGATGGCGGAAACGGGCGCCGTAGAAATAGGCGAGCTTGGCGTGGTTGTCGCGAAGGCGCTTGGGTTCTGGCTGGCACTGACCGGCCTAGTAATCGTGCTTTCCGGGTATATCTCCAGGGCACTGGGCTGGTTCAGGGATTCGGGGGCGCCGCTGGCGCTTGCGCTGGGACTCGCGCTGCTGGGCGCCGGGCTGGCGGAGTCCTTCGGGTTGGCGATGATCATCGGCGCGTACTCCGTCGGGCTGGGGCTGGCGGGCACGCCGCTCGCCAGCAGGATCCATGAGCGGCTGATGGGCGTATACCAGTTCCTGGTGCCCGTGTTCTTCGTCGTCATGGGCATGCTGTTCGACCTGACACAGATTTCGGGGGTCTTGGGCTTTGGGCTGGCGCTCTCGGCGCTGGCCATCGTCAGCAAGGTGCTGGGCGCCGGGGGGCCAGCGCTCGTGGTCGGCTTCAACGGGCGTGGCGCCTGGCGCATAGGCCTGGGGATGCTGCCACGGGGTGAGGTGGCGCTCATTATCGCGGGCATCGGCCTGTCCCGCGGGGTCATTGGGCACGACCTCTTTGGTGTGGCGCTGCTCATGACGATGATTACGACGGTCGTCGCGCCGGTGCTGCTGGTTTCGGCGTTCCGGAGCGGCCGGACGGGCCGCAGGCAGCCGCTGGTGGAAGAGGGCGACGATGACACGCGGCAGCCGCTTCCGGGCGTGGAGCTGACGCAGGAGATCTCGCGAGAGATGGCTGAGGAAGCGATGCGGAGGCGTCCGTCACGGCCTCGCGAACCGGCCCAGCTCGATTAAGCGCGTCGGACGGCGGCGGACTCGGGATGGCCCGATGTGCGGCTATCCTGCTCGGAATACCAGGAAGAGCCCCGCCAGGTAGATGGCCACGATGAGAATGGTGCTGGGCTCCGTCAGCGCGAAGTACTTGAGCGTCCGCCGCAGCCTCACCTGAATGAGCCCCAACCCCATGAGCAGGACCGCGAATCCACCCGCAACGATATGGCTATCGTCCAGCGCGCCGAATAGGGACCCCTCAACGTACGCGATGTCGGCGACGGCGAGGATGGCGATGTTGAAGGCGTTGCTGCCATAGAGGCCGGCCACGGCCATCTCGGGTGCGCCGATGCGGATGGCTGTAATACCGACGGTGAGCTCCGGGAGCGTGGTGACTATGGCGACGGCGAGGACACCGATGAAGCTGGCGGAGATGCCGGTCTCCTCGGCTATGGCGACGGCGCTGACGGCGAGGGCCCAGGCGGAGACGGCGACGAAGACGGCGCTGACGATGAAGACAATCCATCCCCACGACAGCGACTTGTCCGGCGCTTGCTCTTGCAACTCTCCACCACCGGCCTTGCTCGCGACGTAGAGGACTCGGGAGCCGATGAGGTAGACGACCAGAATGGAGATGGCCGCCGGGGTGACGCCAAACCAGTTGAGGTCGGGGTCCATGAGCACGTAGGTGGCGGCCAGGGCCGTCAAGATGAAGGCCTCTATGGCGAGGTACTCCTGACCCCTGGAGAGGCGCCGGTAGATCTCCCGGCCGCCGAAGACGGC
>JAPPNT010000015.1 GCA_028873745.1 Chloroflexota bacterium | reverse complement strand
CGTCATGATCGTGTGCTCGCCCGACGACGCGTCCCACTCGAACTCGAACCGCGCCCACGAGTAGTCCGGCTGCGTCCCCGACACCGACGCCACGTCCCACGTCCGTCCGCCGTCGGCGCTCCACTCGACGCGCGTGATCGGCCCCTTCGGCGAGTGCGCGTAGCCGTGGATGCGCTGCCGCCCCGCTGCGAACTCCGCCGGCCACGGCAGCGCCAGCGCACTCTTGATCGCCTGCTCCGTCACCGGCACGCCCTCCGACTCCCCCTCCGGCGGGTACGCGTCGCCGATGAGCGTGTACGACGTGGTGTTGTTCCGCGTCCAGAGCTGTTCCGTGGACACGATGATGCGCCCCAGCCACTTGATGTGCGAGCTGCCCACCCAGCCGGGCACGACGGCGCGAAGCGGGAAGCCGTGGTCCTGGGGTAACGGCTCGCCGTTCATCGCGTAGGCCAGCAGCGTGTCCGGGTGCATCGCCTTCTCGACGGGCAGGACGAACCGGAACCCCTCCTCCGGCGACTCCGTGTCCAGCCCCACCAGCAGCACGCTGACCGCGTCGTCCCGGACGCCCGCCAGCGTCAGCACGTCCGACAGCCTCGCGCCCACCCACTCGCCGTTCCCGACGGCCCCCGTCATCCACTGCGTCCCCGACGACTCCTGCCCCTTGAGAATCCCGAACATCGCCCGGTGGTTCCCCGCGCACTCGAGGTATGAGATGAGCGAGTGACTTGGGAGGGACGTGACCTCCTGGTAGGTCAGCTTGATGGGCAACGAGACCCCGTCGCCCTCGACGACCAGCCGCCAGTCCGACGCGTCCAGGTCCAGACTGGCGGGCGCGTTGTTCCGGACGAAGAAGTAGCGGTTGGGCGTGATGAGGCCCTGCATGTTCTCCATGCGTGCCTCGAGGCCTTTGTCATCGCGCACGATGAACGGTGCGGAGTCCTTGAAGAAGGGGGAGTCGGCGGCAGCATCGACGCCGCCTTGCGCAGCCGTCGGCGCGTCACGTCCGTTGGACCTATCGATGCCGACGCACGCCGCGAGCACCGCCGTCGCCCCGCCCGCGAGCATCAGCCACAGGAACTGGCGCCGGCCCATGCCCCGTGCGCTTGCGAACTCCCACAGCGGCTCGCCGCCTTGCGAAGGGGTGTTGTCCATCGGCAACGGAGATGTCCCCGCGCCTACCCGTACAGCGTCGCCGCGCCCGTCTCCGCGTTGTAGCGGTGCCGGATGACGCCCGTCAGCTTCTGCCCCTCCAGCCGCACGACGACCGACGGCCCGTCGAAGACGTTCTTCTGCGCGTGGATGACCCCCGGCAGGAAGAAGGCCACCTCGCCCTGGTTCTGCACCCACTCGGCGGCTTGCTCGAAGTGCGGCACCGTCCGGTCCGGCTCGTGGAAGCCCCACCGCCACGTCGACTGCTGGATCGCGCCCTTGTACACCCCGTACACCACCCACGACGCCCCGTGGTCGTGCGGGCTCACGCCGGCGGTCGCCCCGCCCTTGGCCTGGGCGTTGCACATCAGCCAGAAGCCCGGCGCCGGGTGGCCGTAGTCCTCGTCCTGGTACAGACTCGCGGTGGCCGTGCCCGTCTCCGGGACGTCCAGCTTGCCGTCGAGCAGGTTCGGCACCTGCAGCAGCTTCGTCATGTGCCCGCACACCGCCTGTGCCTGCGCCTTGGCGTCGTCAGTCTCCGCAAAGACCTTCCGCACATCCTCAATGAACGTTTCCATAGAGTAGTCCGACATAGTTCACCTCCGGAATTGCCGTTTCGGGAATCATAGCCTATCAAACGTCCGCCCGCCGCCTCGGCCAAACTACCCGAAGAGCTTGCGCAAGAAGCCGCCGAAGCTCCCGCCGCTCCGGCGTCCCTCGAACTGGCCACTCCGCGTCGTGTTGTGCCGCGGATTTCGCCCGCTGTGGCTGCGGCGGTGGGACGCCAGCTTGGCGCTCTCGACCCGCTCGGCATCGGCGCGGCTCACCGGCCTCGTCTCGACGCGGAACGTGTCACCCCTTCGCAGCTTCCCGGACTTCTGATGCTCCGAGGCGCGTCGCGATGGGTTGTTGGTGACCCCGTAATACTTCGTCCGCCCGCTGGACGACTTGATGGAGTATTGAACCGACTTGCCGTTGCGGACCTGTCCCTTGGGGCGGCGGCTGGCGCCGGACGCCGACCGGGACCGCCCACGGTTTCGAGATCCCCATGCCATGGCACACCTCCCTATCTGTAGCTCTCCGGGGATGATAGCACTCCGGGCGTCAGCCTGTTATCCCCCTGACACCAACTCCTTCCCCAACCGCTGCCCCTACCACTACCCTCACCCCATGACGAAATCGCAGCGCGACGCCTCATCACAAGCCCCGCCGCCCGGATTGTTTCCGCAGAATAGAGAAAACAATCCGGGTAGGAATCCGTAGCTGGAAACAATCCCTTCAGATAGGAGCTTGGGCAATTGAATCAATTCCCGCCGCCCGCGTTTGTGCCCATACTCCCCGCCCCGTTACAATCGACGCGTGAATCCCACCCCAAGGAGCACCATCATGGACTCGGTCATCGACGCCTGGCGAGAGCGCATCCTGGCCCACGAGCGCGACGCCTCCGCCTTTCGAGGCGCAGGCCACGGGCATGGGCACGGCCACGGCGGGCACGGTCATGGTGGCGATGGCGGTCACGTGCCCGGCGGCCACGGCGGCTTCACCTACTCAAACCGGCCCCAGGACCCCTTCCGCATCGATGACCCCGTCCTGAACGCCCTCTACGCCGCCCTCCCCTCCGGGGGCACCGTCCTCGATGTCGGCGGCGGCGCCGGCCGGTATGCCCTGCCCCTCGCCACGCGCGCCCGCCACGTCACCGTCGTCGAGCCGTCAGAGGACTCCTGCGAGGCGCTGCAGTCCCGCGCCGCCGACGCCGGGCTCGCCAACATCACCGTCATCAACGAGTCTTGGGAGGACGCCGAGGCCCCCTCGGCTGACATGGTCCTCTGCTCGCTGGTGCTCCACCACGTCCCCGACGCCGCGCCCTTCGTCGCCAGGATGCAGGAGCACGCCACCGCCAGCGTCGTGGTAGTCGAGATGATGGAGACCCCCGGCGCCTTGGAGATCCCCTTCTATGAGCGCGTCCACGGCACGGCCCCCACCCCCTTGCCCGGCCTCCCGGACGTCCTGAGTCTCCTCTGGGCCATGGACATCTACCCCGACGTGTCGATGCTCGCCTCCGAGACCGCCGTCATCGACACCGACCGCCACGCCGCGATGGAGCAACTCCGCCGCCGCCTCGCCGTCGAGGAGGGCACCGAGGCCGACGAGCGCCTGCGCGCCGCCGCTGACGAGCTGCTGGAGGAAACGCCCGAGGGCTTCATCGTGCGGGGTGTCCGGCCGCGCCGCACTGCCATCGTCACCTGGCGTCCCACGCAAAACGGCGCCTAAAGATGTCTCGCCACGATGACGTAACCGGCATCGTCCTCGCGGGCGGCGCAGGCCGCCGAATGGGCGCGCCCAAACCCCTGCTGCCCCTCGGCGGCCGCACCCTCATCGAGCACGTCGTCGCCGCCGTCGAACCCCTGGTGGCGCGCGTCATCGTCGTCACCAACGACCCCGGGGCGACGGCCTTCCTCGGCCTCCCCACCGTCCCCGACGCCGAGCCGGGCCGGGGCCCCCTCATGGGCCTCTACAGCGGCCTCCTCGCCTGCGGGACGCCCCACACCCTCGCCGTCGCCTGCGACGCCCCATTCCTCGCGCCCGCTCTCCTCGAGGCCCTCGTCGCCCGCCGTCGCCCGGACGCCCTCACCCTCCCCGAGACGGAGCACGGCCCCCAGCCCATGCCCGGCGTCTACCCCACCGCCCTCGCCCCCACCATCGCCTCCCTCCTCGCTACCGGCCGCGCCGCCCTCCGGGACCTCGCAGCATCTGCGCCCGTGGAGCTCCTGACAACAGAAGAGGTGCGCACCCTCGACCCCGAAGGCCGCACCTTCATGGACCTCGACACTCCGGAAGACCTCGCCGCCGCACAAGCTCTCTTGGAAGAAGGACGGTAGCCCGGAGCGGTCTCCCTTACCCGCCCTTCCGCCGCAGTAGGGGAATCAGCAGGCACACAATCCCGATGCCGAACAGGACGGAGCCAATGACCGTCCACACGTCGCCGTTACGCAGCCCGGACACCGTGAAAAATCCAACGCCGACCAGCCACAACCCCCAGCCTGTCAACTCCAGCCGCCTGTGCACACTATCCTCCTGCCCGCACCGTGCTCACCAAAGCTGGTAGCAGGTTGCGGGTGCTGTTCAAAGTCTACCTGAACGCGATTCCCAGCTCCCTCCCTCCCTGAAATCCTTCCTAGAACGACGATGCTTTTGCTTGCAAGGTGTCTTGAAATGGGCTTCAATTCAGAAGTTCTTGCCCCGATATTCCTCCGATCACCTTCCGTAAGCGGGGATGCTGCGACTTCCACAGCAATGGACATAGACCCTTTACAGGAGAGGACGAAATGCCTGACGAGCCACAGATTATAAGGAGGCCGGTTGCCATTCTGTTCACCCGGAACCCGCTGCGAACGCTGGCAATCGCATGCCTGGCCACCGCTTTCGTCGTCGCGGTGTTGGTCCTGGGTGTGCCCCGCGCAGTGGTAGCTCAGGAGGGGTCGACGTGCCCCGTCACGGACCTCGGCGCCCTCGGTGTCGAGGCGGGTGGTGGGTTGAGCGCCGACGGACGCTGGACGACGGAAAACTGCGATTCGCGCTTCCGGACCGGCAATGATGCCCATTCATATCGCTTTGAGGTGGTCCACGGCGGCCGTATCAGGATCGACCTGGTCTCCGAAGAAGGGGACTCCTTCCTCTATCTGATGGCGGAAGATGAACGCCGCCTCACGGACAACGATGACGGCGGCGCTGGCCTCGACGCCCGAATCGAGCGGGACCTGACGCCGGGCGTCTACGTCGTGGAGGCAACCACCGTCGGCGGGCGCAGCCGCGGCGCGGCCGACTTCTCCCTCTCCATCAGCCGCGTCACCGGCTGCGAGCCGGTTAACCTGGGCTCGCTGGAGCCCGGCGTCGGTCTGACCGCATCCGACTCCTGGACGCTCGATACCTGCGGCTCCCGCTTCGTCGTGGAACACCCGGCCCACGGTTACCTGTTCGATCTGCCCCAGTCCGGCCGGGTACGCATAGACCTGACGTCGGAGAACGGTGACCCTGTGCTCTCGCTCGTCTCCACCTCCGCCGGCGTGATCGCCGCGAACGACGACGGCGGTGATGGGCGCGCTGCCCGCATCGAACGATACCTGCAGCCGGGCTCCTACCTTCTGGAAGCGACCACCTATCTGGAGCGTGATTACCAACCCCTGATGGCAGACTTCACCCTCGTTGTCCGCCTCGTGGACGAGCAGGCGGCCCAGGACAGCTTCCTCCTCAAAATCGAGGAAGTTCATACGCCCCAGCGCGTGGTAGCCGGTCAGCCGTTTCCCGTTCACTATCGCGTGAGCAATCTGGGCGGCGGCGGTCTGGCGGACGTTGGCGGAAACGCGATTGTTTACGTGGTGGGCCCGCGAGTGTTTGAGCGCACCGGCTCCATAGCCGGGTCGGAGGAGCGCTGGGGCGCCAGAGTCTCTTACCACTCTGGCGAACTGGCGGCGAACTCGGCAAGCGTGGCAATAGACGAGCTGGAACCCTTTGAGGTAACCCTTGGGAGCCCCGGTCCCTCCTGGGTGTTCGTCGCGGTCATCGCGCTCGACGAGGACGACAACGAGCTGGGATTCCACGGCCAGTGGCAGAACCTGATGGTGCTCAGCGGCACCACGTTCGATGAGGTCACGGTGACAGTGGACGGCTTGGCGTACAGCGTCTCGGCGGAAGCCGACGAAGAGGGGATGGTGACGGCCTCCGTGACCCGCTTTGCCAACCCGGATGCGGAAGTAGATCCAGTGACGCAGGCGAAAGCGATGTACGCCGCGGGCGTCCGCACGCAGGTGTTGGAGGGCCTGTTTGAGCGCCCCGCGTTGTCCGGTCTGCCGGTAACCGGGACCCTTGAGGCCTTCAGTTTGTCCAACCCGGCGTCGGACACGCTGCTCGCGTCCTTCGGCGGCCAGCATGTGGGCGCCGTCGCTGAGCTGGGCTTGGCCGAAGCGTTGGCTGCTGGAGAGGCAATCAACCCGGTCACCGTCGAAGAGTTGGTGCTCGACATTGCTGAAGCGTCGGCGAGTCGGTACCGCTCGCTTCAGTCCTCATGGCGTTCGCTGCAGAATAGGGTGGGTACTGGCGGCGCGTTGTCCTTCGTAGAAGCGCTGACTCTCCACGCGCAGCTTGGCTACGTCGAGCGCATGGTTGCGCCGGCGGTAGCTGCCGGCGACGCCGTGCGGGCCGCCCCCCAAGCCCGGGCGGGGGGGGCGGGTACCCGGCGGTCGGGGCAGGGGGGCGCCCACGGCGCAAAGGGGTGCTGCGGGACTTGCGC
>JAPPNT010000202.1:1165-6444 GCA_028873745.1 Chloroflexota bacterium | reverse complement strand
GTTCGAGCTTGCCTTGGAGGGCGTCGGCGCGTTCCCGGACGGCGGGACGCCGCGGGTGCTTTGGGCGGGCGTTACGGGCGAAACGCGCTCGCTGGCGGCGCTCGCCAGGGCCGTCGACGAGGCATGCGCGGGCCTCGGGTTTCCGCGCGAGCGGCGCGCCTTCAGCCCGCACCTCACCATCGCGCGGCTGCGGGACACCGCCACCGTCGAGGACCGCCGACAGGCCGCGGAGGCGCTCACCGCGGTGGGCCTCGAACGATCTGACGGCTTTCGGGTGGATGAGGTCCACCTGATCAAGAGCACGCTCACTCCCTTGGGGGCGGTGTACGAGTCGATGCACACGACGCGGCTTGCGCGTCGCGGCTCGTAATTCTCGAATTTGGCGATCATGCACCAATTGTTGTAATCCTGTATTACAGTAATTTCCCACTAGCCGTTCCTCCGGTATTGGGGTTCATTGTTTTGATTTAGCATTGGTTCTACGGATGGACGCTATTGTAGAACCTCATTATATACTGCAGGCCCACTAGGGAAGCCAATGAAAATTCTGCCCTCACTTGTAGTTTTTAGACGAACTGTAATACACTGCGTCTAACGAGACTCAATCGCCCCAAGAACGCCCGAGGTCTGGCCGGTGTGCGACCGGCCAGAGCGCATCGCGCGGCTCTCTGGGCAAGGAGGTCCAGTTGGATACAGGCCACTTCCCCATTTGCCGTCACTGCAGCGCCGGCGACCTAGTGCCACTCTCCGACTTTGGTGGCCAGGGATCGACCATCCAATTCAAGGCCTGGGCGTGCACCAACCCCCAATGCGGGTTCAATATGAAGATCCGCAATGGCGACATCTATCTGAATGAGCCCATCAACAGCGGCGCAGGTCACACCCCGCGGCCCCGCTGATCCGCGCTCCCAAGGGCGCAGGCCACCGCGCAGCCATCCGCACCGGGCGCTCGCAGGCGTGGTATGCTCGAACCATACACACCAGCGTCCACGGGGTGAGTCCATTGGCGACGCATGACGGCCAGATTGCCGGCCCTCCAAACAGCAAGCGCCTGGGCCTCCTGCTCCTGGGAGGCGGCGCGCTGCTCCTGGCCGTGGCCGGCGGCTTCTTCGGGTACCAGGCCTACATCGACGAGCGGTACGAGCCGATCGTCGTCGTGGCAACGGCGCCGACGCTCCCCACGCAGCAGGAGCTGGAGGACATGGCGGCGCCGGCAGCGACCCCGGAAGCACAGTCGCCGGCCGCCGTCGCGCCGAGTACGCCGACGGAGGTGACGGACGCGGCGCCGTCGGCAGCCTCGCTCGCCGATGTCTACGGGCACTGGAATGCGGCGCCGCAGGACTGGGACAACCCCTTCTGGGCCGTCGAACGGGGCGCGCCCGCATTCACGGCGGAATACCTGCCCATCTCTGAGCTCAACCTGCCGGAGTCCGGGCTGGCGCCGGCCACGCTCGTCCGCATCCCGATCATCGGGCTGACGGCGTCGACCATCGAGCTGGGCGTCATCACGACGGACGAGGGGCACCTCAAGTACGAATCGCCCATCTTCGACGTCGGCATCATCCCGGGCCACACGACGCCCGGCGAGCTGGGGAACACGTGGCTCTTCGGGCACCTGGAGAGTCCGTTCAGGGACGAGGGCGCCGTCTTTCGCGACCTGCCCAAGGTCCACGACTTCATGCGGCGGGGCGAGGCGGTCTACGTCATCGTCGACAGCGACGACGGCAGCTTCCTGTACCAGGCGACGGAGTTCCGCATCATGAAGCAGGAGGATGTCACCTTCTGGGGCTCCGACGGCCGCACGGCGACACTCGTGTGCTCGTGGCCCAAGTTTGTGTACGACGAGCGGGTGGTGGTGACGGCGGAGCTGGTGGGGGCGCGGCTGAACCGGGCGCTTTCTTGACGGCCCCTCCGGCGCACTGCTAGCATGACTGAAAGGCGATGACGGAGACCAGTACCTGGTGCCGCAGCCTCCAGCGAGTCCGGAACGGTGGAAGCGGACAGGCGGGCGCCCAGCGAGTATCCCTCCCGAGCCGTGCCCCGAAGGAGCGAGACCCCGGCGGTCTCGCCTGGTAGGCCGCACCGGAAGCCCACCGTTACCACGGGCAGGGGCGTGATTGCGCCCTCCAGAGTGCGGCCCCCGTTGCCGGGGGCTGAATAAGGGTGGTACCGCGGGCAAACAGACCCGTCCCTTTCCGGGGACGGGATTTTTTATGCGCCGGGCAAGCCCGGCAGGGAGCGCAGCATGTTTCAGCCGGTGTCCAGTAAGGTGAGCTTCCCGGAGCTGGAGGACAGGACACTCCAGCTCTGGCGGGAGCGCGACGTCTTCCGGCGCACGTGGTCGGAGCGGGAGGGCCAGCCCCTCTTCATGCTTTACGAGGGGCCGCCGACGACCAACGGCACGCCCGGCATGCACCACGTCCTGGCGCGGGTGTTCAAGGACGTCATCCCCCGTTACAAGACCATGCGCGGCTACCGGCCCTTCCGCAAGGGCGGCTGGGACACCCACGGGCTGCCCGTCGAGCTGGAGGTGGAGAAGGAGCTGGGCTTCACCACCAAGCGGGAGATCGAGGAGTACGGCATCGACCGGTTCAACGCGCTGTGCCGCGAGAGCGTCATGCGCTACAAGGGCGAGTGGGAGGACCTGACGGAGCGCGTCGGGTTCTGGATAGACCTGGACGACCCGTACGTCACCTACCACAACGGCTACATCCAGACGGGCTGGTGGATCATCAAGGAGCTGTGGGACAGAGGGCTGGTGTACCTGGGCTACCGGGTGACGCCCCACTGCCCGCGCTGCGTGACTTCACTGAGCTCGCACGAGGTCTCGCTGGGCTACAAGGAGGACACGCCGGACCCGTCCATCTACGTGCGCTTCCCGCTCGAGGCCAAGCAGGACGCGGGGCTCGACGCGGCGCGGCGCATGGGGTGGAGCGAGGCCGGATGGGACGGCGCCGCGCCCGCCGCGCTGGCGTGGACGACGACGCCGTGGACGCTGACGGCGAACATGGCGCTGGCCGTCGCGCCGGACGAGGACTACGTGCTGATGCGCTCGCCGGACAGCGGCGAGCGGGCGCTGCTGGTCCGCGCCCGGGTCGAGGACGTGCTGGGCGAGGGCTGGACGGAGGAGGCCGCGTTCAAGGGGAGCGAGCTGCAGGGGCTGCGGTACTCGCCGCCCTTCGAGAACGCGACGGAGCACGAGGGCGCGCCCTTCCACCACCGCATCCTGCCGGCGGACTACGTCGGCGTCGAGGACGGCACGGGCATCGTGCACACGGCGCCCGCCTACGGCGCGGAGGACTACGACCTCGGCCGGCAGTTCGGGCTGCCGACGCACCACACCGTCGACATGCTGGGCGTGCTGGCGGAGGGATTTCCGGGCGGGGGCACGTTCGTCAAGGAGGCGGACGCAGACATCAGGGCGGACCTGGAGCGGCGCGGGCTGCTCTACCGGGACGGCACCATGACCCACACCTACCCCTTCTGCTGGCGGTGCGACACTCCGCTGCTCTACTACGCCAAGCCATCGTGGTACATCCACACCACGGCGCACAAGGACGACCTGGTGGCCATGAACCGGGAGATCTCGTGGTACCCGGGCCACTTCCAGGAGGGGCGCTTCGGCGAGTGGCTGCGGAACAACGTCGACTGGGCCATCTCGCGGGAGCGGTACTGGGGCACGCCCATCCCGGTGTGGCGGTGCCAGGAGTGCGGGCAGGACGAGTGCTTCGGCGACCTGGACGCACTGCGGGAGCGGGCGACGCCGGAAACGCGCGGCGTGCTGGAGCCGGAGGGGCTCGACCTGCACCGGCCGTACATCGACAGCGTCGTCGTGCCGTGCGCGGCGTGCGGCGGCGAGGCGCGGCGGACGCCGGAGGTGCTCGACTGCTGGTTCGACTCGGGTGCGATGCCGTACGCGCAGTTCCACTTCCCCCACGGAGCGCCGGAGCTGTTCAGCGACGGCCGCTTTCCTGCGGACTACATCTGCGAGGGCGTCGACCAGACGCGGGGGTGGTTCTACAGCCTGCACGCGCTGTCCGTGCTGCTGCGCAACGACATCAGCTACCGCAACGTCATCTGCCTCGGCCTCATCCTGGACGGCGAGGGCGAGAAGATGAGCAAGACCAAGGGGAACATCGTGGAGCCGTGGGCGGTCATCAACGCCCACGGGGCCGACGCGGTGCGGTGGTACCTGCTGACGGCGGCGCCGCCCGGCAACTCGCGGCGGTTCTCGCAGGACCTGGTCGAGGAGTCGGTGCGGCGGTTCCTGCTGACGCTGTGGAACACCTACAGCTTCTTTGTCACCTACGCGCGGCTGGACGAGTTCGACCCAGCCGCGTCGGGGCAGGTGGAGCCTACGGCCCAGCTGGACAGGTGGGTTCTGTCGGAGCTGAACCAGCTCGTCGCCGACGTGACCGAGGAGCTGGACGGCTACAACCCGACGGACGCGGGCCGCAAGATCGAGGCGTTCGTCGAGGAGCTTTCGACGTGGTACGTGCGGCGCAGCCGGCGGCGGTTCTGGAAGAGCGAGAACGACGGCGACAAGCGCTCGGCGTACCAGACGCTGTACACGTGCCTGGTCACGCTGAGCAAGCTGCTGGCGCCGCTGACGCCCTTCGTGGCCGAGGAGATGTACCAGAACCTTGTGGTGTCCGTTGACCCGAAGGCGCCGGACAGCGTTCACCTGGCCGCCTTCCCGGAGGCCGACGAGTCGCGCATCGACGACCGCCTCGACCGTGCGGTGCGCCTCGCCATGCGCATCGCCAGTCTCGGACGCAACATCCGCAGCAAGAGCGGTGTGAAGGTGCGGCAGCCTCTGGCGCGGGTGCTTGTAAGCCCCCGGGAGGGAGAGGAGGAGCTGCTGCCCCTCATCGAGTCACAGGTGCTCGACGAGCTGAACGTGAAGGCGATGGAGGTCGCGGCCCCGGAGTCCTTCGCCCGATTCACGCTCAAGCCCAACCTGCCCGTGCTCGGTCCGAAGCTCGGCGCCAGCATGGGGGCGGCACGGCAGGCCATCGCCGAGGCGGACGCCGCTGCAGTCGCGGCCGCCCTTCGCTCCGGTGGATACGGCAACATCCAGATCGGCGGCTTCACGTTCGAGCCGGGCGACTTTCTCGTCGAAGTGGAAGACATGCCCGGCATCGCTACGGCGTCCGAGGGCGCGCTGCTCGTCGGCATCGAAACGACCCTGACGCCGGAGCTGCGGCAGGAGGGGCTGGCGCGGGAGCTGGTGCACAACATCCAGAACATGCGGCGGTCGGCGGGGCTGGACATCGCCG
>JAPPNT010000202.1:0-1155 GCA_028873745.1 Chloroflexota bacterium | reverse complement strand
ACCGTATCGTCGTCACGCACGAGGGCGCGGCGGAGCTGCAGGCGCTGCTGGGCGCGGGCCCGCTTGGCGACTACGTTCGCGGCGAAACGCTGACCGTCGAGGCCGCTGCGGGGGCACCCGGCGCGAGCGACTACTCGGAGACGCTCAAGATCGAGGGGATGGAGCTGACGGTGGGGGTGCGGCAGGCTTAGCGCCCCCTTCGAGCGCCTCAGGACAGGCTTCGACAAGCTCAGGGCGAACGGATTGGCGGGCGTCGGGGTCAGGCGGGCGTCGGGGCTGGAGCTTCAAACTCCACGTCCACGGTGCCAAACGTCGTTTCAACAGCCTGGTCTCCCTCTCCGGCAGCCGAGAGTTCGGCGCTGTGGTAGGCCATTGCTTCACAAAGGGACATGCTTGGCTCCGGGATGGGTTCCCCACGCTCGGCCAAGCCCTGAAAGTGGAAGGCCAGCGCCTCTCTAATCATCACCTGCATCTCGTCCCACGCCCTGGCCGTGGCGATGCAGCCGGGAACATCCGGCGCATAGGCGGCGTAGTTGTTGGGAGAACGCTCGAACACTACAGCATAGCTGCGCTTCATCGTTCCCTCCCCTCAAGCCCCGCCTGTTTCAGGATGCGCCGCCAAGTGCCGGTGGGCAGGTCTTCGCAAGATGTCCCGCAATGGTCACAACACCGGGCTTGACCGGGTGATTGAACTGCCGGTGGCTGCCCGATGTCCGCACGTGATACCAGCCATCGCGTTCGACGACACGGATGGCTTCCCTGACCTTGGGCACAGCGGGCTTAGCGGGCGTCTGCGTTGACGGCCGCGGCGGCGTTTGACTTGTCGTGCAGCGTGTTGCCCTCCCGCGTCCATCGCGCCGACAGGTAGGGGCTGGCAGCGAGCAGCTTCTGCAGCGTCTTGAACCTCGACGCGCTCAGCTTGTCCGCGCCGAGTATGCGCGCGGCGTCGCCGGCGGCGCGGGTCCCATTCAGGATGCCCGTCGTCTTGTCGACGCGCTGCGACCATCTGCTATGGATCTCCGACTCCCACCCGTTGCTGGACGGAGCGGCAATTGCGGGCGCTGGCATGGAGGCGGCCGGCGCGGCCGGTGCGCCGGGCGACGAGACGGCCGCGGGCGTCGTAGCCGCCGCAGGCACGGCTGATGCGCGCGGCGT
>JAPPNT010000182.1 GCA_028873745.1 Chloroflexota bacterium | reverse complement strand
TTGCCGGAGATCGTGGACATCAACATGCCCGCCGAGGGCATCTTCCACAACCTCATCATCGTGTCCATCCGCAAGAACTACCGCGGGCAGGCGCAGAAGGTCGCCCACGGCATGTGGGGCCTCGGCCTTCTCGCCCTCGCCAAGGCAATCGTCATCGTCGACGCCGACGTGAACGTGCACGACCTGTCCGAGGTGGCGTGGCGCGTGACGGCCAACCTCGACCCGCAGCAGGACATCTTCTTCGCGAGCGGCCCCGCCGACGACCTCGACCACGCCGCCGGCACGCCACGCGTCGGCAGCAAGGTCGGCATCGACGCGACGGCCAAGGGCCCCGTCGACGGCCGCGAGCGCCCCTGGCCCGACGACATCGTCATGAGCGACGAGATCAAGGCCCTCGTAGACCGCAAGTGGTCGTCCTACGGCATATAATTGAATGTGAGAGCATTTCGCACCCGTTCGTGGTGAGCCTGTCGAACCACGAATGCCCGCAAGAGCGATTGGTTGAACACATGCAAAACGTAGCGCCCAACAACGCCGGCCCCCTGACCAGGCTGAACTACGTCCTTGCGGCGGTGAAGTTCGAGCAGAGCCTGTTCGCCCTGCCCTTCGCCTACGTCGGCATGCTCCTCGCCGCCAACGGCCTGCCCGAGTTTCAGCCGTTCGTGTGGGTCACCCTCGCGATGGTCGGCGCGCGCAACGCCGGCATGGCCGTCAACCGCGTCTTCGACCGCAACGTCGACGCCAAAAACCCGCGCACCGCCGACCGCCACCTGCCGCAGGGGTTGCTGCAGCCGTGGGAGCTCTCCGCGCTGGCCGTCGCCGGGCTGGCCCTCTACTTCGTCGCGGCATGGCAGCTCAACCCGCTGGCGTTGGCCCTCTCGCCCGTCGGCGCCCTCTTCGTCGTCGGCTACTCGCTGGTCAAGCGCTTCTCGTGGCTGACGCACTTCACCCTCGGCATGACGCTCGCAATCGCGCCCGCCGGCGGCTGGGTCGGCGTCACCGGCGAGCTCGCGTGGGAGGCCGTGCTGTTGTACGCCGTCGTCGCGACGTTCGCCAGCGGCTTCGACATCTTCAACACCGTCGGCGACATGGAGTTCGACCGGACGCACGGCATCCACGCCCTGCCGGCGAGGTTCGGCGTCCACGCCGCCTTCTGGGTCTCGCGAGCCATGCACCTGCTGACGGCCGCGACGCTGCTGGCCCTTGGCCTCTGGCTGGAGCTGTCGTGGCCATACTTCATCGGCTGGGCCGTCGCCGCAGTGCTGCTGGTCTACGAGCACCGGATACTCAAGCCGGACGACATGTCGCGGGTCCGTTTCGCTTTCACGCAGGTCAACGCCGCCATCAGCCTCGCCGTGCTCGTCTTCACCTTCGCCGCGGTGGTGCTGGTGTGACGACGCACGACGCCCGCCCCGTCATCGTCGGCGTCACCGGCGCCAGCGGCGCCGTCATGGCCGTGCGCCTCGTCGACGCCCTGCTGCGCCGCGAGACCGGCGTCGCCTTCGTCTGCTCGTCGGGCGGGCGGCTCGTCTGGGCCGACGAGCTGGACCGCAGCTACGCCGCAACCGTCGCCGGGTGGCAGGAGTCGCCCCACTTCACCGAGTACGCCATCGGCGACCTCCGCGCGCCCATCGCCAGCGGCTCCTACCCCACGCGCGGCATGGCCGTTGTGCCGTGCAGCATGAACAGCCTCTCCGCCATCGCCCACGGCCGCGCCGACAACCTGCTCCTCCGCGCCGCCGACGTCTGCCTGAAGGAGCGCCGCACGCTCGTCATCACCCCCCGCGAGACGCCCCTGCACTCAGGCCACCTGGAGAACATGCTGCGTGCGAGCCAGCTCGGCGCCGTCGTCCTCCCGCCGGAGCCGCCCTTCTACCTCCGCCCGCAGACCGTCGATGAGGTCGTCGACTTCGTCGTCGACCGGGTGCTCGTCGCCCTTGGCGTCGAGGACGCGCTTGAGGACGCGCACCAGTACCGCCCCGATCGCGAGAGGGAGGACTAGAGCGTGTCCACCTTCCCCTGCCGCGTGACCGTGTCTTCGCCGGACTGGCACGACCAGCGGGACGTCCGCGCGGCGGTCAACATCGACGTCGCCTACTCCATGCTCCCCGGCCGCCTCCTGCGCGACATCGGCCTCGCGCCCGACCGGCAGGCTCCAGTCACGCTGCCCGACGGCCGCCGTGAGCTCATGGACATCGGCGACGTGCGCCTCACCGTCGAGGGCTTCTCCGGCGTTACGCCCGTCGTCTTCGGCCCGGACGGCGCCGAGCCCCTCCTGGGCCGCATCGCACTGGCTGCCCTCTCGCTGAAGGCGGACCCCACGACGCAGCGCGTCTTTCCCACCCACGGCTGGATGCCGACTATGCGCCCCACTCCGCCCCGTTCCGGTTGACAGGCCAAGACCGGGGTCTTACGTTCCGCGCATGGGGGCCGCGGCTAGCAGCCTCGCTTGACGACCTGGACAGGAACCTGCTGACAGAGGCCGGGATGGAGAATGTGGAACCGTTCTGGGTCAAGATGACGGTGCAGAGCATTGACGGGGCGCATGAACGCACGGTTGACGCACTGGTGGGCACTGGCGCGTCCTTCGCCGTCCTGCCCGCGTCAGTGCTTCAGAACATCGGCATTGAGCCGACGCGCCGGCACACGTTCCGGCTGCCGGACGGACGGCAGAAGCTTGGGCAGGTCAGCGACGCACTCATCACTATCGACGGCATGACGGGACCGTCGCCGGTTGTCTTTGGGCCGGAAGACTCCCCCGCGAGAGTCGGCTACTTGACGCTTAGCGCGTTGCTGCTGGACATCGTCCCCGGCGAGCAGCGCCTCACGCCGGTGGACGGGCGCTTGCCCGGATTCCACCCTGTCCCACCCCGCCCCGTTCCGGTTGACAATCCGAAGCTCCCCTAGCTATCCTTGCGCCCGAAGCGACGGCACCCTTGGGCGTCGTGCGGGCATGACTCCCGGCCGTCGCGCAAATCGACTGGAGGACAACCATGATTCTGATCACCGGCGGCATGGGGTTCATCGGCCTGCACACGGCCCGCGCGATGCTCGACGCGGGCGAGGACGAAGTGGCCATCACCTATTACCAGACCTGGCGTGAGCCCAGTTTCATCAAGGACGACTACGGCAGCCGCGTCCACGTTGAGAAGGTCGACGTGACCGACCGCGAGGGCCTCCTCGCCCTCGGCGAGAAGCACAACATCACCAGCATCTGCCACCTGGCCGTCACCGGCCTCGGCGCCTTCGACGCCGTCGGCGCCATGCGCGTCAACCTGAACGGCCTGATGAACGTCATGGAAGCCGGCGTGCAGTGGGGCGTCTCCCGCGTATCCCTCGCCAGCTCCATCGCCATTTACTCCAGCGTCGCAGAGGGGCCGTTCCGGGAAGACATCCCCCTCCCCATCCACGGCACCGGCAACCCGACGGAGACCTACAAGAAGACCTTTGAGGTCGTCGGCGGCCACGTCGGCGTCCGCTCCGGTATCGAGGTCATCAACCTCCGCATCGGCGGCATCTGGGGCCCCCTCTACCACTCGATGGCCAACCTGCCGAGCCGCCTCGTCCACGCCGCCGTCAAGGGCGAGGACCCGAACCTGGCCGGCGGCCGCGGCGGCGTCCCCTTCCGGGACGACCAGGCCGACTTCTGCTACGTCAAGGACTGCGGCCTCGGCATCAGCATGGTGCACCGGCAGGAGTCGCTGCCCAGCAAGACTTACAACATCAGCAGCGGCGTCGGCTCCACCAACCAGAACCTTGTCGACGCCATCAAGGAGGTCATCCCCGACGCGCAGATCGAGCTCCAGCCGGGCAACGGCCCCAACGCCCGCAAAGACCCCTACGGCGACCCGGCCCGCATCCGCGCCGAGGTCGGCTACACGCCGCAGTACACGCTGCAGTCCGGCGTCGTCGACTACATTAACTGGCTCCGCGCCGGCAACGACCGTTAGCTTCTATCCACTCAGGCACAAAGAGGAAGGGGCCGGGTTACCGGCCCCTTCCTCTTTCCTCGTCGTTCATGCGCAGGCAGGAACCCCGTCGCACCCTGATTTTGTCGTTCCCGCGCAGGCGGGAACCCAGAGGTGCGGGGTCGTGCAGGGATGGCGTCGCAGACGGGCGCCCTTACGCGCTCGCGTCCATCACCACCTTGATGATCTCGTCCTGATAGCCCTCGTACATCTCGTACGCCTTGGGCGCCTCCGAGAACGGCAGCCGGTGCGTCACCAGCCACGACACGTCGAGCTGGCCGCTGTTCACCAACTCGACCGTCTCCTTGATGCAGCCCGTCGGGTCGTTGGTGGACGCGCTCACGTTGGGGATGATGATCGCCTGCCGCCGCATCAGCCCCACGTAGTCCAGCTCCACCTTCGGCTCCTCCGGTAATCCGAACAGCGCAATGGTGCCGAACATCTTGACCAGGCCCTTGATCATCTCGACGGTCTCTATCTGCCCGGCGGCCTCGATGACCACGTCGGCGCCCTCGCCCCCGGTCAGCTCGCGCACGACCTCGATCGGGTCCTCGTTGTACGAGTTGACGGTGTGCGTCGCGCCGAGCTGCCGCGACTTCGCCAGCCGGTAGTCGTGGTGGTCGACGGCGACGATACGCCCGGCGCCCATCTGGGCGGCAAGCCGGGTGAAGGTCAGCCCGATGACGCCCTGACCCAGCACGACAACCGTCTGCCCGATGATGTTCGGCAGCCGCTTGGCCGCGTACAGCACCGTCCCGACGGGCTGGCACATGATGTACGTCGAGGGGTCGGCGCCCTCCGGCAGCGGGATGACCAGGTCCGGCGCCGAGAGCACCCACTGCGCGCCCATGCCGTAGTTGCCACCACGGCCCCCGCGTCCGATGTTCAGCGCGATGACCCGCGTGCCCGCGGGCACCTCCGCCGAGTCGCTCTCCTCCACGATGCCGACGCACTCGTGGCACGGCATGCAGGGCGCCAGCGGGTACTGCTCCTCCGGGAATGCGTACCGGAACGAGCGCATGTCGCTGCCGCAGATGGAGAGGACCTCGCTCCTGATGAGCAGCTGCCCGCTCTCCCGCTGCGGTTCCGGGACGTCCACCATCCGCATGTGCCTGGGCCCGAAGACCTGAATCGCCTTCATGGTTCCTCCCTCAGTGTTTGGTCATTCTCCGTTCGCCCTGAGCCCGTCGAAGGGAAATTCCCCTATCGTCATACCGGCGAAAGCCGGTATCCAGCGGCGGTGGGCGCCTAAAGCTCCGGCCGCCGCTCGTGCCAGTGGGCGTGCTGCTGGTATGCGTGCCCCGCCTTCAGCACCGTCTCCTCGCGGAACGGCGCCGCCGCGATCTGCATGCCGATGGGCAGCCCCGCCGACGAGAACCCCACCGGCACCGACATCGACGGCAGACCCGTCTGGTTGAAGGGCGCCATCAGGCTCGGCGTCATCATCATACCCAGCGGGTCGAAGTCGGCCAGAGCCGCCGCCGGCTTCGGCATGACCGTCGCCGCGATGATGTCGACGCCCTCCAACGCCGCCGCGAACTCCCGCCGGATGCGGCTCCGCGCCCGCTGCGACTGCACGTAGTCCGCCGACGTGTACGCCGCGCCGATTATGAACCGCGTACGCACGATGTCGCCGTAGTTCTCCGGCTGCGAGAGCAGGTTCTTCCGGTGGTAGGCGTGCGCCTCGCTGATCATGATGACGTTGTTGGCGATGCTCGCGTATTGGAGGCTCGGTATCTCGATGTCCCGCACCTCCGCGCCCAGCTCGCCCAGCGTCTCGATGCCCTTGTTGACGGCGTCCGCCACCTCCGGATCGAGGCCCACGTCCTCGCCGAAGAAGTAGTGGCGCGGCACGCCGACGGTCAGCCCGCGCAGGTCGCCGCCCAGCGCCGCCGCATAGTCGGGCACCGGCTCCGTGCTCGACGTCGGGTCCTTGGGGTCGTGCCCGGCGATGGCCTGCAGCATCAACGCCGCGTCCTCCACCGTCCACGTCATCGGCCCGCAGTGGTCCAGCGACCAGCTCAGCGGCAGCACGCCGTACCGGCTGACGCGCCCGTACGTTGGCTTCAGCCCGACGATGCCGCACAGCGCCGCCGGCCCCCGTATTGAGCCGCCTGTGTCCGACCCCAGCGTCCCCATCGCGAGCCCCGCCGCCATCGCGGCGCCCGACCCGCTGCTGGAGCCGCCCGTCACGTGGTCCAGGTTCCACGGATTGCACGCCTGGTCGAAGAGGCTAGTCTTCGGCCCGCCCAGCGCGAACTCGTGCATCGCCAGCTTGCCGAGGTTGACCGCTCCCGCCTCCCGAAGCCGCACGATCGCCGTGCAGTCCTCCTCGGGCACCCGGTGCTCCAGCACCTTCGACTGCCCCGTCGTGCGGACGCCGGCGGTGTCGTACAGGTCTTTGTACGCGATCGGCACGCCGTGCATGGGGCCCTTGTACTCGCCCCGGCCGATCTCCTCCTCCGCCGTGCGCGCCTCCTG
>JAPPNT010000206.1 GCA_028873745.1 Chloroflexota bacterium | reverse complement strand
ACGCAGTGTTGAACACTGCGGCTGGGGGGGGGGGGGGGGGGGGGGCCGGCGGGCGCCCCCCGGGGGGGGGGGGGGGGGGCCCGCCGGGGGGGGGGGGGGGGGGCCCCCCCCCCCCCGCGGCGGGGGGGGCGCGCCGGCGGGGCCGGGGGGGGCCGGGGGGGCCGGGCCCCGGCGGGGGGGGCGCCGCGGGGGGGGACTCGACGGACGACCTGCTGGCGCTGTCGCGGAGCGTGGCGCACATGCCAGTCGAGCGGGAGGTGGACCTGCTGCTCTCGACCGGTGAGATGGTCTCGTGCGCGCTCGTCGCCATGGCGCTGAACGACATGGAGTGCCCGGCGGTGAGCCTGACGGGGTTGCAGGCGGGCATCCAGACGGAGGCGCTGCACGGGAAGGCGCGCATCGCCGACGTTGCGCCGGACCGCATCGTCGCGGAACTGGAGGCGGGCCGCGTGGCGGTGGTGTGCGGCTTCCAGGGCGTGACGGAGGAGCAGGAGGTCACGACGCTCGGACGCGGCGGCTCGGACACGACGGCGGTGGCGCTGGCGGCGGCGCTGGGGGCCGAGCGGTGCGAGATCTACACGGACGTCGAGGGCATCTACACCGCCGACCCGCGCATCGTGCCGGAGGCGCGGAAGCTGGACGAGATCGACTACGAGGAGATGCTGGAGCTGGCGGCGAGCGGCGCGAAGATGCAGCCGCGCTCCATCGAGCTGGGCGAGCTGTACAACATACCGATTCTGGTGGCCTCGACGTTCAGCGAGGCGCCGGGGACACTGATTCACCGGGAGGCAGGCATGGAGGTCCGCAGCAAGGTGCGAGGGGTGGCCAGCGACAGCAACGTCGCGAAGGTAACGGTGCTGGGGGTGCCGGACCGGCCCGGCATCGCGGCGGCGTTCTTCGAGCCGCTGGCGGAAGCGGGCGTGAGCGTCGACACCATCGTGCAGAACACGAGCGTGGAGAACCTGACGGACCTCTCTTTCACGGTGACGCGGACCGACGTGGAGAAGACGCTGCCGCTGGTGCAGCCCGTCGCGGAGGAGATCGGCGCGAGGGACGTGACCCACGATGACGCGCTGGCGAAGGTGAGCGTGGTGGGGACGGGGATGCAGAACTCGCCGGGCTACGCCTCGACGATGTTCCGGGCGCTGGCGGAGGCGGGCGTGAACATCGAGATGATCACGACGTCCGAGATCCGCATCACGTGCATCGTGTCGGGGCGCCAGACAGCGGAAGCGGTGCGGGCGCTGCACCGGGCGTTCGAGCTGGACGAGCCCTAGCCCCCGGGCTGCGGCTCCGCCCAGGGGTTGTAGCTGCCGACGTTCCAGAGCTGGCCCTCGGGATCGCGCACGGCGAAGAGGCTGCCTCCGTAGTGCTGCTCCTCCAGTTCCATGACGATGTTTGCGCCGGCGGCTTTCACGCGCTCGTACAGCGACTTGACGTCCTCGACCACGATGTAGGCGCTCTGCGTCAGCGTGCCCTCGGGAGAGGGCGGCCCGACGATGCCGTCGAACTGGGTTCCTTGCGACGAGCCGAGCATGATCATGCCGTCGCCGAGGACGAGCTGCGCGTGGGCAATTGTGCCGTCCTCGTTGGGGACGACGAGACGGGGCTCGAAGCCGAGGACGTCGCAGAGCCAGTCGATGGCGGCGGGCGCGTCGCGGTAGCGCATGCCGGGGATGATGGTGGTCTTCGGGTTGAAGCCAGGCATGGTTGGCCTCCTTCGGCTGGCTTGCTGCCCCCCGTTCATCGTTCGATTTCCCTCAGGACGAACGGGGTGCGGGCGACCACAAGGGTCTCCCCTGCGGTTGGGGTGGGCGCCCCTTCGACCGGGCTCAGGGCGAACGGGTCTCTATGCTCGTTGGGGTTCCTGCCTGCGCAGAAACGACGGTAGGGCTGTTAGACGCCCAGGTCCGCCATCAGGTCCTTGATGGCTACGCGCGTCGGTTTGACGCCGGAAGCCGGGCGCAGGCCGATGGGCTCGTTCTGTATCTCCGGCGTGGTCTTGAAGCAGATGAAGACGGGCCCCTCGGCCTCGAGCACCTCATCGGCGCGGGAGGCGAAGTCCTCGAGGTCATCGAACTCGTAGGCGGCGGCGTAGCCGGCCTCCTTGGCCATGCCGGCGAAGGAGAGCTTGTCGACGCCGGGGATTGGCTGGCCGCCGGTGACGGCGTAGACGCCATTCTCAAGCACAAAGTGGTAGAAGTTCTTGGGCGCCTTCTCCGCGACGGTGACGAGGGTGCCGAGGTTCATGAGCAGGCTGCCGTCGCCGTCAAAGACGAAGACCTTGAGGTCCGGCTGGGCGAGGGCGACGCCGAGGGCGAAGGAGGAGGCCTTGCCCATCGCGCCGCCGAGGGGGATGTCGCGGTCCTTGTTGTTGCTGACCGCGTTCCAGCCCCGGCTGCCGGTCATCGTCGGGACGACGACGCCGTTGTTGCGGTGCTTCTCCACCACGGCCATCAGGTCTACCTGGTTAATCATAGAAATTCCTCACGATCCAAGTTTGGGTCCGTTGCCCGGGCTACCGGTTGAAGCCGTGGTACTCGTCGCCGACGAGAACCGCCACGGGGCCGCTGCTCCGCGCCGCGTCGTCGAAGGCGGCGGTGATGCGGCTGGCGTCCTCGTCGTGCTCGATCAGGTAGTAGGGGACTTCCCACGCGCGGAGGGTCGGCTCGGTGTAGCGGGCAGCGGAGTCGGGCGTGGGGCCGTGGCGCGTCCAGCCGCGGTAGCCGACGAGCATGACGACGGGCATCTGGCAGTCCTTGGCGATGCCGCGAATGGAGTCGCCGGACTCCAGCATGCCGGTGTTCTGGATGAGGACGACTGGTTTCTTGCCGCCCGCGATGAGGCCGGCGGCGATGGCGATGCTCTCACCCTCGCGGGACACGGGAATCAGGTCGAGGGTGTGGTCCGCCTGCATGAGCTGGTACATCCAGTTGGTCTCGCTGTCCGGCAGGTAGACCACGTGGGTCACGCCGTTCTTGTTGAACTCCTCGATCACCGCTTCCGGGCTGAGGAGCGCCTGCTGGGCCATGTTGCCTCCTTCATTTGCGGGGGTTTCGCCTGCCAAGCCCGCGTATGATAGCAGACCGTCGCGCCTGCGGCGCGTTCGTCCTTCGATTTCCCTCAGGACGAACGGAGGGTATTTCCCTCCAGACGAACGAGGCCGCCCCGCCCCTGAATTCCCGCTTTCGCGGGAATGACGGTAGAGGGGGGCGCGGACTAGCCGATGTTGTAGAGCCGGGAGCAGTTGTCCCACAGGATGCGCTTCTTGCTGTCGCTGGTGACGTCGGGCATCTTGAGGAACTCATCCGTGGCGTAGGGGAACTCCGAGTCGTGGTGGGGGTAGTCGGTGGAGAAGACGATGTTGGCGTCGCCGAACGCGTCGATGGTGTACTTGAGCTCGGACTCGTCGGCCTCGGTGCCGACGTAGCAGTTGGTGCGGAAGTAGTCGCTGGGCTTGCGGGTGAGGACGCGGGCGTCCCACTCGCCGTAGAGCTCGTAGTCGCGGTCCATGCGGGCGAGCCAGAAGGGGACCCAGCCGGCGTTGGCCTCGAGGTAGGCGGCGCGGAGGCGGGGGAAGAGCTCGAAGACGCCGCCGCAGACCATGCTCATCACGGCCTTCATCATGCCGATGGGGTGGGAGGCGGCGTGTCGCATGAGGCGATTGTCGCCGAACTCCGAGCCGTCCTGGAAGTAGACGGATCCGGTGCCCTCGTGGAAGCCGACGGGGACGTCGAGCTCCTGGAGCGTGCTCCAGAGGGGGTGCCAGTAGCCGCTGTGGAGCGTCCGGCCGTTGACGAAGTTGGGGCGCATGTAGACGCCGACGGCGCCGAGCTCCTTCACTGCGCGCTCGGCCTCCTTGACGGCCTCGTAGCCGTCGTGCTGGGGGAGCATGGCGGCGACCTTCATGCGGGCGGGGTCGGCCTGGCAGAAGTCGTAGAGCCAGTTGTTGTAAGCGCGGCAGACGGCGGCGGAGAGACCGGGGTCGACGTCGTCCATGCCGTTGGGGATGTAGAGGGCGACGGTGGGGAACATGATGGCGATGTCTATGCCCTCCATGTCCATGGCCTCAAGCTGCGACTCGCCGGAGTAGCCCTTCTCGCGCATGGGGCGCGAGGCGGCGTCGGCGCGGCTGGCCATGCCGACGTTGCGGACGGGGTGCTCGATGTCGACGGTGGGGAAGGCGTGGCCCTCGAACAGGAAGACGCCAACGCGCTGGCCGCGGACGCGGGTGATCTTGGGGGCCTGGTCCCTGTAGGGGGCCTCCAAATAGCGCTCAAAGAGGTCATTGGGCTCCACGATGTGCATGTCCGAGTCCATGACGGAGAAGCCATTCTTGGCCATGGGGGATCGCCTTCCCGCGCGAATGGGCGCGCGCAACTATTCACTGCCGAATTGGACGCGGCGATGGTGCCATTGCGGGGCGCAGACTGTCAATGTGGGGCCGAGGACGACCCCATTCACGGACGTGTCCGTGGCGGCGTTGTGCTACGGTAGGCGCCAGCTGAGGAGGGGACGGCATGGAAAGGGGTGCGGAGCCGCGAGGACTGCACCGGCGCATCGAGGCGCGGGAGCGCCGCCTGGCGAGCCTGGAGGCGGCGATGCTCGCGCTGCAGGCCGAGTTCGCATCGGCCTCGACAGGCGGGGACGCGGCGAGCGGGCTGGCGCGGGCGCAGGAGGCGTACGACGAGACGCTGCTCGAGCTGCGGGAGCTGCAGGCGAGTGCACGGCGGCTGCGCGACTGGGCGATCTCGGCGACGGACACGGCGTCGTGGGCGAGCGTGTGCCGGGCGCTGGGGCTGGCGGCCGGGGGCGGGGCGCACCGCTCGGTGCGGAGCGCGGAGCCAGTGCTGCACGTGCTGCTGCACCGCTTCGCGTTGCCGGGATACTGCTCTATTGACGCGGCAAGTTACCAGTAATTTCAAGTAAGGCACATGTGTGGCGGAGAGAAACTCGTAAGAGATGTGTCCCCTTTATGGGTTTGTACTTTGCCGTTACAATGAAATAGAGGGGTGGGCGCTGGTCACGTCGGCAAGGCCGGAGGTGTGGGGCCGCAACAGCGGCTGGAGGTACCGGTGGAAATTGCGCAATTGAAGGCATTCCTGGCTGCGGCGGAGCGGGGCAGTTTCGTGCGAGCGGCCCAGTCGCTCATCCTGACACAACCCTCGCTGAGCGCTCGCATTCAGGCGCTGGAGACGGAGCTGAAGGTCTCGCTCTTCCACAGGATGGGCAGGGGCGTCCGGCTGACGGACGCCGGCAAGACCTTTCTCCCCTACGCGCAGCGTGCCCTCGAAACCCTCGATCAGGGGCGCTCGACCTTGAACGCGATGGAGGAGGCCACCAGCGGCACGCTGCTGGTGGGGACGGCCCGGGCCATCGGCGCGTACGTGCTGCCCGAAATTCTGGCGGAGTTTCGGGGCGAGTACCCGGGCATCGAGGTGCACATCCGCACGGGGCGGTCCACCGAGGTGTTGAAGATGGTGGCCGAGGAGGAAGTGCAGGTCGGCCTCGCCCGGACGCTGCGGCACCCCGACGTGCTCACGGTCAACCTCTACGAGGAGGACCTCGCGCTTACGGTGCACCCCTCGCACCCATTCGCGGCGCGGGGCGAGGTCAGCATCTACGACGTCGCGAAGGAGCCGCTCATCCTGTACGACCGGGAATCCTCCTATTTCCAGCTCATCGACCGTGTGTGCCGCGAGGCGGGCATCATCCCGAACGTCGGGATGGTGCTGGACAGCATCGAGGCGACGAAGCGGATGATCGAGCGCGGGCTGGGGGTCTCGTTTCTGCCGGTGCACGGGGTGAACCGGGAGGTGGAGACGGGATCGCTGGCGCTGGCCCGCATCCAGGAGGGTCACAGGGTGGCGCTGCCGACGTCCATCATGGTCCGCCGTGGCCGCCTGTACAGCCCGGCGATGCGGGCCTTCCTGAGCACCCTCGCTCGGCGGTACTCGACGTCCATCCCCTCGATCCAGTCCTCCCGCGCCGTCGCGTAGGGCGTCGCCCGGCAGGCGGCGGGCTAGGCGAGGTGGAAGCGTTGGGCCGTGCGAATCAGCAGCGTCGGCGCGGGTTCGATGCGGCGCACCGTCCACACCACCACGGCCGTGATGGCGAGGGCGATGACGACGCCTACCAGCACGTCCGAGGGCCAGGTGACCCCGGCATACACTCTCGACACCGCCCACGCAGCCGCAACGGCGAAGGCCACGCTCCCGAGGCGCCGGTTGGCCGTCCACAGGCCGGCGGCGAGGGCCGTCCCGACGACCGCCGGGTTGGACGGGAAGGACGGGTCGCTGGGGGCGTAGAAAAGCAGCTCCAGATTCTCCTCCAGGAAGGGGCGCGGCCGGGCCACCCACTCGTCGAGGATTTCCACCGCCCAGTTGCCGAACCCCATGGCGATGAGCGCCGACAGGCACGCCTTCTGGTGCAGCATTCGGGACTCGGGCGTCCGGGCGCCGAACCA
>JAPPNT010000209.1 GCA_028873745.1 Chloroflexota bacterium | reverse complement strand
CTCCTCCCCCATACCAAATACCCCGTTCTACCCAATCCGCATCACACAAGTCGGGCCGCACGATCGGCCCGCGGAGAGGAGTCCCCATGGCACTCACCCTGACCGAGGGCGCGAAGCTCTCAAACGACATGCTCCTGGCCGGCGTCATAGAGACCATCGTCAAGGAAAGCCCCGTCCTCCAGGCCCTGCCCTTCATCGAGGTTGTCGGCAACGGCCTCACGTACAACCGTGAGAACGCCGCCCCCTCGGCCGCCTTCTACACCGTCGGCGACGCCTGGGCCGAGTCCACCCCCACCTTCACTCAGGCCACCGCCACCCTCGCCATCCTCGGCGGCGACGCCGATGTCGACAACTACCTCCGCGCCACCCGCTCCAACGTCCAGGACCTCGAGGCCGCTGTCGTCGAGCTCAAGGCCAAGGCCGTCCGCGCCACGTTTGAGGACACCTTCGTCAACGGCGACACCTCCTCCGACGCCAAGTCCTTCGACGGCATCGACAAGCTCACCACCGCCGCCCAGACCGTCTCCATGGGCACGGACGGCGCCACCCTCACCCTCGACAAGGTGGACGAGCTCATCGACAAGGTCGTCGCCGGCAAGCCTCACATGCTCCTCATGTCCCGCCGATCCCGCCGCAAGCTCACCGCCCTCTCCCGCGGCGCCGGCAGCGGCCTCCTCGTCTCCGACCGCAACGAGTTCGGCATGATGCTCGACTACTACGACGGCGTCCCCGTCGGCGTCTCCGACCACATCGCCGACGACCAGCGCGCCGGCTCGTCGACGGACGCATCCACCATCTACGCCCTCCAGTTCGGCGAGGGCGCCGTCGCCGGCCTCACCGCCCCCGGCGGCCTCGTCGCCGAGCGCGTAGGCAGCCTCGAAAGCAAGGACGCCACGCGAGTCCGGGTGAAGTGGTACGTCTCAATCGCCTGCTTCAGCACCCTCAAGCTCGCCAAGCTCACGGGCGTGCGTGACTAGCCGGAAAAACCCCTTCCCCCTCGAAGGAGGAGGGCTGGCATGGGGGTGACGGGCGGGACGCGCCCGCTCGTCACCCCTGAACTCCAATTCGTCATTCCTGCGAAAGCAGGAATCCAGCGGGGTGGTGGGGTCCGTTCGTGTTGAGGGAATTCGTAGTAGGATCGGGCGCGGGGGCATGACGGGTCAACCCGGGATCGTCATTCCTGCGATGGCAGGAATCCAGTGGTGGGGCGCCGCAGCGCGGAGGGGCCGAGGGCCCTACTGCAGCTCCACCCCGCCCGCGATGACCCGGGCCATGATCACCGCCGCCAGCGCAAACCCGCCAAGCCCGGTCAACAGCATGGAGAGGTAGACCCAGTGCTCCGAGGAGATGAGCGTGTTGCCGTTGTTCCTGAGCGGCGGCGCCGCCAGCGGGACCGCCGCGATGAGCCACAGGTACGGCACCAGCGCCGCCGGGCTCGTGATCGCCATGACCCGCCCCGCCAGCGACGCCAGCGTCCACATGGCGATAGACACCGTCAGCAGCGCCGCCCCGCGCACGATGACGTGGTCCCAGACCGACGCCTCGCCGGACGCCAGCCGGAACCGCGCGAGCAGCAGCGTGGCCCCCATGGTCCCGGCCCACAGCACGACAACAAAAACAATAAATGCGGCCAAAGCGTCACCCCCGCCGTCCATGATACGGCACGCGGAGGGAAGTTGACCCAACCGTTCGCCCTGAGCCGGTCGAAGGGTCGCCCTGACCCCGTCCTGAGCTTGTCGAAGGGGCCTGTCGAAGGGCGCTGAAGCCGCCGAAAGGAGCCAGCCATGAACATCGCCGAGATGCGCACCCTCGTCCGCCGAGACCTTCGCGACGACGACCCCGCCGCCCAGCGCTGGACGGACGACGAGCTCGACCGTCACGTCCAGCACGCCGTCCACGACCTCGCAAGGCCGCCCCCGACGAGTCCGTCGCCACCCTCGCCGCCGTCGCCGGCAGCCGTGAGGTGGCGCTGACCTCCCTCAGCGGCCTCCTCGACGTCGAGGCCGTCGAGTACCCTATCGGCCGAAACCCCGCCTGCTTCCTCCCCTTCAGCCGCTGGGGATCCTCCCTCACCCTTCAGACCGACGCCCTACCCGTCGGCGGCGAACAGCTCCGCGTCTACTACACCAGGCTCCACACTCTGGACGCCTCCTCCTCCACCGTCCCCGAGCACCTGGAGGACACCGCCGCGCTGGGCGCCGCCGCCTACGCCGCACTCGCGTGGGCCAGCTTTGCCGCCAACCGCGTCAACCTCGGCGGCGAGGACACGGCCCGCCGCTACCGCGTCTGGGGCAACGAGCGCCTCGAAGCCTTCCAGCTCGCCCTCGGCCGCGCCGCCGCCCGCCGTGGCGTCCGCGTCCGCCGCATGTACCCCGAGGGCGACTCCGCGCCGCGACACCTCCGCGTCCGGGGGGCCTAGCCATGCGCGCCATCTCCAACGCGCTCCTGAGCGTACAGACCGCCGCCTCGGGCCGCCCTCACGTCCGCGTCGAGGCCCTCGACATGCGCGCGGGCGTCCCGCGCACGCACTTCGCCCGCCTCCATGGAGGCGACCGTCTTCACGACGGCGACGAGTCAACCTCCCACCACGCCGCCGCCATGCCCTCCGACGGCTCCCTCGTTCGCGTCCGCGTTGCCGAGGCCGACGGCGCCCTCTACGTCCAGCGCGTCGCCGCCCCCGGCCCGGCCAGCGACTTCTCGACGTGGACGCGCCTCGACACCGCCGCGACGGCCTGCAACGTCGCCGCCTCCGCCTACGGCGCGACGGTCCTCGTCGCCTTCCGCGACCCCGCCAACCCCCGCGCCTTCTGCGTCCGTGAGAGCGCCGATTCCGGCGTCACGTGGGCTGCCCGCCGCGTCGCCGCCACCCTCGCGAGCGGCACAGTCGAGCGCCTCGCAGCGAGCTTTAGCTCGGCTGGCGCCCCCGCCCTCTTCCTCGCGAGCGACGACGGCCGCCTCCACGCCACAACCCGCACGAGCGGCGCATGGAGCGCCCCGCAGGCCCACGACTACTCCCTCGCGAGCGTCACCGGCCTCGCCACCGCCGCTGGTGCGGCGGCCACCGCCGACACCGCGTGGCGGCTCGCCGTCACCGGCGAGGACGCCACCGGCCGCAACCGCGTCTGGTCCGCCACCTACGACGGCTCATGGTCGCCCCTCCGCGAGATCACCCGCGCCGACGCAGGCTCCGCCGTCACCTTCGACGCGCCCTTCCTCCACGTCGCCGAGGTCACCCGCCTCACCCTCGTCGAACGCTACACCGGCGCGGGCGGCTACGAGCGCCCCCTCATGTTCCACACCCTCGCCGACACGCCGTTTGACGCCAACTCCTGGGCCGACCCCGTCCCGCTCGAAGCCGACGCCTCCCATGGCGTCGCGTTTGTTGGCAACACGAATGCCCTCTGGCTCGCCACCCCCGACGGCGTTTGGCGCGCCGCCCTCGACGCCGCGCCCCGCGACCTCACCGCCGACGTCCTCTCGCTCACCATGCGCGAGACCCCGCGCGGAGGCACGCTCACCCTCGCCCTCCGCAATGACGACGGCCGTTACGACACTGTCGGCAGCCCCCACTCCCCCATCCGCGCGGGCACGGAGCTGCGAGTCAGCCCCGGCTACGAGACCCCCTCCGGCGTCGAGGTCTCGGATGGCCCCGCTTTCTGGGTCACCGGCTGGGAGCGCCGCTACGGCGGCGGCGAGGCGTCCCTCGTCGTCCACGCCGGCGATGGCTGGGCGCTCCTCGCAGCATGGCGCGCCCGGAGGCAGTTCGCCTGGGCCCGCGGCGAGGCTGCCCTCGCGTCAATTCTCGGCTTCATCCTCCAGCGCGTCGGCCTCGGCCTGCAGTCCCCCAACCCCAGCGCGGCCATGCTCTCGCACCGCCCCGCCTTCACCGTCCACCCCGGCGAGTCCGGCGCCACCGCCGTCCGACGCCTCATGGCCCTCGCCCCCGACCTCCTCCACTTCCGGGGCAGCACCGCCCGCCTCACCAACCCGCAGCCCACGGACGCCGCCGGCTACGCCTTCGGTACGTACCACCCCGTCCGCCATGTCCGTCTTGCCGCGACGGCCCCTGAAGCCACCCGCGTCCAGGTCTTCGGCGCCGAGGGAACCATCGGCGAGTCCTTCGACTGGTCCGCCCTCCCCCTCCTCGGCGAACGCCTCCTCCAGCTCAGCGACGCAAACCAGCACACCCCCGCCGCCGCCGAGTCCCGCGCCGCCAGCATCCTCGCCCACACCCGCCGCGAAGCCCGCTCCGGCGAGATCCATGCCCCGCCCAGCTGCGCCCTCGAACTCCACGACGTCATAGCCGTCCACGCCCCCGGCGCCAGCGCCGCTGAGCGCCTGCGCGTGGCTGGAATCGAGCTCGACTACCGCCGAGTAGGCTCGTCCAAGTACGAGCAAAGGATCACCCTGACCGGCCTGTGATTTCACCCGTTCGGCAGCCCAAGCCGTTCGCCCGACCCCGTCCTGAGCTCGTCGAAGGGGCTTGTCGAAGGGTCAACCGAACGGATTGGGCTGGGCTACCCAACCCTTGGAGGAACCAATGGAAATCCACAAAGCCAGCATCCGCACCTTCGACACGACGGCCCACACCGCCACCGTCCAGATCGCCGGCAGCCTCGCCACCTGGCTCGCCGGCGTCCCGGTAGCCCGCAACATCCCCGCCGCCGAAGTCACCGAGGGCCGCCCCTGCGCCGTCCTCTTCTTCGACGCCGCCAACCCCGCAGACGCCGTCATCCTCGCCGTCTACGGGTAGCCTTGGCCTTGCCCGCGCCTGCGCCGCCCACCACAATGCAGTCACACCCAGCCTCCAGCCGGAGAAGCAAGTGATCGAGATCCCCGCCAGCAAAGCATGGACACTTCAGTCGCCACGACTGGGTCTCACCCCCATGGTGCAGGCCGATGCGCCAGACCTCTTTGCCCTGCCGAAAGAACCGTCCCTCCACGAGTTCTCGACAGATCCCCCGCCTGCAAGCGCCGATGATGTCCGGGAGCGGATCCGAGGCTGGGAAACACGCCGCTCGCCCACCAGCGATGAGCTGTGGCTGAACTGGACACTGCGGCTCGGCCAGGGCGGACTCGCGGTCGGGTACGTCCAGGCCACGGTGTCCGACGATGCCGCCGAGTTGGCCTGGGTCATCGGCGCCCCCTTCCAGCGACAGGGGTACGCAACAGAGGCCGCTCAATGTGTGGCGGCGTGGATTCTCGGTTACTTCCAGGTCGCCGAGCTGCGGGCCAGCATCCCCCTCGGCCACACCGCCTCCCAACGAGTCGCAGCCCACCTCGGCCTCCAACCCAGCGGCGAACTCACCCATGAAGGCGAGGAGCTCTGGATAACCCGATACAGCTAGCCCATCCTTGCCGCCGCGCCATTTGCACCAGCACAATAGCTGTATGACACGCCGCGCGTTCGCCCTGCTCGCCCTGTGCCTCGCCCTCGCGGCGGCCTGCACCGCCGCCGATGACCCCACGCCCGCGTCGAACGCCGACGCGCCTCTCGCCGCTCCCACCGCCGCTGCCAACCCTGTCGCGACGCCCTCCCTGACCCTCGCCACCCCAACCCCCCAGCCTCCGCCCGCCGAGGGCCCCTACGGCGGTGTCCTCGTCCTCGCCAACCGCGGCGACCCACCCTCCGGCTTTGACACCATGCGCACCAGCAGCATCGCCCTCCACCACGTCGGCGGCGCCCTCTTCGGCCCCGGCAACCTCGTCATGCGCTGCCGGGAGAACCTCTACCTCGCCTGCCCCTACCTCGCCACCACCTGGACCGTCGACCCCGGCCACACCGAGTGGACCTTCACCCTCCGCGACGACGTCACCTGGCATGACGGCACGCCCTTCACCGCCGCCGACGTCGAGTTCTGGTTCGACCTCGCCCTCAACGGCTACGAGGTCGACGGGGTGGTGCGCGCCCCCGCCTACTTCAAGGGCGACCTCGGCGAGATCGAGAGCGTCGAGGCCCTCCCCGACAACCGCGTCCGCATCGTCCTCGGAGAGCGCAACCGCTTCTTCCTCGACGTCCTCGCCAACCCGCGCCTCAAGTTCGCCCACCCGAAGCACCTGATGGAGCCCCGCCTCCAGGCCGGCGACGTCTCCGTCTCCCCCCTCGACGTCGGCCTCGTCGGCGTCGGCCCCTTCGCCTTCGACGACTACGACCGAGGCACGCGCATCCGCGTCCAGCGCAATGACGCCTACTTCGAGACCGACAACGCCGGCCGCCCCATGCCATTTCTCGACGGCATCGACTACGTGATCATCCGCGAGCCCGCCGCCATGGACGCCGCCTTCCGCTCCGGCCGCCTTGACGGCGGCGCCCGCGGCTTCGGCCATTACCTCACCGTCGAGCGCCGGCGCGGCTACGACCGGGACCTCGGCGACGATGTCTTCTACGCCGAGATGGAGGGCGGCATGTTCCGCCTCGCCTTCAACGTCCTGAAGGAGGGCCCCTGGCAGGACCCCCGCGTCCGCCGCGCCATCGCCCTCTGGGTCGACCGCGACG
>JAPPNT010000065.1 GCA_028873745.1 Chloroflexota bacterium | reverse complement strand
TCGGCCATTGAGGTGGCCCGATTCGTGAAGGGCAGTTGCGCGACTCGGCGGGCGCCAAGCCGCGCAACTGCCCATAGGGACGGGCGGAGGTTCGGGAAGTCGGCCGTCGGGAGGGGCGGCCACGTGCGGGGCAGGGCTCGCGCCCTGAAGGATGTGGGGAATGGACATCAACGACCTCTTTTCCATGGGCCTCAGCTTCGATGACGCACTGGACCTGCTGTCGGACGTGGCGGTCTACGTGCTGGGGATGACCGTCTACGCCATCTTCGTGTTCAAGTTCTACCGCTTCCTCGCCAGGCAGGACATGTTCGAGCTGGACATGAGCCGGTACGAGCAGTCCCGTGTGAAGTGGCTCCGCAAGTCGATGCAGGTCATCTTCTACATCATCAAGTACATCATCGTCTTCCCGGTGTTCGCCTTCTTCTGGTTCGGAGTCCTGACGACTATCCTCGCGTTCCTCTCGAAGGGGCAGAGCTTCTCCGAGACGCTGCTGGTGGCGCTCGCGACGGTCAGCGCGATCCGTGTGACGGCCTACTACGACGAGGACCTGTCGCGCGACCTGGCCAAGATCCTGCCCTTCGCAGTCCTTGCGGTCTTCCTCATCGACGCGTCTTTCTTCTCGATAGGAGAGTCGTTGGACATCCTGCAGGAGGCAGAGGGCTACACCGAGAACATCGTGTACTACATGGGGTTCCTGGTCCTCCTGGAGTTCGCCCTCCGGATCATCAATGCCATTGTGACGTTCATATCCCGGCTCGGCCAGAAAGTGGCTGACCTGGGGGATGCCGAAGAGTAGGGAGTCTGGTCCAACCCGAGCCAACCCGGCCAATCCATGGGAGACAGCCTTGTCCCATCGCACGGTCGAGCACGGCATGCTCCGATTACTCGCCGCCGCCCTCACCCTGCTTGCGCTTGCCGCCTGCGGGACGGATGATCCCCCGCCGGCGCCGGTGCCCGTTGCCGAGGCGTCTTCTCCGACCGCAGTTCCGCTGCCGGCCGTCCCACCGACTCCCGCGCCCGTTCCAGCCACGCCGACGACCGCTCCCCCCGCCACTGACGGGTTCGACATCGACGCGGCGGTGGCGGGCCGGACGCTTGTGCAGCTTGTCGACCCGCTGGACGAGCCCGAGTTCTACTGCGTCGACGTGCCCGGTTTCGGCGCGAACCTGCGGCTGAATGCGGCGATGATGGCGCACACATGCAAGCCCGGCGCGGACGATGAGATCTTCGCCCTGAACGAACCGGGCCCCGGCCAGCTCTCCATGCCCGCGTACGACCTCTGCCTGGAGGCCGGCGGCGCTGAGGCGATGTCCGAGCTCTTCCTTCGAGAGTGCTCGGACTCGGCGATGCAGCGGTTCGCGCTCGTCGAGGACGGCGCGCTGATGCTGACGGGCACGGAGCTGTGCGTCGCCGTCGCGCCCGGCGAGGGCGAGCCGACGGGCGGGCCGAGCCACGTGCGCAGAGACCTGATGCTGCTCGACTGCGCCGAGGCCGATCCCGTGCTGCGGCAGTGGTCGTTCCCCGGGCCGTCGCCGCGCTAGAGGCCGCCGCCTCCCGTCGTCAGTGCCCCGCGATGAACTCCAGCACGATGCCGTTCCAAACGTTCGGGCGCTCCCAGAACCCCGCGTGGCCCACCTCCGGAATCGACTGGTACCGGGCGCCGGGAATGCCGGCGGCCAGCATCCGCATGAGGGCCGGGGGCGACAAGAGGTCCGCCTCGCCCGCCAGCACCAGCGTGGGGACGTTCATGCTCGCGAGGCGCGCGAAGGTGATGGCGTCTCGGACAGGCGGGAAGGGACGGGGTTCGCTCAGCCCGCCCGCCTCCTCGATTTCGACCCACCGCCGCACGCCCTCGGGGTCCGTGCCGCGATAGGAGGGGCCAAGCTCGCGGAGCTCCGGGGGCAGGTCCTGGATCTGTTTCGGGCGCAGGCGTTGCCGGACTGCAACGTATGCCTCGTCCTGCACGCCGCCGATGGTGTTGGCCGCGACGAGGCTGCGGACGCGCTCCGGGTGCTCGAGCGCGTAGTCGATGGCGACGATGCCGCCCGCCGCCGTCGCGACGAGGTGCGCCCGCTCGAGCGACAGGCCCTCGATGAGGGCGTGGAGGTCGTCGCTGCCGACCTCGGCGTGGTCCGCCGAACTCTTCGGCTGCGAGCGGGCCCACCCCCGGCGGTCGTACGTGATGCAGCGGTAGCCGGCGGCGGTGAAGGCGGGGATCTGGTGGACCCAGGAGTCGGCGGTGCCGGTGAGGGCGTGCAGGAAGACCACCGGAACGCCGTCGCCGCCGGTGTCCTCGTAGTACAGGTCAACGCCGGGGATGGGGAGGTAGGGCATGGGCACCTCGCCTTGGTGGGATTGGCGTGGGTGAGGATAGGGCTTAGGGGCTGAGGCGGCAATAACAGTCAGCCCCACAACCTATACTGATTTATGGGCTGTCAAACTAAGTGAACCTGAACGGACGCCTTAGGAGGGCTTTGCATGAGTGATAGAGCAATGTCTTTGGAAGAACTCCAGAAGCTTTCCTTAGAGGAATTGGTTAGAAGACATGACGAGCAGGCGAAAACGACGGTCGTGGGTGTCGATTACTTTCTCAACGAAATCAACAGGCGATCCCAACAGCATCAGACGGACGCCATGGTTCGCCTAACGAAGTGGATTGCGGGGATGACCGTTGTCATCACCGTCGCAACCATTGCAAACGTAATCGTAGCTTTCCTAATCTGGGGCGGCTCGTAATGGCCAGGGTCACCTTGGCGAGCCTCGAAACCGACGGCTTGACCTGCCTGCTGCTATCATGGATAGCGAGGTGATTCGATTTGACTGAATGCAGGAACGAGACAATACGAAACCTGGCCATCATCGCGCACGTCGACCACGGCAAGACGACCCTGGTCGACGCGCTGCTGAAGCAGGGCCAGGTCTTTCGGCCGCACCAGCAGGTGGGGTCGCTGATCATGGACACGAACCCGCTGGAGCGGGAGCGGGGCATCACGATCCTGGCCAAGAACGCGTCCGTCTCCTACGGCAACGTCCGCATCAACCTCATCGACACGCCGGGCCATGCCGACTTCAGCGGCGAGGTCGAGCGCGTGATGAACATGGCCGATGGCTGCCTGCTGCTGGTGGACGCCGTCGACGGGCCCATGCCGCAGACCACCTACGTCCTTCGCCAGGCCCTCCAGCAGGATGTGACGCCAATGGTCGTCATCAACAAGATCGACCGGCCGGAGGCCCGGGTGGCGGAGGTCGAGGAGCTGGTGCAGGACCTGTTCCTGGAGCTGGCCACCCGCGACGACCACCTGGACTTCCCCGTGCTCTACACGTCGGCCCGGCAGGGGTATGCGACCAGGGACTCGAACGAGACCGGCGCCGACATGAAGCCGCTGTTCGAGTCGATCCTGTCGTCGGTGCCGGCGCCCACCGGCGACCGCGCGGCGCCGCTGCAAATGCTGGTGGCGGCGCTGGACTACGACACCTACGTCGGGCAGGTGTCCGTCGGCCGGATCTCCAACGGCACCCTCCGGCCTCGGGACGAGGTGGTGGTGCTTGGCCGCGACGGCGAGGCCACCGTGCAGACAATAGAGTTCGTCTTCGTGTTCCACGGCATGGAGCGCGTCGAGGTGGCGGAGGCCTACGCGGGCGACATCGTCGCCGTGACCGGCCCGGAGGGGGTGTCGATCGGCGACACCATCGCGTCGCGGGAGGACCCGCAAGCCCTGCCGACCATCGCCATCAACGAGCCGACGGTGCGCATGACCTTTGGGGTGAGCACGTCGCCGTTCAAGGGCACGGAGGGCGTCCACTGCTCGTCGCGCACCCTCCACGAACGGCTGATGCGCGAGCTGCGCACCAACGTCAGCCTTCGCGTCGACGTCACGCCCAACCCCAGCGAGTTCGTCGTCTCAGGCCGCGGGGAGCTGCACCTGTCGATCCTCGTCGAGACCATGCGCCGGGAGGGACTCGAGTTCCAGGTCTCGCGCCCCACGCCGGTCAACAAGGTGATCGACGGGAGGGTCTACGAACCCTTCGAGATTCTGAACATCAGCACGCGGGAAGAGTACGTCGGCCCGCTGACCGAGTACCTGTCCGCCCACCTTGCCCAGCTCCGCGACATGCGCTACGACGAGAACGGGCTGGTGCACCTGGAGTTCAAGATCCCCACGCGCGGCCTCATCGGCTTCAACGCCTTCTTCCTCCGCACCACGCGCGGCGACGGCATCAAGAACAGCGCCTTCACCTCCTACGAACCGCTGGAGGGTGAGATACGCTCGTTCAGGGGCGGCGCGCTGGTGGCGTCCGAGGCGGGCGTTGCCGTCACATACGGACTGCTGAACGCGCAGGGCCGGGGCGACACGTTCATCGACCCCGGCGCGAAGGTCTACGAAGGCATGATCGTCGGCTCCCAGCGGCGCGAAGGCGACATTCCGATCAACGTCTGCAAGGAAAAGAAGCTCACCAACATGCGCTCGTCGACGGCCGAGGTCGCCAAGCGCCTGAACGCCACCGTCCGCCTGAGCCTCGAGGAGGCGCTCGCCTTCGTAGCCGACGACGAGCTCCTGGAGGTCACCCCCCACAACCTCCGCCTACGCAAAGCCGAGCTAATAGCAACGGCCACCAAGCGGAAGGGGCGGTAGATGGCGCAGGGCATTCCCTGAAACGCTTCGCCAGTGGGTCACGCGAGGGGCCTGCCCCAGTCAGGACCGAATAGGCTGTCCGTGTCGTGCCCAAGAAGAGAGCGGGCGGCTACGATCTCGCCGCCGTGAATGAAGTGATGGGACGCGATCCTCAATAGGGCGTAGCTCAAGCGCAGGCCCGTCTCCCTGAGGAACTCGATTGATCCGGCATAGGGGATGACCCTGTCGATAGGTGGTCCGGAGTCCAGGAACGCTCGCGCTTTCTCGCGGACTTCTCCGGTTGCCACAAGAATCTCCTCCCACTCGTCGCACGCACCTGTTCCGCCGATGCCGAAGCGTCCTCCGCTGATGAATGGGTGAGGTGGCAGGCCCTGGAAGTTGGTGTTGATCCAGGAGTCCACCATGGTGGTGACATGCCCGACCGTCCACGCGAAACTGCTCCCGCCATCGTGCTGGGTTGTCGCTTCTTCTCGCGTGAGGCCTGCGAGGGCTCCATCAAGGTAGTTCCAAGACTCGTAGAGGTACAGAACGAGTTTATCGGTCATGTCTGGCTAGCCTCCGTCCCCTCAAAACCCCTTCCACCCCGGTATCCTCGCGGCCTGCCGCACCCAGTCCTCGAGCTGCGCCTCGTCGACGATGCCGTCCTGGTAGATGTGGTAGTAGCGCGCGTCCGGGTCCTTGGAGTCGACGGGCGGCATGGGGTCGAGCTGCTTGCCGTAGAGGAACGTGACCTTGATGTACTTCGCGAAGCAGTGGTAGCCAAGGAACCAGCCCATGTCCTCGACGCCGTAGAAGGGCGTGTTCCACCGGACGGCCTTCCTCACGCCGGGCACGGCGCGCTCGATGAGCGCGTCGAGGCGGCGGCCGACGTCGCGCTTCCACTCCGGCATAGCAGCGATGTAGGCCTGCACCGGGCCGTCGCCGTCGCCCTTCGCAATCTGCGGGTTGCCGCCGGAGAGGAGGACGACGCCCTCAACGTTGGGCACGAGCGGCGGCCGCGCTGAGGGTCGAGCCGGCCGTTTTGTGGTCTTCTCCGCCATCTGGACAGTTCCTCATCGAGGGTTGCCCGTCAATGCCATTGCACAGGGTTGGTGGGCCCGGATGGATTCGAACCATCAACCCAACGATTATGAGTCGTTTGCTCTGCCCTTGAGCTACGGGCCCCTCGTTCGATGATAGCATAGGCGCATCCTGCGGAGAGGTGCCTCGAGTGCTGCTCAGCGACGTGGTGTTCTGGCTGGGCATCGGCATGCTGGCGGGCGGGCTGTACTGGCGCGTCCGGCTGCGGCGGTCGCTGCCGGCGGGCGTCCGAACGCCGAAGGGCGGGCCCGCGGTGCTCATGCTGGGTGGCGTCGTGCTGGCCCTCGCCGGGCTCTACCTCGTGAACGCGATTTGACGACTCCCATGCGGGGTATCATGGAAGTAGACGGAGTGTGCGAATCGAACGCGGCAGGGCCGTTGCCTTGAGGCCCGCCGTGCAAGGAGGACGACATGGCGGACGAGTTTGACGTTGTCATCATCGGCGGCGGGCCGGCGGGCGAGAACGTGGCCGGCCGGGTGCACGAGGGCGGGCTGACAGCCGCCGTCGTGGAGTCCGAGCTGGTGGGCGGCGAGTGCTCCTACTGGGCGTGCATGCCGAGCAAGGCGCTGCTGCGGCCGCAGGAGGCGCTCTCGGTGGCGCGGCGGGTGCCCTCGCTGCGAGGGGCCATCACCGGCGGCATCGACGTCTCGCGCGCGCTGCGAGCGCGGAACGCGTTCGCGAGCAACTGGAACGACGAGGGGCAGGTGCAGTGGCTGGCGTCGGTTGACGCTGCGCTCGTGCGCGGGCACGGGCGCATCTCGGGCGAGCGCACCGTGGCCGTCACCGGCGACGACGGCGAGGTGCGCG
>JAPPNT010000137.1 GCA_028873745.1 Chloroflexota bacterium | reverse complement strand
GACCAGACCCGGGTGGCCGGAAGCCAGGCAGTCCAGGCGTCGGTGGCGGTCGAGGCCGGCTCGCTGCTGGCGTGGGTGCGGGCCGCGACGCGAGCGGTGTAGTACACGCCATTGGTCAATCCGGTAAAACGGTGGTAGCGTGTAAACCATTGGGCGCTGGATTCCGTGGAGACGGGCACCCAAGCTGACATGACGGCGCCGTCGCAGGACGCCATCGCGGGGTCGGAGCAAGATTTGATCTCCAGGGCGATCCCGGTGACGGTGCGTCCAGTCGGCGCGCTGTAACTGTTCCAGGAGACGACGATGTTGCCGTTGTTGTTGGCAAGGAAGCGGGCGCTCGGGCTGCCAGCTGCTGACGTCGCCGAGGGATCCTGGGCCTTGATGGTGACGCTCTGGGCGGTGGTCGAGTACTTGCTGTCCGAGGCGTCATAGGCGGAGATGCGGAAGTCGTAGGCGACGTGGGGATCGATGCCGTAGAAGATGAAGTGGGGCTGGCTGGCATCGGTTTGCGTGTCGACGTACCTCCACGGCAACGCGCTGTAGCCCCGCCAGTAGTCGTCGCTGGAGCGCTTGAGTTCGAGGTCGAAGGTCTCACGGGCTTCGCAGCCGGTGCCGTTGACGCTGGTGATGCGGCCGCTGACGGCGTTGCGGGCGTAGGGCTTGATCGCCAGCGAAATGCAGGCGTCAGGGACGTTGTTGGCGTATGCGACCTCGAAATCTTCGGACTCGCCCTCAGCGTACTCGACGCTGACGGCGAAGCGGTGGTCGCCGGGGATCAGGCCGCGGATGGTGTGGGAGCGCGCCTCCGGGTCAATGATATGGTGGCGCTGCTCAAAGGGTTCTTCCAGGTGGACGGCGGAGACGACGAAGCCGGTGACCCGGCAGGCGCCGGAGAGGTCAGCGGGCAGGGTCCAGGAAACGACGGCACCCTGGCCGATGGTGAGGGCGGAGACGGAGGAGGGGGCGGTCCGCTCACAACCGGCGATCCGCCAGTCCACCTTGTGGCCGGCATCGTGGTCAAGCCCGGCGTGAGCGCGCTGGACATCGGTCTGCGTCGAGACGGAACGGATTGTGCCGCCGTTGCGCCGGAGGCTGTCGGCCAGCACGGCGACGCCCCGGGTGGAGAGGTTGGGTTCGACGACGGTGTGTGTGAAGGTCAGCCTGGTTGAGCCGCTGCCGCCGTGGTAGGCGGCCCACTTGGTCCCCCAGTGCGCCGGGTCCATGTCAATGGCAAGTTGCGGCGTTCCGGTCACCGCCACGGCTTCGCTGAAGGTGAGCGTGACTTCAATCACGTCGTCCATGGCGTAGGTGTCGTCGCCGCCGGGGTCGGAGGTGACGGCGACGCCGGTGACGGTGGGCGCGATCATCTGCCAGTTCACCTTGTGGTTGGGGTCATGGCCAAGTCCGGCGTGGGACAGGGCGGCCGCCGTCCCGGACGAGACGGACGTGACAGAGCCGCCGTTGAGGGCCAGGGAGTTGGCGAGCACGGCAACGCCCTGCGTTGAGTAGTTGGGTTCGACGACGGTGTGGGCGAAGGTCAGATGGGTCCCGCCGCCGCCGCGCAGGTAGTTGGCCAACTTCGTGCCCCAACCGGCGGGATCCATGTCGATCGCGACCTGCGGCGTTCCGGAGACGTTAACGGCTTCGCTGAAGGTGAGGGTGACGCGGATTCTCTGTCCGAGGGCATAGGTTGCGTCAGGGCCGGCGCTGGAGGTGATGGCGACGCCGGTCACGGTAGGCACAGCCGACTGGGCGCGGGCAGCCCCAGGGGAGAGCAGCAGGACGGCGAGGGCCAGGAGCAGGGCGGCAGCCTGCAGAGGCCAGCGGCGGATGGGCGGAGCGGGATTGAAGGCGCTCATGCCGGGCTCAGCGGACGGACGTTCGCGGGGGAGGTAACCGAGGAGCCGCCGGTCCGCATGATCACCACAACCTCCTCACGTTACTTTGCCGTCCGCATCCCGCACAGCAGGACGGAGGCAAGACGCCGCTACGGAATATCCTATAGGACAACAAACATTGTCAATATAGCGGTTGTCAGGGCTGTTTGTTGTCCGCCACATGGGAGGCCCTCGCCCTTCGACAGAGCTCAGGGCGAACGGGTGGGTTGGGTTTGCAGGGTTGCTGCCTGCGCAGGGCCGACGAGGAAGGGGTCATCACCCTCTGGAACCGCCCCACACCCTCCATGCGATAATGCTGTCACTTCAACCGAGGTGCTCCGTGACGACCAAGCGAGTCCCTTCATTTGCACAGCGGCTGCGGGATTTCCGGCGCGTGCTGGAGCTGGAGGCTCGTCGGGGGTATGACGACCGCGCGGTGGTGGGCGGGCTGGGGCGATTCCTCGACCGGTGGCGGGCAGAGCTCACGGAAGAGGAGGCCGACTCGCTGCCGACGAGCTTGACGTCGGCGCTGGCGCAGCGGCGATACCGCGACCTCTCGCCGGAGCTTCGGGAGCGGTGGGTGCACGAGGCGCTGACGGCGCTGGGGGACCACTTGGGCGCGGCTGAGGGTGAAGGGGCGGGCGGCCCTTCGACAGGCTCAGGGCGAACGGGTGGGGGTGGTTCAGGGCGAACGGCGGCGCGGGCGGTGCCGGCGCGGCGGCTGTCTACTGCGCCGGCCGCGCCGTCGCTGGAGTCGCCGGCGACGATTGTGCGGGGCATCGGGCCGGGCATTGCGGACAAGCTGGGGAACCTTGGCGTCACTACCGTGAACGGGCTGCTGCGGCACTACCCTGCGCGGCACCTGGCGGTGTCGACGGTGGCGGAGCTGGACGGCGCGGGGGAGAAGGCCATCGTCGGGACGGTGTGGAGCGTCGGACGGCGGGGGTTCGGGCGCGGGCAGCAGATGCAGGCTACGGATGCGGTCGTCGGCGACGCGACGGGCAACGTGCAGGTGGTCTGGTTCAACCAGGCCTACGTGGCGGGAACGATCAAGAACGGCGACCGCATCCTGGTAAGCGGGTACTTCCGGGCGTACCGGGGCAGACCCACGCTGGAAGCGGGCAACTACGAGGTCCTTCCGGACGACGCCGAGCCGCCTCCGCCGGGCAGCCTGGTGCCCGTGTACCCGGCCACGAAGGGGCTCACGCAGCGGACGCTGCGTCGCATCATCGGCAACGCGCTGGACGCGTGGCTGCCCCGGCTGGAGGAATCGCTGCCGGAGGACGTGCGGGAGCGGCAGGGCTTGCTGCCGCTCGCTGAGGCGCTGGGGACGTACCACCGGCCGGAGTCGGACGACGCGAAGGCTGAGGCGCGGCGGCGGCTGGCCTTCGACGAGATGATCGTGCGGCAGCTCTTCCTGCTGGAGCGCAAGCACAACTGGCAGGAGGCGCCCGCGGTGCACCTGCCGATGCACGTCGAGGCGCTGCGCTCGTACGTGGACGCACTGCCGTTCAAGCTGACGCGCGCCCAACGACGGGTGCTCCGGGAGGTGTTGGACGACATCGCCGAGGTCATGCCGGCGCACCGGCTGCTGGAAGGGGACGTTGGGAGCGGCAAGACCGTGGTGGCGCTGGGCGCGATGCTGAACGCAGCGGCCCACGGCTACCAGGCGGCGATGATGGCTCCCACGGAGCTTCTGGCGGAGCAGCACTTTCAGACGATCTCACGGCTGCTGGAGGCGCACCGTCGGCCTATCGACGCGCCGAACCGGCTGGCGCTGTACCTGGACCCGCTGCCGAGGCCGGTGGTCGTCGGTCTGCTGCTGGGCAGCCACACGCAGCGCCAGAAGGCGGCGCTGCGGCGTGAGGTGCGCGACGGCGCGGTCGACATCGTCGTTGGCACGCACGCGCTGCTGCAGGAGGCGACGGACATCCCGAACCTCGCGCTGGCGGTCGTCGACGAGGAGCACCGCTTCGGCGTGGCGCAGCGGAGCGCGCTGACCGGCAAGGGCGGGCTGCGGCCGCACCTGATCAGCATGAGCGCGACGCCCATCCCGCGCAGCCTGGCGCTGACGGTGTACGGCGACTTGGACATCTCGACCATCGACGAGTTGCCGCCGGGGCGGACGCCCAACAAGACGCGGTGGCTGCGGCCCGACCAACGCAACCAGGCCGTGCGCTTCATTCGCAAGGAGGTGCGGGAGGGGCACCAAGCATTCGTGGTGTGCCCCATCATCGACGAGTCGGAGGCGCTGCAGGTGAGCGCGGCGGTGGAGGAGCACCGCAGGCTGTCCGAGGAGGTGTTCCCAGAGCTGCGCGTCGGGCTGCTGCACGGGCGCATGACGCTGGCCGAGAAGAACTCCGCGATGGACAAGTTCCGCGACGGGGAGCTGGACATCCTTGTGTCGACGCCGGTGGTGGAGGTGGGCGTCGACATTCCGAACGCGACGGTGATGATGGTGGAAGCCGCCAACCGCTTCGGCCTGTCGGCGCTGCACCAGTTGCGGGGGCGTGTCGGGCGGGGGGAGGCGCAGGGGTACTGCATCCTCATGGCGGACGAGGTCAGCGACAACGCCCGCGAGCGGCTGGAGGCGCTGGAGCAGGAGAGTGACGGCTTTCGTGTGGCCGAGGCCGACCTTCGGCTGCGGGGGCCGGGGGAGCTCGCGGGCACGCGGCAGAGCGGGTTGCCGGACCTGCTGCTTGCGGACCTGCACGACGTGGGGCTCGTCACGGCGACGCGGGACGAGGCGAACGCGATTCTCGCTCGCGACCCGAAGCTCGAACTGGACGAGCACCGGGGGCTGGCGGAGGCAGTCGAGAAGCTGGCGGCGCGGATTGCGGCACAGGGGTAGGCGCGCACCTTCGCTTCACCTTCATTCTGCGAGCGGAGACCCACACCCGCCGTACCGTGCTACACTGGCCTCAGGCGGCCAAGCGTCTCCCGGAGGAAGATGCCATGACGGACAGGGACACGCCATCGAAGGAAGCGTCGGACCGGAGGCTTCCTACCATCCCCGGTGAAGAAATCGCCCGCCGGGGCGATGCTATCTACGAGCGCGACGTCCGCCCGCAGGTTGAGCCTGAGCACGACGGTGAGTTCGTTGCCATCGACGTTGACAGCGGCGGTTGGGCGATCGGCGAGGAGCTACTTGACGCGTCGGACAGGCTGCGAGCGGAGCGCCCGGAGGCGGTGAACGTCTGGCTGCTTTGTGTGGGGCGTCGATACGTGGCCCGCATGGGGTGGCGGTCCTTCCAGGGCGCCGCATGATAGAGGGAACAGTCAACGCCGACTTTGAAGCAGTCATACCCGTTACGATACAGGGGCCGTCAGGTCAGACCCGCACGGTTGACGCAGTGGTGGACACGGGTTTCAACCAATTCCTGACCTTGCCACCCAGACTGGTCGCCGAGTTGGGGGTAGTTTCTGCAGGGACGGCCCCTATTCTCCTGGCCGACGGCAGCGAGGTCACGATGGAGATATACCAGGTCACCTTGCTCTGGGACGGGCTTCCCCGCCGCATTGACGTCTACGCCGCCGAGAGCATCTCCTTCGTCGGGATGCGGCTGTTGCGGGGTCACAGCCTGCACATCGACGTGCTGGCGGGCGGGCGCGTCGCCATCGACGCGCTGGCGTAGCCGCACTTTCGTTTCACCTTCGTTTCGGGAATGCGATATACTTGTTGTACTTGGCATGCTTCAAGGCGTGCCCAACTTTTTTTCAGCGGTGACGCTTTTCCACCGCAAGGCGTGAGTGACCATGCACGTTAGAGACCTTGTCACGGCCCGCGTGAACGAGGCCCTCAGCAAGGCGCAGGACAGCCAGGCCCTTCCCACCGTCCCAGCGCCCGTGGGCATCGTGGAGCGGCCGCAGAACCCCGACCACGGCGACTTCGCGAGCAGCGCGCCGCTGAAGCTGGCCCGCACGATGCGGATGCGGCCCATGGACATTGCCGAGGCGATCGCGCAGTGCGTGGCGACGGACAGCGAGATCGCGACGGTGGAGATCGCCCCGCCCGGTTTCATCAACTTCACCCTTTCGCCCGCGTGGCTGCAGCAGCAGGTGGAGACCGTCCTCGAGGCGGGCGCGTCGTTTGCCTCGACGGACACCGGCGCGGGCAAGCGCGTGCAGGTCGAGTTCGTCAGCGTCAACCCGACGGGGCCCGTGCACGTGGGCCATGCTCGGGGGGCCGTCATCGGCAGCGTGCTGGCGTCGGCGTTGGGCGCGGCGGGCTACGACGTCTCGTGCGAGTACTACCTGAACGACGCTGGCAGCCAGATTGAGTTGTTCCACCAATCGCTCTTTGCACGGTACGCGCAAGCGCTCGGCAAGGACGCTGAGCTGCCGGTTGGCGGATACCAGGGCGACTACATGGTGGAGATGGGCGCGGAGCTCGCGCAATCGCACGGTGACAGTTTCCTGCAGATGGCAGAGGACGAGGGCGTGCGGGCAATCGGCGACATCGGCATCGGGCGAATGATCGACAACATCCGGGACGACCTCGCGGCGCTGCGCGTCGAGTTCGACGTGTGGTTCAGCGAGAAAAGCCTGTTCGAGGACTCGGACTACGAGACGGCGATGCGGATGCTGCGCGAGGGCGGGCACGTGACGCAGCGCGAGGGCGCGACGTGGTTCGTCTCGACGGCGCTGGGCGAGGACAAGGACAACGTCCTCATCCGCAGCAACGGGCTGCCCACGTACTTCGCGTCGGACGCGGCGTACCACTACAACAAGTTCCTGGTG
>JAPPNT010000067.1:4081-6678 GCA_028873745.1 Chloroflexota bacterium | reverse complement strand
CCCCGCTACCCTGCCCTTATGCAACACGAACACGCGACACCCGCCCACCTCCCCTGCTCGTCGTTCCCGCGCAGGCGGGAACCCATGTCCGCCCCCGCGTGCCTCCTCCGTAGGGACGACTCGCGAATCGCCCGTCGCCTCGCCAGCAGGCGGGCGGGCGCCGCTGCCGGCCCCCATAGCCCGGGTAGCCGTTCGAGCCGTTTTCGGAAATCGACTCCGTATCTGAAGGAGTCGTTTCCAGCTACGGATTTCCCGGCGAGTCGAATTTTTTTCGCGGCGAAACGACTCCGTGGTGCGTATCTGGCGACACGTCAAATCGTAGGGAAAGGAACTGACGCAAAGAATGGGAAAATCCTATCTACAAGAAGCCCGAAAAGAGTCGGCCTGCTCCCCGGCGGGCCGTTCGCCCTGACCCCGTCCTGAGGCTCTCGAAGGGGCCTGTCGAAGGGCGCCACGCCCCCATACCATTCGCCCTGAGCTTGTCGAAGGGTCCCGCCACCGATGCGGTATACTGCATCACGCGGCAACCGCCGCCGGCACACTCCCACGCACCGAGGCAACCATGCAGTCTAACCCGGAATCGGAACTCGTCTTTGAGGTCAGCGTAGACCCGCGCAACGGCAGCTACGTCGCCAACGCCCGCGCCTTCGGCATCATCGCCACCGGCGACACCATGCAGGAGCTCCGCATCAACGCCCTCGACGCCGTCGACGACTACTTCGACGACACCATGCCCCAGCCCACCCGCGTCCGCTTCCTCTACCCCGCCGGCGACATGCTGGTGGAGTGAGCAGCGCAAAGAACATGGCCCAGCAACCCCGGCCTGACCAGTCCCCGCCAGCTTTGAGCGCCAGGGTCCACCCCCTCGCCTCGCTGGCGTTCCGCGACTATCGCCTGCTCTTCCTCGGCGGCCTCTTCTCCGGCTCTGCCAACCAGATGCGGCAAGCCTTCAACCTCTACCTCGTCTACGACCTGTCCGAGTCGGCTCTCCTCGTCGGCTTCACCGGCATCTTCCAGGTCATCCCCGCCCTCACCCTCGGCCTCTTCGCGGGCGCCCTCGCCGATGTCTTCGACCGGCGCAAGCTGCTCATGGCCGTGAACGCCTTCAGCATGCTTCCCCCGCTCGGCATAGGCATGCTGCTGCTTACGGGCAGCCTGGAAGTCTGGCACGTCTTCGGGTTCACCAGCCTCACCGCCCTCATCACCGTCGCGCAGGGCCCGGCCCGAAACTCTCTCGTGCCCAAGCTCGTCCCTTCGACGCACCTGATGAACGCGGTGACCCTGAACGGGAGCCTGCAGCAGGTCACCTTCTTCTTCGGCCCGCTGCTCGGCGGGGTAATGGTGGAGACGCTCGGCGCGGGGACCACCTACATCATCAACGCCTTCATCCTCCTGCCCGCCGCCGTCATCCCAGCCCTCATCCGCACTTCCGGCAAGCCCGAGGGCGCACGGCGGCGAGTGTCGCTCGGCATGGTGCTCGAAGGCATGCAATTCGTGTGGTCGAGGCGCATCCTCTTCGGGCTGTACGTCACCGACTTCGGCCTCTCCTCCGTCGGGTACTTCCGCCCCTTGCTGACCATCCTCGCCAGCGACGTCTTCCACGTCGGCCCCGCTGGGTTGGGCCTGCTCTTCTCCGCGCCGGCCATTGGCGCCGTGCTCGGCTTCATCACGATGCTGCTGGTCGGCGAGGTACGGAGAAAGGGCGCGCTCTTCCTCATCGCCGCGATGTGCTACGCATTCGGTCTGGCCTTCCTGGGACTGTCGCAGTGGTTCTGGATGGGGTTTGCCGCAAGTCTCATTCTGGGGTACACCGACTCGATCAGCCTCGTCCTCCGCCAGACGCTGACGCAGCTCCTCTCGCCGGACGCCTACCGAGGTCGAGCAACGGCGTTCACGAGGCTCTTCGCGCAGAGCGGCAACGCAATAGGCGCAACGGAAGCCGGCTTCATGGCTCAGGCAATCGGCCCGGGCGGGGCACTTGTCGTAGGTGGGACAGTGGGGGCGGGCCTGATCCTGTCCGTAGGCTTGGCATGGCGCGGCATGTGGCGCTACCGCTCAGACATTCAACAGACATGACACAACTGCACAGTGTAACGACGAAGAATTATGCTACCATGCACTCCGTCCAGTGATTCCTTGAGGACTGCAATTCCAATGAAGGAACTCGCCACCGGCATTAACCCATCTGTACTGCGTTGGGCGCGGGAACAGTCTGGCTACACCCTGGATCATGTAGCCAAGCAGATGGGCAAATCAGTTGATCAAGTCAACGCGTGGGAGAACGGATCGGCCCATCCAACATGGCGGCAGTTCGAACATCTCGTACGTGACCTCTACCATCGCCCGACGGCGCTGTTCTTCTTCCCGGAGCCCCCTGACGAACTGCCGGTCGTCGCCGAGTTCCGTAGGCAGCCTGCCGATGTCCTGAGCGACCTAGAGCCAGACACGCTGTACGCCATCCGCCTGGCACGGGCTCGGCAGCTTGACCTTGAAGAACTCGCACAGTATGCCGAGCCTGCGGACAAGGACATCGTAGCGGCGCTGAGCGCCAAGGCGCAGCCTGACGCCGTTGCATCGCTCGCGGCGGAGGCCCGTAC
>JAPPNT010000067.1:0-4071 GCA_028873745.1 Chloroflexota bacterium | reverse complement strand
CGCGACGCTGTCCAGGACTGCGGTGTTTGGGTCTTCAAGCGCAGTTTCAAGCAGGCGGACATCGCCGGCTTTTCTCTGTCGTCGTCCAAGCATCCCCTGATATACCTGAACAACGGGCAGGCCAAGACCCGGCAGATCTTCACACTCTTCCATGAACTTGGTCACTTGCTCTTTGGCGCTGGCCACTTGGGACGCACAGACCCGGAGCGCTACGTGGAACTCCTGTACGGCGAGGACAGAGCGGTTGAAATCGCGTGCAACGCCTTTGCCGGCGAGCTTTTAGTGCCCGACGACGACTTCCGCCGACACGCTAAGCCCGGCGTGCCGGATGAAGAGACCGTGGCAGCGTTGGCGGCACGGTACTCCGTAAGTCGAGAGGTCATCCTGCTGGACTACCGTCAACGCCAATGGATTGATGAACGAGTCTACGACCAAAGGATAGCTGAGTTGCGACATGGCTACCCCAAAGCATCCGGCTCCGGCGGAGGCGACTACTACGCCAACCAAGGCGCATACTTAGGGGCCAAGTATGTCACGCTGGCGTTCAGCGGATACTACCGCGGCGACTACGACCAGGACCAACTCTCGGAATACCTGGGCCTCAAGGCGGCTAGGGTGCCCGGGCTTGAGAACTGGCTCGACTCCAGAGCACTGGCGCGCCAATGATCTACATCTTGGACACAAACACCATCAGCCAACTGTACAGGTCTTTTTACCCGAACCAATTTCCTACCTTGTGGAGCCTCTTTCATTCTCTTGTCAGGGAGGGGAGAGCCTGCTCCGTCAGCGAAGTTGAAGCAGAGTTGAACGCACGAAGTGCCATCCAGGACGCGATCCGGGAGTTGAAGGGCTTCAATTCGGAGTTCTTCGCTCCCCCGACCGCTGCCGAGCAGGAGTACCTTTCCCGCATCCTTGCCGTGCCCCACTTTCGCAACGCCATCCCAGAGCGTTCCCTTGCGTCGGGTGCCCCCGTTGCCGACCCGTATCTAGTTGCCAAGGCAGGCGCGTCGTTGGAGGAATGTCTGGTTGTGACGGAGGAAGCAGCCGACAGGCCGAACGCAGCTAGAGTGCCCAATATGTGCGACTATTTCCACATTCAACACACCAACTTGGAAGGGTTGATGCAACGGGAAGGCTGGCGGTTCTAGCCCCCCTACGGCGCCCCCGGAGGCCGCACCCCCGGCGTGGTCACCCGCACCGAGTACACCGACGTCCGAGCCGTGAAGAAAAGCGTCCGGTAGTCGTCCCCGCCGAAGGCGCAGTTGGCGGGCACTTCCGGCAGCACGATGGTCCCCAGGTGCTCGCCCTCTGCGCTGTACACCCAGCACCCGCCGGGCCCCGTCGAGAACACCCGGCCCGCTGTGTCCACCTTCATGCCGTCCGGCGCGCCCTCGGGTGCGTCCGACACCAGTTCGGCGAAGACCCGGCCGTTGGCAACCGACCCGTCGGGCTGCACGTCGAATGCACGGATGAGCATGTCGGGGCGCGTATTCGCCACGTACAGCGTCTTCTCGTCCGGCGACAGCGCCAGGCCGTTCGGGAAGTCGAAGTCCTTGATGACCGGCTGCAGGTCCCCGTCGGGGCTCAGGCGGTACACGCCGAAGAAGTCCAACTCCTTCTCGTGCTCCTCCATGCGGATGCCCGGGTCGGTGAAGTAGATGTCGCCGTTGGACGCGCAGATGACGTCGTTCGGCCGGTTCAGCCGCTTTCCGTCCCAGTGCGTCGCGATGGGCGTCAGCGAGCCGTCGCTCTCCCACCTCTGCACCTGCCGGCTCTCCATCTCGCACACCAGGATGCGCCCCTGCATGTCGTACGTCATGCCGTTCGATTGGTCGCTGTTCGCCCGCACGACCTCCGCCTCGCCGCCCGGCACGACCTTGTACACGTGGCTCGTGCGCACGTCGACGAACAGCCAGTAGCCCTCCGCAACCCACAGCGGCCCCTCGGTGAACACGAACCCCGTGGCCAGCATCTGGGGCTCACCGGCCTCCACAATCCCGACTAGTCCCGCATCCATCGCTTTGCTCCTCTAGGCGGGCTTCACGCCCATGGTCTCGGCCAGCAGCTGCAGCTGCTCCAGGTCCAGGTTGGAGATCTCAATGGCGAGCGTCACCTCGGGCGTCTCCGCCTCGCCGAACTCCCGGAGCGCCGCGCCGACCTCCTCGGGCTCGCCGCAGATCGCCGAGCGCTCCACGTTGAAGTTCGGCCCATAGTACGAGTTCCAGTGCGCCCGGGCCAGCGCAAGCGCCCGCTCCCGGCTCGGGTCGATGCTGACGTTGATCAGCTTGCCGAATCCCAGCGAGTCCGGGTCCCTGCCCTGCTCTTCCGCAAACTCGCGTACCCGTTTCACGCCGGCCACGAAGTTGTCCGCGGGAGCGCCGCCGGGCCCGATCCACCCGTCCGCGATTCCCGCCAGCCGTCGCTGCATGACCTCGCTGTTGCCGCCGAACCAGATGGGAACGCCGGGCTTCTGCGCCGGCCGGGGCGTCATCGTCCCGCCCTCGATGCGGTGGAAGTTGCCGTCGTACTCCACGTCCTCCTCGGCCCACAGCCGCCGCATGATGGCGACGTTCTCCCGCAGGTGTGTCACGCGCTTGTTCATCGCCACGCCCAGGCTGTTGTATTCTGCTTCCGTGCCGCCGATGGACACGCCCAGCGTCAGCCGCCCGCCGGAGAGGTGGTCGAGCGACGAGGCCGCTTTGGCCAGCAGCACGGGGTTCCGGTACGCCGTCAGCATGACCGCCGTGCCCAGCCGGACGCGAGTAGTCTGCGCGGCAACCCACGTCAGCATTGTCATCGGGTCAAGGATGTCGACGCGGTAGAAGACGTGGTCGCCCACCCAGATGGAGTGGAACCCCAGCGCCTCAGCCTCCAGCACAAAGCTGCGCAGGGCGTCGGTGTCGCAGGGGTGAATGGACGGAATGCGAAGTCCTACGTTGACGGTGTCTGCCACGAAGCCCTCCCTCTACGCCGGCCGAGGCCCTCGGCGTCAGCGACCTGAGGGCGGGCCGTTCGGTTCGTCCTGACCGTCGATGGCGCGAATGTCGTCCTCGGGCGGCGCGTCCGCTCCATCCGAGGCATTGTCGTCAGCAGCCTCCGGCACGTCGAGTGTCGTGGGTTGCTGCGCCAGCATGTTCTCTGCGGCGGGGGCGCCCGCGGCGTTCAGCGCCATCCAGAGCTGGCTCACGAACCCTTCCATGTCTCGGGGCCGGATGATGACGCCCGCCTTGTTCACCCGCCGCACGAAGATGCCCGACGTCAGCGGCACACGAACGATGTTGACGTCGAAGATCGCGTCGAAGGGGATGGCGAGGATTCGAGGCTGTCCGTACATGACCACGAGGCGGTCGCCGAGGATGTGATAGTAGCGTGGCGTCGTGAACCAGTACACCGCCCCCACGACAAACCCCAGCGTCGCGAGGAAGAGTTCACCCGTCCAGAGGCCAAAGATCACAACGCCAATGGCAATGTAGAAGTTGATCATCTGAAAGAATGACCGGTCGTGGGGCGCACTGAATACAGGAGCTTCCTGTTGTTCCATGCGACAAGTGTACCACGCTGTGGCAACATTGCGGGGCTCATTCTCGGCCCATTTACAGTCCCCACGACTTTCGCCATCGCCGTACGTCCGCTGCATGCAGGCGCCAGTGCCCGTACGTGTCCAGCCGCAGCCGCCGAAGAAAGCGCCCCTCTTTCGCGTAGACCGACTCCGCCGTCCGGTCGAGCACCCCCAGCAGCCGCTGGTGCGTCGCATCCATCTCCAGCCGCAGCCGGTCGAGGCTCAGGTGTCGCTTGGCCTCCTGCTGCCGAGCGTTGAACGCGTCGATGCCCCCCACGCTCGCGTAGCGTGGCAGCTTGCCGCCCACGATGATGACGGGCAGCGCCTTGAGCGCCTCCTCCTCCCACGTCGTAACGTGCGCCATCAAATCCCGCACCGACCACTCACCGACGGCCCCCGGCTCCTGCATTTGCTCGTCGGACAGTCCGCTGAGCGCGTCCTGCAGTTCCCCCCACGCCGACTCGATTCGGCGGAACAGCGCGTCCTTATACATCGATAATGTCCCTCCTGCT
>JAPPNT010000230.1 GCA_028873745.1 Chloroflexota bacterium | reverse complement strand
GCATCAAGCCTCGCGACATCATGACGAAGGAGGCCTTCGAGAACGCCATCATGGTCGTCCTCGCCATGGGGGGCTCCACCAACGCCGTCCTGCACCTGCTCGCCATCGCCCACGAGGCCAAGGTCGACCTCAAGATCGACGACTTTGACCGCCTCAGCCGGGTCACCCCCTACCTCACCGACCTCCGGCCCGCCGGCAAGTACGTTATGTCCGACCTCGACAGGGTCGGCGGCGTCCCCGTCGTCATGCGCGAGCTCCTCGACGCCGGCCTGCTTCACGGCGAGTGCCTCACCTGCACCGGCAAGACCGTCGCCGAGAACCTCGACGACCTCGACATCCCCGCCGCTGACGGCGATGTCGTCCACCCCGTCACCGCGCCGCGCACGCCCACGGGCGGCCTTGTCATCCTCCGCGGCAACCTTTCGCCCGAGGGCTCCGTGATGAAGGTCTCCGGCACCCGCCACCAGCAGCACCGCGGCCCCGCTCGCGTCTACGATGGCGAGCGCGCCACCTTCGAGGCCGTCACCCGCGGCGAGATCAACGCCGGCGACGTCGTGGTCATCCGCTACGAGGGCCCCCGTGGCGGCCCCGGCATGCAGGAAATGCTCGCCGTCACCGGCGCCATCATGGGCGCCGGCCTCGGCAACGACGTCCTCCTCCTCACCGACGGCCGCTTCTCCGGCGCCACCCACGGCCCGATGATCGGCCACGTCGCACCCGAGGCTGCCGTCGGCGGCCCCATCGCCCTCGTCGAGGAAGGCGACATCATCCACCTCGACGTCGAGAGCCGTGACCTGAGCGTGGAGATCTCCGACGAGGAGATGGCCCGCCGCCGGGCAGCCTGGCAGCCCCGTCCCATCCCCTACGAGGTTGGCGTCATGGCCAAGTACGCCAAGCTCGTAGGCACCGCCAGCGAGGGCGCCGTCACCAGCTAACCCCACTCGTTTTACCGGCTTTCGCCGGTATCCAGAGGGGCGGTTGGGATGAGGGTGAAGCACACGCATGGAGTCATCAATGGAAGATCAACCCAAGCGCGGCATCGTCTACATCCTGACTAATGCCGCAATGCCAGGCTACATTAAGATTGGTCTGGTAGAGAGCGACACGCACCAAGCATTGCAAAACAGAATGCGGAGCCTTGACAGCACAGGTGTGCCACGTCCATTCGACTGCCTCTACGCCGCTGTTGTCGCAGATTACGCCATGGTGGAAAGATCTCTCCACGAAGTTTTCGCGGACAGGCGCGTCAGAAGCAACCGTGAGTTTTTTGAGGGTGTACCCCTTGCCAGCGCAGTGGCAGCCCTGAGAATGGTCGCGATTGAGGAAATCGCACTTGGGGAACGGCCACCAGAGATTGAGGACGGCAAAGTGGTTGAGGAAAGGCCTCCGATGCGCCCGCCGTTCAAGTTTTCCTTTGCTCGCATCCCCGTTGGGTCCCAAATCCATTGGTACAACGACCCTGCCATTACTTGTGAGGTCGTTAGCGACGGGAGGGTTTCCTATAACGGCCGCGAGACAAGTCTCTCAGCTGCCGCACACGAGATTCTAGGGAGTAAATGGGCACCAGCTGGTCCAATGTACTGGATGTACGAAGACGAGACGCTTTCTGACCGTCGCCGCCGTATTGAGAGCGAGGCCGACGACGAGTGATCGTCTCGCGATTCCCCGTACACCCTGACCCCGTCAGGGGCAGGGAGCCACCGTTCGTGCTGAGGGAAATCGAAGCATGAACGGGGGGCCGCAGGCCCCACCGGCCGCGCCCTCGCCCTCCCGCCCAAGTAACGCACGCTGCAACAAGGAGACTGCTCATGCCCATCACCCAGCGCATTACGCCGTCCCTCTGGTTCGACAACAACGCGGAGGAGGCCGTCAACCTCTACGTCTCCCTCTTCCCCAACTCCCGCATCACCAGCGTCGTCCCCATCCCTTCCGGCCCGGCCGAGGGCGGCGCCATCGTGGACTTCGAACTCGACGGCATGGCGTTCAACGCCTTCGACGGCGGCCCCATGTTTCCGCACACCAACGCCGTCTCATTCACCGTCTCCTGCGAGGACCAGACGGAGATTGACCACTACTGGTATGGCCTGCTTGAGGGCGGCGGCGTGGAGGAGCAGTGCGGCTGGCTCCGAGACCGCTTCGGTCTCTCGTGGCAGATTCAGCCCGCCGCACTGGGCGAGTTTATCGAAGCGAATCCTGAAGCTGTGATGAATGCGCTATTCCAAATGGTGAAGATAGACATCGAGACCCTGCGCCGCGCTGCTGACCGATCCTGAGGCCGTTCGCCCTGAGCTTGTCGAAGGGCCGCCCGCGCCCCAGCCGAGCCCCTACAGCCCCGCGCCTGCCTCGCCCTTCATCTGCAGCGGCAGCCCCGCCGCCATGAAGTACACCGCGTCCGCCTGCGCCGCGAAGAGCTGGTTCACCCGCCCCAGCGCGTCCTCGAACGCCCGACCTAGCTCCGTCGGCGGTATCACGCCGAGCCCCACCTCGTTGCTCACGACAACCCACGACGCTGCGCTCCGTTCCTGCAGCGCCAGCAGTTCCTCCGCCTGCGCCGCGATGACCTCCCCCGCCGAGGCGTCCGGCGCCCGCAGCAGCAGGTTGCTCACCCACAGCGTCAGGCAGTCGAGCACCACCGTGTCGTAGCCGTCCACCACCGGCTCCAGCGCCCCAACGACGTCCACCGGCGCCTCCAACGTCGTCCACTCTGCCGGCCGGCTTGCGCGGTGCGCCGCGATGCGCGCCGCCATCTCATCGTCACCGGCCTCCGCCGTCGCGACGAACAACACCCTGCTCCCCTCTCGTTCGCCCTGACTCCGTCCTGAGGCTCTCGAAGGGGCCTGTCGAAGGGCAAGCCGCAGCGCGAACGCGCTCTTCCCCGCCCGAACGCCGCCCAGCACCAGCGTCAGCCGGCTCACGGGATCGTCCTCGAGTGCGTGTCCACCAGGTGCCCCGTGTCGTTCCAAAGCTCCAGCACGCACCCCTCCGGCTCGACCGTCACGACCGACAGGCTCCCGTGCGAGAGCCGCAGCCGCCAGAAGTGCTCCGCCCCCAGCCCAAGCAGGCACACCGCCACGGCTCGTATCGAGCCACCGTGCCCCACCACGGTCACGTCCTCGTATGGGTGCCGCTTCCTCGCCGCTTCCGTGAACCCCCACACCCGCCCCAGCAGGTCGAGCGTCGTCTCCCCGCCCGGCGCGGCGTAGTCCGTGTTCCGACCGGTGATTCGGATCTCGTACACGTCCGGGTCCCGCTCCCGGGCCTGCGCCATCGTCAGCCCCTCCCACTCGCCGTACGAGAACTCTCGCAGCAGCGGCTCCGGCACGACTTCGCCCCCGCTCGCCGACGCCACTTCCTGCGCCGTCGCCAGCGAGTGCCCCAGGTCGCTGCTGTACACCACCCTGCCGCCCGCCCCGTCGAGCCGCTCGCCAAGCTGCCGCGCCTGCTCGCGCCCGCGCTCCGTCAGCGGGATGTGCCGGTGCCCCTGGATGCGGCCCTGCAGGTTCCACACCGTCTCGCCGTGCCGCACCAGCCTCCACGTGCCCAAGTCCGTCCCCTCCGAGTCACCCCATCTCCGTCTAGCCCCAGTACGGCGCGAAGAACAGCGTCGGCCAGTAGTACACCAGCAACACGCCCAGCAGCAGCGCCGCGGCCTCCCCCACCTCGTTCACCGCCCCGTACGTGTCCCCCGTCATGCCGCCCAGCATCCGCGACATCCACCACCCCAGCGCCAGCGCGACCGCAACCACGCCCCCAACGAGCGCCAGTCCCCCGCTGCCAAGCAACAGCCACGCCGCCGCGAGCCCCGTCGCCAGCCCGACGAGGATCTGCCACCATCCGCGGCCTTCCACGAACGCCGTCCCCATCCCTTCGGCCCGTGCGTACGGGAACGCCGCCATCGTCGCCAGCATCCCCAGCCGAGAGAGGCACGGGAACAGCAACAGCAGCTCCCACCGCAGCTCCAGCGGCACGCTCACAATCAGCGACCACTTCAGCAGCAACACCGCGAGCCCCCCGGCGACGGCAAACGCCCCCACGTGCGAGTCCCGCATGATGCGCAGCCGGTCCTCCTGCGTGTGCCCGCCGAAGAGCCCGTCGCACGCGTCCATGAACCCGTCGACGTGCAGCGCCCGCGTCATGACGAGCAGCGCCGCCAGCAGGATCGCCGCCACGGCCAGCGGCGGGACGACCGTGCCCATCAGCCAGTCGAGCCCCGCCAGCGCGCCGCCCAGCGCCAGCCCCACCAGCGGGAACCACGCCCGCGCCGCGCCCATGCTCGTCTGCTGCCCCCCGCCAACGGGCAAGATCGTCAGGAACCCGAACGCCTGCACCAGTCCCATCAGTCCATGCCGCCTTTCTCGACGGCGGGCCGGTCCGACACGCCCGCCTCCATGAAGGTTGCCATGTCCGAGAGCGCCGCCGCTGCCGCTTCAAGCACCCCCATCGCCAGCGCCGCGCCCGTGCCCTCGCCCAGCCGCATGTCCAGCTCCAGCAGCGGCCGCAGCCCCAGCGCCTCCAGCACGATGCGGTGCCCCGCCTCTGTCGAGAGGTGCCCGGCGATGAGGTACTCGCACACCCGCGGGCACAGCCGGTGCGCAATGAGCGCCGCTGCTCCCGAGATGAACCCGTCGATGATCACCGCCCGTCGTGCGTACGCTCCGCCCAGCACGACGCCCGCCAGCACGCCGATCTCGAAACCACCCACCTTGGACAGCACGTCCAGCGGGTCGCCCGCGTCCGGCCGGTTCACGGCCAACGCCCGCTCCACGACCGCCGCCTTGGCTGCCAGCTCCGTGTCGCTCCGACCAGTGCCGCGCCCCGTCGTCTCGTCAGGCGGCCGCCCCGTAAGCGCTGCGACGATCGCGCTCGACGCCGTCGTGTTCCCGATGCCCATGTCCCCCGTGCCGATGACATCCGCCCCGCGCTCCGCCGCCTCCAGCGCGAACTCCACCCCCGCCGAAACGCATGCTTCCGCCTGCCCGCGCGTCATCGCCGGCCCCACTGTCATGTCCGCCGTCCCCCGGCCGATGCCCAGAACGCGCAGAGCCGAATGTTCCGGCAGCGCCGTGGCCATGCCCGCGTCAACAATGACCAGCTCTATCTCCGCCTGCCGCGCGAGCACGCTGATGGCCGCCCCGCCAGACAGGAAGTTGAGCGCCATCTGCGCCGTAACCTCCTGCGGGTACGCCGTCACGCCCTGCGCCACGACGCCGTGGTCGCCCGCCGCCACGATGATCGTCTTTCCCCGTATGACCGGCCGCGCCGTGCCTTGCATCCCCGCCAGTCGCACCGACAGCTCCTCCAGCCGCCCCAGGCTCCCCGGCGGCTTGGTCAGTGACGCCTGCCGCGCCTCCGCCGCGCGCATCGCCTCGGCGTCCGCTGGCGCTATCCCCGCGATGGTCTCGCGCAGATCCATGCTCGTGGTTGCTCCCCCTTGCTCAAACGCGGTTCGCCCAGTGTAGCCCCTCCGTCTGGGAATGTCGTCAGCGAGCCCCCGCCAGCGGGATTCGCCGATAACCCGCGCGGGGGCTGACACGTGTCACTAGTGTGATGGGCTACAATACTCAGGTGTGTCGTTTGAGGCACGAACGCCCACATCGCGCAGGGACGAGGCGCATTGGAGGAAGCAGATGACGAGTTGGGCTACGACAGGTTTGGCTGCGGCGGCGCTGGTGGTTGCCGTTGCCGCGTTGGTGGTCGCCGCTTTGGCGCTCGCGAGGGAGCCCGCCTCGCCGTTGCCCACCAAAAACGTGCCCGGTCTCTACACAAAGGCCCTCGTCGACGAGGCAATTCAGCTCTACGAGCGTGAGGGTCGCGACGCCGCCATCGAGCACTACAGCGACCCCGCCAACGTGGATGGCGAGTGGTACGTCTTCATCATCAACGAGGAGGGCCGCACCATCGGTCACCACAACCCCAATTTCATCGGCCGCGACCCCGAGGAGCGCGTCGACTCCACCGGCTACTACTACGGCGAACCCCTGCTGGCCACGACCGAGGACGGCAGCTGGGTCAATTACACGCTGCTCAACCCGGAGACCGGTGACGAGGCAATCAAGCACACGTGGGCAGTGCTACACGACGGCCTGATTTTCGGCTCCGGTTGGTACGAGCGCTAGGCGAGGCCGTTCGCCCTGAGGGAAATCGAAGGGCGTGAACGGCCCTCCCGCTACCGGGGCGGCTCCCACCGGAAGAAGCGGACGGTGAACGCCAGTCCGGCGACCAGCCACACCGCCATCACCGCCAGGTGCCCCCACTCGAACCCGCTCCCCGTCTCGAACGGGTTGAAGGACGTGTGCATCGCCACAGCCATGTGCCGCACCGGGAACACATCCGAGATGGTCGTCAGCCAGACGGGCGCGTCGTCCAGTGGGATGAATACGTCGGAAATAAACAGCAGCGGCAGGATCGACGCGTTCACAATCGCCGGCGCCGCGTCCGCGTTCGGGATGAGCGTCGTCACCGCCAGTCCCAGCGTGCAGAACGTCGCCGCAGCGATGGCCAGCGTCAGCAGCGCCGCCGGCAGCGTGTTCGTCGGCAGGTCCACGCCGAACAGCACGAGCCCCGACCCGGCGACGATGACCACCAGCAGCGCCGCCAGCAGCACGGAGTGCATGATCTTGCCCGCCAGGTACGACCAGCTCGGCAGCGGCGTGCCCCGCATCCGCTTCAGCAGCCCCGCCTCCCGAGAGAACACGATGTTCATCGAGATGTTCGTGTACGTCGCCCCCACCAGCGCGAAGACCATGATCGCGGGCACGTAGAACG
>JAPPNT010000102.1 GCA_028873745.1 Chloroflexota bacterium | reverse complement strand
CCCCCCCCCCGCCCCCCTTGTGGGCGGGGCCCCCTTTCCCCCCCCCCCCCAAATCCCCGCGCCAGCCGACGCTCTTGGACGTCGCGTTCACCAGCGCAACCGAAAGCATGAACGGCAGGTGGCTGATGGCGGCGACGTAGCTGTCGTGCTCCGCCGGGTCGACGAAGTACGGCTTCGCGCCGATGGCCTGCACCACCGACACGACGGTCTGCACCGCTTGCTCTGAGGCGTTCACCGCCGGGCAGACCGCGTAGACCGCGCCGTTGAGCAGCGCGGCCTCGGCGTCCCTTGGCCCTGACGTCTCCTTGCCCGCCAGCGGGTGCCCGCCGATGAAGCTCACGCCCGCCGGCAGCAGCTCCGCCGCCCACTCCATCACGTCCTTCTTCGTGCTGCCCGTGTCCGTGACGATGGCGTCCTCTTTGAGGAACTCCGCGATGAACTCGAACAGGTCCCGCATCGCGAGCACAGGAATCGCGACGATGACGAGGTCCGCGTCCCGCACAGCGTCGGGAATCGTCCGAACGTCTCGGTCGATGGCCCCCATCTTGCGCGCGGTCGACGTGTTCGTCGGCTCCAGGTCGATGCCGACGACCTCGATGTTCCGGTTCTGGGTCTGCCGTATGGCCAGCCCCATCGAAGTCCCGATGAGCCCCAGACCAATGATGGCGATCTTGTCCATGGGACTCCTCACTCTCCCTGCGGTGCTTGGTGCGCCCATTATACCCGCGCGGCTGCCGCCCGCGACAACCTATGCTAGAGGACGATGCCCTCCAGAAACCGGATCGGCGGCCCGACGATCCACGCGATGATCCCGACGCCCAGCATGATGTCCAGCATGATAACGACGAGCAGGATCATCGGCCCGTACGGCTCCAGCCGCAGCATCGGTATCGCCAGCGAGCGCGGCAGCAGCCCCGCCGCCACCTTTGAGCCGTCCAGTGGCGCCAGCGGGATCAAGTTGAACACGCCCAGGATCAGGTTCAGGAACAGCCACATCGCGAAGAATTGCCCGACCATCAGGGAAACCGGCGCCGAGGACTGCAGCGGCGTGAAGACCACGCTGAACGGCCACTCCACAATGCCCAGCTTGAACAGCAGCCCGATCAGGAAGGCCAGCACAAAGTTGGACAGCGGCCCCGCAAACGCCACGAGCATCATCGCCCGCAGCGCGTTCCCGCCGAAGGCGTAGCCGTTCACCGGCACCGGCTTCCCCCAACCGAATCCCGCCAGCAGGAACATGATGCTCCCCGCCGGGTCCAGGTGCGCCTTCGGGTTCAGCGAGAGCCGTCCCAGCCGCCTCGCAGTGTCGTCGCCGAGCGATGTCGCGGTGAGCGCGTGGCTGAACTCGTGGAACGTCACGCTCGCGACCACCGCCGCCAGCAGCATGGCCGTGAAGATGAGGAAGGCCGCCGGGTCCTCGCCCAGCAGGCTGATGTTACGGAAGATCATCTGGGTCGTCCGGGTCGAAGTCGTCGTCGTCATCGTCGTGCTGCGGCCGCGCCCTGCCGCCGAGCCGCGGCAGCGTCGCTGACAACGATTCGCCGCGCGACTTCCGCCGGGGCAGCCCGCGGATCGCGTCAGATAGCGCCTGCAGCCCCTCGGCGTTCGTGGTCTCCAGGTCCGCCACCACGCCCTCGACGCCGATCTCGCGCAGGCACTCGAGCTCCCACGCTGTCAACGCGCCGTGTACCGGCAGCAGGAACGGTCGACCGATCTCGCACCGCGCCGTCGCTAGGTGCATCAGCACCTCCAGCGTCAGCGGTGACGCTACGGCGTCCGCGTACATCACGGCGTCGACCGGCATCACCTCCAGTGACCGGGCGTGTTCCTCCTTCAGGTCCACCGGCACCACTAGCAGCTTGCCCACGTCCTCGTCCCGCAGCGCGTCCAGCGCCGACGTCAGCCCCGTCAGCGAGACGAAGTCCGCCCCCGCCTCAACCAGCGCCGAGACCTCGCCCTGCGAAAGCGTGTTGGCCTGCGCCCCCCACGGCACGTCCGGTAGCGCCTGCATCGCCTTGGCGGCGGCAGCCCCGTCGACGCCGTCCCCACGAAAGATGACCGCGTCCAGCGCCACCCCGTTCGCGTTGGCGACGGCCTCCGGCTCCGCGGTCGCGGCCAGCAGCACCATCGTCGGCATCGGCTGCCGCCGCGCAGCCGCCCCAAAGCCCATTGGAGCGGGCGCGTCTTTGTTCAATCGTTCAATGCGTTGGATCAGCTTGCTCATGTTGCCTCACAGGTGGAGTGCTCCCCGGCGCAGGCGGTTCCAATGCGCGCCGGCAAGCTACAAGTATGGTAGCACACACCCCTCGCGCCCTGACACGCCGAACGCAGCGTTCCCGCCCTACCCTTCCGAGTACCCCAGCCCAATCAGATATTGCCGCACCGACGCCATGAACGGCTCGATCGGCGCGCTCAGCGGGAGCGTGATCTCGATCTCGCCGTTCGCCCCCTCGCCGATGGCGCCCGGGTCCTCCTTCGTAAGCTCGACTCGCACCAGCTCCCGGTCGACGTCAAGCGCGTCCGTGACCTCGAAGACCGCCGCCATGTCGGCCATCGTGATGATGTCGCTCTGTTCTTCCGTCACTCGGTTCCCCCTCCTCGCCGCGCCTCGCCCAAATTGACAACCCCCTTGGGGCCGCGCTAGCATCGCCTCAGATTCTACCCCCTTTCACCCCCGCGCAACGAAGTCCCGAAGGAGGAACGTCATGCTTAGCGTTCAAGACAATGACATGCTGACGCAGACCGGCCCCGGCACGCCGATGGGCGAGCTGTTCCGCCGACACTGGATCCCCGCTCTGCTGTCCGAGGAGATCCCGTCCGCCGACTGCCCGCCAGTGCGCGTGACGCTGCTGAGCGAGAAGCTCATCGCCTTCCGCGATTCCAACGGCAACCCCGGCCTCGTCGACGCCTACTGCCCCCACCGTGGCGCGCCCCTCTTCTTCGGCCGGAACGAGGAGTGCGGCATCCGGTGCGTCTACCACGGCTGGAAGTTCGACGTAACTGGGGCCTGCGTTGACCTCCCCAACTCCCCGGAGGGCGAGACCTACAAGGACAAGGTGCAGGTCAAGGCCTACCCCTGCTGGGACAGGGGCGGCATCATATGGGCCTACATGGGCCCCGCCGACAAGGAACCGCCCAAGCCAGCGTTCGAGTGGCTCGACTACGGCGAGGACCGCCGCTACCTCCGCAAGTACTGGCTGCGCTGCAACTACTTCCAGGCGCTTGAGGGCGACTACGACCCCTCCCACGCCTTCTTCCTCCACAGCACGCTGGACAACAACGAGGGCAACCCCGGCCGACGGTTCGGCGCAGGCGTCTTCAACAGCTTCCTCAACCGCACCTATGCCGACTACATCGAGACCGACTACGGCGTGCAGAACGTGTCGGTCAGCAGGACGTCGGACGGGCAGCAGCAGGCCGCCGTGGGCCACTTCTACATGCCCAGCTACAGTTCGGCCGGCATCTCCGGCCCGGACGTCTACTCCAGCAACATGCGCATCCCCATCGACGACGAGAGTTGCTACATGTACCGGCTCCGCTGGAGCTACAACCCCTTCACCCAGCAACAGGTCTGGGAGGACCGGTACGGCGGCTACACCTACCCGGAGCAGATTCCCGGCACCTTCACGGCCAAGGAGAACAAGGACAACGACTATCTGGTCGACCGCATCGCCCAGAAGAACTACTCGTACACCGGCATCAAGGCCTTCCCCATCCAGGACCTCGCCCTCGTCGAGGACCAGTGGGGCCCGCGGGCCGATCGCAGCAAGGAGCGCCTCGTCAGCTCGGACGAGTCCATCATCAAGGTGCGCCGCCGCCTGCTGAACGCCGCCCGAGCCCTGCAGGAAGGCGAGGAGCCGAGCGGCCCCTGGAACCCCGAGGCCTACCGCGTCCACACCGCTCGCGTCACCGTCCCCGCCGACATGGAGCCCCTGGAAGCGGTTGAGCTAGCCAGGGAGAAAATGACCGGACCAACGACATGGGTGGCGACGAAGGCATAGCCCCTTCTCCACGAAGCAAGGCAGAGCGCCCCGTCATTTCGGCGGGGCGCTCTCATATCTGCTCGTCGTTCCTGCGAAGCCTGCCCCGTACCACGATACGGGGGCAGGAACGACGACGGGTGCCGGCCTCACTCCTTCCCCCGATCACGGGGGAAGGTCGGGATGGGGGGCTAACCACCAACTACCTGAGCTTTCCCGCTCATTCCCACCGTCATACCGGCGGAAGCCGGTATCCAGGGTCCTTGCCGCCGTTCCCCCTAGAACACCGCAGTCGCCTCAATCTCCACCTTCATCGTCGGCTCCGCCAGCTCCGCGATGCCGATGAGCGTGTTCGGCGGGTACCTCCCCTGGAAAAACTCCTCGAAGATGCCGCCGATAGTCGCACCGTGCGCCCGCCACTCGCCGATGCTCGTCACGTACGTCACCAACCGGACGACATCCCCCAGCGACTGCCCCTCGCGTTCCAGAATGCGCCGGATCCGGTCGAGCGTCGCCCGCACCTGCGACGGCAGGTCGCCGTGCTCGGCGTCAGTCCCGCCCGCCGTCGTCCCCGCGAAGAAGAACATGTCGCCCGCCCGCGCCGCCCGAGAGTAGTTGCCAATCGTCGGCGCAATGTCCGGGTAGTTGTGATAGCTCACATCCAAGGCAGTCCTCCTTTGATACAACCGCGTGTTGTCGCTGGCAAACTCCCCCGTTCGCCTTGGGCCTGTCTCCTCCCGTTCGCCCTGAGCCTGTCGAAGGGTCATACGTGCGGAGGAGTTTGGAAGCAAACCGAGCGGGTAAGACTCTAGCTGAAACGCCGCGCTGGGGTCAAAGCGTCTCAATTGACACTGTCTAGCCCCCAAACTAGACTCAATTCAGGCCCACACACCCCCGTGTGTGGCAAGCCGCGTGACGGAGGGAACGATGGCGCACTACAAGGCGCATGAAGCACAGGACTGGGCTTGGGAGACGTTGAAGGGGCAGTGGACCACGCTGATCACGCCCTTCAAGGACAACGGCGACCTCGACGAGGACGGCCTGCGCCGCAACGTCCGCCACGTGCGCAGCCTCGGCACCCGGGGCGCGGGCTGCACGTGGGGCATGGGCGAGTTCTGGAGCCTCACCCACGACGAGCGCGTCCGCGTCATGGACATCGTCGCCGAGGAGGCCGCCGGCCGCTGGCCCATCGGCGCCCACGTCACCCACACCTCCGCCCGCGAGACCCTCGACCTCGCCCGCCACGCCGAGGATGCCGGCTTCGACCTCCTCATCGTCGCTGCCCCCTACATGGAGGCCAAGACGGAGGAGCAGGTCATCGACTACGTCAAGACCCTCAGCGACAACACCAACCTGGGCATCATGTTCTACAACTCCCCGCAGTTCGGCATCGTCATGAGCCCTCAGGGGCTTGGGCGCATCTGCCGGCTGCCGCAGGTCGTCGGCGTCAAGGAGGCCAGCTTTAACCAGCAGCTCTCCATTGAGACGCACCTCTCCCTCGGCAAGGATTACGTCATCAGCACCCCCGACGAGTGGATCTACCCCTTCGCCCAGGACCTCGGCTTCCAGCAGCAGGTGATGTTCGCCAACACCTCCGACTGGCGCTTCGACACCCCCGAGTGCAACTACTATGTCCAGTTCATTGAGAAGGCCTCCGTCGGCGACTACGATGACGCCTTCTACGACAAGCACCTCCGCCGCCTCAAGGAGCTCAACGACACCTGGTGGACCCGCACGATGGACAAGAACGGCGGCGCACTCCCCGTCGCGATGGTCAAATACTGGGGCGAGCTCATGGGCATGGCCGGCGGCCCAACCCGCCAGCCCCTCCCGCAGCTCACGGACGCCGAGAAGGCCCAGCTCAAAGCCGAGCTAGAGCCCCTCAAGCCGCGGCCGCCCCAGCCCGCGCTCTCCGTGCAGCCGAGGGCCGCGTGGCTCACCGGCAACAACAGCCCCTTCTTCGCCACCGGCATGCTCCTCATGGTCAGCGTGCAGGACGTCCCCGAGGCCCTCGAGGCCGAGCGCGGCGGCGCCGATGTCGTTGACGTGAAGAACCTGCAGGAGGCCCTCGTCGGTTCCGGCCACCCGCACACCGTCCGTCAGGTGCGCGCGGCCATCCAGCCGGAGAACCACGTCAGCGTGACCCTCGGTGTCGTGCCCAACCAGGCCGGCACCGTCGCGATGGCCGCCTATGCCGCCGCCGTCATGGACGCTACCTCCGTCAAGGTCGGCTTCATGCAGGCCGACTACGACGTGGCCGTCGAGGTCCTCCGCGAGTCCCGCCGCGCCATGGAGGGCTACAACACGAAGCTCGTCGGCTCCCTCTTCGCCGACAACCTCCTGTACGAGGGCGGCCTTGACCCGCACCTCATGGTGCAGCTCGCCAAGGACGGCGAGTGCGACGGCTTCCTCATCGACACCCTCATCAAGGACGGACGCAACCTCTTCGACTTCCTGAGCGAGGACGAGCTCCGCGACATCGTCCTGGAGGGCAAGAAGCTCGGCATGAGCACGGCCCTCTCCGGCCATCTCAAGCTCGACGACCTCGACGAGCTCGCCCGCGTCAACCCGGACATCGTCGGCGTCCGCGGCGCGGTGTGCGCCAGCGGCAACCGCGACCGCGCCGTCGCGTGGGAGTCCGTCGCCGAGTTCAAGCGCCAGTTGGACCTGCGCAAGACCGGCGAGATCAGCGTACGCCCCGACCTGTACGTGCCCGGCAACGGCAATGGCAACGGCCACACTCCCGTCATCACGCAGGGCGCTGGGTGGGTCGTCATCGACGGCCGGGGCAAGTCCTGCGCCGGCGTCATC
>JAPPNT010000043.1:3526-6807 GCA_028873745.1 Chloroflexota bacterium | reverse complement strand
GAGAGGCCATAGCCGGGATACCGCACGTCAAGCTCGTCCATGAGGGCGTCGCGGGCGACCTTGGCGACGATGGACGCGGCGGCGATGGAGCAGCACAGCGCATCGCCGTGGACGATGGGGCGGCAGGGGAGGCCGTCGCAGTCGAGGGAGAGGGCGTCGACCAGAAGGTGGTCGGCGGGCGCGGGAAGCTCGCGGACGGCGCGGGTCATCGCGGCGACCGTCGCGCCGACGATGCCGAGGGCGTCGATCTCCGCGGGGCTCGCGCTGCCTACGCCCACACCCGCGGCGAGCGCTCGCACCCTCGGCGCGAGTCGCTCACGGGCGGCGGGCGTTAGCTGCTTGGAGTCGCGCAGGCCGGGCAGCCTTCGCGACGTGAAACCTCGGGGGAAGACGACGGCCGCGGCGACCACCGGGCCGGCGAGCGGGCCCCGGCCAACCTCGTCAACACCCGCGACACGGAGGTAGCCCTGCTTCCAGAGGAGGCGTTCGGCTGACCAGTCGGGCCGGGTGGGCATGGGCTAGGCGCCCGCCGCCTTCTGCAGCCCGATGATGTAGTCCATCTGCTGCTGGTGGCCGAACTCGTGGGTGATCATGGAGCGCAGGTAGGTGGCCTTGACCCACTCCGGACGCTCCTGGTTGGGGACGTCCTCCAGCGTGTCCGGGTCGATGCCCCGGACCATGTCCATCGCGCGGCTGCGGACGGTCTCGCCATAGGCCAGCAGCTCGTCCAGCGGCGGGACGTTGAAGGCGCCGACCTCGTCCGAGGTCCAGCTGTTGCCGGTGGTCAGGGCGGCGCGATCGCCGGTGATGGTGCCGGGCAGGGGCCACTTCGCGCTCCAGCCGTCGGCGGTGTAGGTCTCCTCCTCGCCGGTCAGCATGCGGACGTAGCGGTCCTCCGTCCGGAAGACGTGCCAGATGAGGAAGCCAACGGGGTTGGCCTCCGGACCGGCCCGCCAGGTGAGCTGGTCACGTTCCAGGTTGGATACGAGGGCGAGTGTGGCGTTGCGCGACTGGGTTGCGGCCATTTCCACGAAATCGATGGCGTTCATGTCTCGTCCCTAAGCTGGAGTAAGGGCGGGCCGCGACGATGCGTCCATCCGTTCCCCTTCGACAAGCTCAGGGCGAACGGATGACGTGAGCGGGCCTGCGATGAACCCGCCGCCCAGCAGCTCGTCCCCCGCGTAGAATACCGCAGCCTGTCCAGGCGTGACCGCCCGCTGCGGCTCGGCGAACCAGACGTTTGCGCCGCGCTCCGCCGGCTCGACGACGGCGGGCGACTCGGCGGCCCTGTAGCGAATCTTCACCGTGGCATCCACTGGGCCGTCCGGGGGCGCGCCGCGCACCCAGTTGACGCCCTCGGCGGCGAGGCCGGGCGCGTACAACGCCGACTCAGGCCCGACGACGACGCGGCGCGCCTCGGGCTCCAAGCGCACGACGTAGAGGGGCTCGGCGCTCGCGACGCCGATGCCGCGGCGCTGGCCGACCGTGTAGCGGTCGACGCCCTGGTGCGCGCCGAGCACCGCACCGTCCGTATCGACGATGTCGCCGGGAACGGGCTCGCGGTGGAGCGTGAGGAACTGACGGTAGTCGCCGGCGGGGATGAAGCAGATGTCCTGGCTGTCGGCCTTGTCGGCCACGCCGAGGCCAGCCTCCCGTGCAAGCTCGCGCAGCTCCGGCTTCGCGTAGTCACCGACGGGCAGCAGCAGACGCCGGAGCTGGTCCTGCCGCAGGCCGAAGAGCACGTAGGACTGGTCTTTGGCCGGGTCGACGGCCTTGAGCAGGCGCACCGTGCCGTCGTCGTCGCGACGGGCCCTCGCGTAGTGGCCGGTGGCGATGGCGTCGGCGTCCATGGCGAGGGCCCGGTCCAGCAGGAAGCTGAACTTGATCATGTCGTTGCAGGCGATGCAGGGGTGGGGCGTGCGGCCGCGCTCGTACTCGGCGAGGAAGTGGTCGATGACAGCGGCGCGGAACTCGCGCTCGGCGTTGATGACATAATGGCGCGCGCCGATGGCCGCACAGACGCGGCGGGCGTCGTCGATGTCCTCGAGGGTGCAGCAGCCGCGGCTGAGGGGCGCGGCGTCGGAGCGCTCCTCCGCGTAGAGGCGGAGCGTGACGCCGATGACCTCGTAGCCCTGCCTCGCGAGCAGCAGCGCGGCGACCGAGGAGTCGACGCCGCCGCTCATGGCGACGACGACGCGGCCGGGAGACGCTGGCATGGGGATTCCTCCTACGTCGAGCGTACCATAGCGGCAGGGAGGCGGGAAGGGACGGGGGGCGGCCTCCTTCGAGAGCCTCAGGACAGGCCCTTCGACAGGCTCAGGGTGAGCGGGGGATTCGATTGTGGATAACGAATCGTAGCTGTTGGGAGGGGTTTCAGCTACGAATTTTGCAAAATTTTTTGAAACGATTCGTAGCTGTCGCGGTGTGCCACGGGCATCGTTTGGGGGCGGGTCCAGCCGCATGCCGGGTTATGGCACGAGGATAGCGGGGGGAAGGAGGGGGCGCAACGGGGCGGCGTCAGGGGAATTGTGCTTTGATTTCCTTGCGGGCGAGCGGGGTAGGGGGCTGGGCACCGGCTGTCGCCCGTGAAACGGGGGTGGCAGGCGCCGCTCCGTTTGCAGGGGTTCCTGCCTGCGCAGGACTCTTCGACAAGCTCAGGATGATCGGACGGGCGGGGGGTGAGCGGGGGCTGGGCAGCGGCTGTCGCCCGTGAAACGGGGGTGGCCCTTCGACAGGCTCAGGACGAACGGGCGCGGGTTGTTGGGGGTCAGGGGGCGCTGGTATAGTGGACTGGTGGCCCCCGTAGCTCAGTGGATAGAGCACCGGCCTCCGGAGCCGGGTGCGGGCGTTCGAGTCGCCCCGGGGGCGCTCCACCATCCCTTCGGGGCGTGGCGCAGCGGGAGCGCGCCTGGTTTGGGACCAGGAGGTCGGCAGTTCAATCCTGCCCGCCCCGACCATCCTCCACTCTCGACCCGTCCAACTTCTCCACGTCCAGCGCCGGCGCTAGTGTGCCGTGAAGGCACGGATTGCAGCCTGGAATTGGGATTACTGCATTTGCTTTCCCGGTTAGAATGGGGCCAGCGGCTAGCGGCACAGCCATGAGCGGGAGGTCTCCATGGCCGAGGGCAAGGTCCTGGTCATCGAGGACGAAGAAAACCTGCTGGAAGCGCTGAAGTACAACCTGGAACGGGAAGGGTACACGGCGCTGACGGCCAGCGACGGCGAGCGCGGGCTGGGCATGGCGCGCGAGCACAGGCCGGACCTGGTGATCCTGGACATCA
>JAPPNT010000043.1:0-3516 GCA_028873745.1 Chloroflexota bacterium | reverse complement strand
ACATCATGCTGCCGCAGATCGACGGGCTGGAGGTGTGCCGCATCCTTCGACGGGAGTACGACACGCCAATCATCATGCTGACGGCCAAGGGCGAGGAAGTCGACCGGGTGGTGGGCCTCGAAATCGGGGCGGACGACTACGTCACCAAGCCGTTCAGCATGCGGGAGCTGCTGGCGCGGCTCCGCTCGGTGCTGCGGCGGACGCGGAGCGCCGGCATGGGCGAGGCGGCCTCGCAGGAAGTGCTGACCTCCGGGGACCTGGTGGTGGACCTGGCGAGCCACACCGTCACCCTCGCGGGCGAGCAGATCGACATGAAGCCGCGGGAGTTCGACCTGCTGGCGCTGCTGGTCGCCAACAAGGGGCGCGCCTTCACCCGCGACCAGATCCTCGAGCGGCTGTGGGGGCGGGACTACATCGGCGACACCCGCACTGTGGACGTCCACATCAGGTGGATCCGCCAGAAGATAGAAGAGGGGCCCGGGAGTCCGATCCGCATCGTCACCATCAGGGGAGTAGGGTACCGGTTTCAGGGATGAAGCTGCCGCGTGGGTTCCACTGGCGCGTGGTCCTGGTGTTCGCGGCCCTGACCGCCCTCACCGTAGTTGGAGGCGCCCTCAGCCTCCTCGGCTTCATGTCCGACGCCTCTTCCAGCGTACAGGACCGCATCGCCCTCACCCTGCTCATCGTGGGCGTCATTGCCATCGCGCTCGTGCTGCTGATGGAGACTGTGCTGGCCTTGATGCGGCGACGGGCGCTGGGCCGCGTGACGAACTCCGCCCGGCGTATCGCCCAGGGGGACCTCGACCATCGGGCCGTGGTCTCGTCCTCCAGCGAGACGAGCGACCTCGCGTTTGCCGTCAACCGGATGGCGAGCTCGTTGCGCGACATCATCCGCGACCTGGCGGGCGAGCGCGACAAGATCGGCGCGGTGCTGGACACGATGGGCGACGGCGTGATGCTGGTGGGCGCGCAGGGCCGCATCGAGCTGGTGAACCGGGCGGCCGTCCTCATGCTGAGCCTGCGACAGGAGGACATAGGATACCGGGAGTACGGCGAAGTGGTGCGGGACCCCGACCTGCGCGAGCTTGTGACCCGTTGCCAGCGCTCCGGCATCAGGCAATCGGCGGAGGTCGACCTGAACCAGGCGGGGCACCTAATCCCCGTCAACATCGTCGCGTCGCCGCTTCCCGGCAGCGAGCCGCCCGAGGTGCTCCTGACCATCCAGGACCTCCGCAGCGTGCGGCAGCTGGAGTCAACGCGGCGCGAGTTCGTGAGCAACGTGTCCCACGAGCTCCGCAGCCCCCTCGCGTCGGTGCGGCTGATGACGGAGACGCTGGAGGACGGCGCCATCGCCAACGAGGAGGTCGCGCGGGACTTCCTCGGACGGATGCGGCGCGAGGTCGACCGGATGAACGCGCTCGTCGGTGACCTGCTGGAGCTGTCGCGGATCGAGAGCGGGCAGGAGCCGGAGCCGCGGTCGCCGATGCAACTGGCGCCGGCGATGGAGGAGGCCGTGTCGCGGTTCCGGGCGCGGGCGGCGCAGAAGGGCGTCCGGCTGCAGCATGACGCGCCCCAACACCTGCCGCCCGTTCGCGGCGACGAGGGCCGCATCGGGCAGGTGCTCACCAACCTGCTGGACAACGCGCTCAAGTGGACCGAGTCCGGCGGCAGCATCCGCCTGTGGGCGGAGGAGCAGGGCGAGGCCGTTCGGGTGAGCGTGCAGGACACGGGCGTGGGCATCGCGCCTGAGGAGCTGCCGCATGTCTTCGAGCGGTTCTACAAGGTGGACCGCGCGCGCCGCGAGGGCGGCACGGGGCTGGGGCTGTCGATCGTCAAGCACATCGTGCAGGTGCACGGCGGCGAGGTGTCGGCGGCGAGCCGGCCGGGGCAGGGGAGCACGTTCTCCTTCACGGTGCCGACGGCATAGGGCGCACTCGCAAGCGACCAAGGAGGCCCGCCAAATCGGCGGGCCTTTTCTGTTTCACCACGCGGCACTGAGCCGTTAACCAAACCTTAATCCGACCATCGACGGGAATTAACCCTGGGCGGGTAGGGTATAGGCGCAGACGATTGAGAACGGAGGCGCCTCCATGCTTCAACGCTCCCGAGTCACGTCCATCGGCTGGGTTGCCCTGGTAGCCGCCCTCGCCATGTCCTTCGGGCTCGCGGCCTGCGGAGGCGGCGGAGGCGGTTCAGGGGACGGGGGTGACGGACTACGGGGCGCCATCGAAATCGACGGCTCCAGCACAGTCCAGCCCATTACGTCTGCCGTGGCGGAGGAGTTCAAGAAGCTGCACAACGGTGTCAACCCGAATGTGGCGACGTCCGGTACGGGCGGAGGTTTCAAGCGGTTTACCAGCGGTGAAACCGCTATCTCCAACGCATCCCGAACGATCAAGGACGAAGAGGCGGCGGACGCGGCTTCGAATGGCGTCGAGTTCATCGAGCTGCTGGTTGCGGCCGACGGCCTCTCTGTGGTGGTGCACCCGGACAACGACTTCGCGACCTGCCTCACGGTGGACGAGCTGAAGGCCATGTGGGAGCCGGGCTCCAGCATCAACAACTGGAACCAGGTGCGCCCGGACTTCCCCGACCGCAAGCTGGAGCTCTACGGCCCGGACACGGACTCCGGCACCTTCGACTACTTCACCGAGGAGATTGTGGGTGAGACCCAGGCGAGCCGAGACGACTACAGCCCCAGCGCCAACGACAACTTTCTGGTGCAGGGCATCAGCGGCGACCGGAACTCGCTGGGGTACTTCGGTTACGCGTTCTACCTGGAAAACAGCAGCGCGCTGAATGTTGTGGCCGTCGACAACGGGCACGGCTGCGTCGAACCGACGCCGGAGACGATCAAGAGCGGCGAGTATGAGCCCCTTTCCCGGCCGCTCTTCATCTACGTGAACAGGGCGAAACTCCAGCGGCCCGAGGTCCGCGCCTTTGTCGAGTTCTATCTGGACAACGCCGCTGAGCTTGCCGCAGAGGTGGGCTACGTAGCTCTGACGGACGCGGAGTACGACGAGGCAAGGAACAAGATCTCGTAGCATCAGGCAGCAGGGCGGCGCACTCACAGTGGATGCGCCGCCCTCCAGGATACCGGGAGGCAGTCCACAGTTGATTCAACCAGAGGCGGCCCAAGCACGATGAACCTGCGCGCATCGGACAGCGCCTACGCCTACAGGGCCAGGCGACGAGCAATCGAAGGGCGGGTGATGAAGTCCATCTTCTTCATCTGCGCGGCCGTTTCCATTCTGACGACCGTCGGCATCCTGTACAGTCTGGCCAGCCAGGCGTGGGGGTTCTTCCAGGAGGTCGGCGTGATCGATTTCCTGACGGGGAGTCGCTGGTCGCCAATACTCAAGCCGACGGAATACGGTGTGCTGCCACTGGTCTCCGGCACCGTGCTGGTCGCCATCCTGGGCGCGATGGTGGCGGTGCCGGTCGGGCTGGGAACGGCCATCTACCTCGCGGAGTACGCGCCGGACAAGGCGCGGCGTGTGCTGAAGCCGTTCCTGG
>JAPPNT010000204.1:56397-59647 GCA_028873745.1 Chloroflexota bacterium | reverse complement strand
CGGTCATGGCGCGATCCTGCAGGTTGCCGCCGCGGGGGATGCCGGACATGTTGACGTTCTTCTGGATCTCGTAGTTGAGCAGGTAGTCGTTGGTGCGGTTGGCGACGGTGTGGTAGCGGGTGCGCGGGTCCGGGGTCTCGGGCACGTAGCCGCCGGCGTGGCGGAAGGGGTCGGCGGAGCGGGCCTGCTCCTCCTCGGAGATCGTGCCCTCCAGGCGGCCGTGCATGTTGATGAGCATGTGGTACTGGTCGTCGATGGGCACCCATGCCTTGGCGGCGCATGCGTTGGGAGCGCCGGCGGCGATCATGGTGAAGTAGGGCATGACGTACTGGGTGATGCGGTGCCAGCGCTCGCCCTGGTCGTTCCACCAGCGCTTGGCGGAGTAGACGGCGCCGTAGGGCTTCGGGATCACCTCAAGCCGTGGGGCGCGGTCGTCCATCCACGAGCCCCGGCCCCAGCCGGGCGCGTCAGGCGAGTCGGGGGCGATGCGGCCGTGGATGAAGGGGACGTGCGAGGAATCGAGGTCGCCCTCGAGGCCCTGCACCCAGTTGCACTCCTCGATCATGATGCCGGGCTCGAAGACCTGGTCGATGGGGAGGGTGTTGACCTCGAAGGCCGGGAAGGGCGGTGGGGTCTCGCGGGGGCCCATGTAGGCCCAGACCATCCGGTTGACCTCGCGGCACGGGTAGGCGACGGCGCGGACCTTGTCCTTGAAGTTGCTCTCGACGGGCTCGTTGGGCATGTCCAGGCAGGCGCCGGTGACGTCGAACTTCCAACCGTGGTAGTTGCAGGCGAGGCCGCCGTGCTCATTGCGGCCGAAGAAGAGGGAGGCGCCCCGGTGCGGACAGTTCTCGGCGATGAGGCCGACGTCGCCGTTGGAGTCGCGGAAGGCGACGAGGTCCTCGCCGAGGAGGCGGACGCGCTTCAGGGGGCCATCGCGCTCCGGGAGGTCGCGGGAGGGGAGGAAGGGGTGCCAGAACTGGCGGAGCAGGGTACCCATGGGCGTGTCCGGGCCGACGCGGGTGAGGAATTCGTTGTCAGCGGGGGTGAGCATGGATGCCTCCCTTCGCGTGTGCGTCCTGCGCGGGCGGGAAAGTAGGGGACAGTGTCCGCTCGCGGGGGGAGTCTGTCAACCGCCCTCGCGGGGACGACGCTGCGCCGGGCGGGCGAACCGGCTCCAGATACGGGGCCGGGGGAATTGAGTTGAGTTCGCAGTGTTTTCTTTTTGAGTTTTTGTCGTTTCCACATACGGAAAGGCCCGATAACGACTGGAACGACTGCCGGAAGTCCGTAGCTGGAAGGGGGTTGAGTTGCATTGAGTTGTATTGGGTTGCGAGGGGCAATTTGTATGGGGGACGGGTTGTGTTGCATTGAGTTGCGGAAGTCAATGCCGCACCTCCGGTTGGGTGGTGGATGAGCACCCTGTGAAGTGTCGTGAGGGTGCGCATGGGGAAGGGTAAAGGGCGGGGTGCACATGGGCGAGGGGGCGGCGTCAGTGCGCGCGGAGCGCCCTTCGACAGGCTCAGGGCGAATGGCGTGGGGGCTCAGGGCGAACGGGGCGGGACGCTAGGGGATGGCGAGGGTGGCCATGAGCCCGGCGAGGTCGGTCTCTTCGTCGAGGCGCCAGAGGCGGTCGAGGGCTGTGCGCTGGCGGGGCTCATCGAGGAGGCCTGTGGTGAGGCGGCGGAACTTGGCCTCGACGTCGGCGTCGCTCATGGGCTTCCTGAAGTGGCCGGTGTAGTAGGGGACGGAGGCGGTGTGCTCGCGGCCGTCGGCGGTGCGGACGGTCAGGATGTTGAGGATGGCCTCGGGCCAGGCGGCGTCGCACTCGGGGTCCTGAACGACGTCGATGCGCTGGACGAGGCCGAGCAGCACGGGGTCGCGGAGGACATGGTCGTCGAAGTGGGCGGGCTCCAGGGCGCCGAAGTGGAGGGCGCAGGCGACGACGTAGGGGATGCTGTGGTCGGCGGTCTCGCGGGTCTCGGGATGCCAGCGGGTGGGGTCGCCGGCCATGATGCGCTTCCCGCTCTCGAACGTGCGGATGTGGACGTGGGCGATGTCATCCGCGCCGCCGATATCGAGGGCCGTTCGCGCCTCGATGGCGCCCTCGATCGCCGTCTGGGAGACGAAGCCGGCGGGGAAGAGCTTGAAGCGCGACTCCACCATGCGGAACGAGCGGTCGACGCCGTCCTCCATCGCCAGCGGGGCGAGCTCGACGGGCGCGCCGGTCACGCCCGCGAAGAAGCCGTGGGAGCCGGTGAACACCTCGGGCGGGCCGGTCATGCCCCTTTCGGCGAGCATTGCCGCGAAGACGCCGTTCCTGCCGGCGTTGGGGACGGCGGCCGCCTTCCAGTGGGAGATGGCGCCGCGGCGGGCCTCGCCGAGGGTCATGCTGCTGACGACGGCAATGCGGAGGGCCTCGGCGATCTGCTCCTTCGCGAGGCCGATGACCTTACCCGCCCCCAGCGGGGCGGAGACGGCGGCGTAGGCGGCCTGGTCCCAGGGGCCTCCCGAGGCGAGGTGGAAGCTGTCGGCCCACGCTGCTTGCACCTCGTAGGCGAGGACGAAGGCCGCGATCAGGTCGCGCCCAGACTTGCCGTGGGCCTCGGCGGCGGCGAGCACGGAGGCGATGTTGTCCGAGGGGTGGGCGATGTCGAGGCCGTTGTAGGAGTCGTTGAAGTCCAAGTAGCGCACCATGGTGCCGTTGACGAAGGCGGCCATGTCGGGGGTGGTGGCGGCGGACGTGCCGAGGAGCGTGGCGGGGGCCGCGCCGCTGACTCCGAGGGCGAGATCGCGGGCCGCGCGCACCGGGTCAGCATCGCTGGCGCCGAGGCCGCAGCCGATGGAGTCGATGACGAGGCGCTTGGCCTGGTGGACGACCTCGGCGGGGATGTCCTCGAACCGGACGCCGGCTGCGTAGCGCGCGAGACGCTCGACGACGGGGTCAGACATGGCGGAGCTCCTCCTCTCGGCGGGCGCCCCCATCCTAACCTTCCGCCGCGAGCGGGGGAAGGGACTCCCCGCCCCGCCCCTCTCTGGATACCGTCCGCTGTATCGGGTTTGTCGGGGCAGCTGCCCCCGTATCGGCGTACGGGGCAGGCTACGCAGGGGCGACGGGGGAGTGCGGGGGTGGCAATAAGAGTTGATGGTGGGAGGTTAGTCGCCGTGGGCCCCATCGAGGGGGCCCCCGGGCCCCCATAAACGGGGCAGAGGGCCAAACGGTGGGAGTGGGCCCAAAGACAGGACGCCG
>JAPPNT010000204.1:30351-56387 GCA_028873745.1 Chloroflexota bacterium | reverse complement strand
CGCGGGCGGGGGGGGGGGGGGGGGGGGGGGTGGTTTTTTTTTTTTTTGGGGGGGGGGGGCGCCGGCGGCGCGCCGCCCCCCCCCCCCCCCCCCCCCCGGCGACCCCTTCGACGGGGCTCAGGGCGAACGGGTGGGAGTGGCCCCTATGACAGGCGGCCGAAGCCCCGCACCGCGTTATGGATAGGGTTGCTGGGAATGCAGGAGCCGCTCGACCTCGGCGCGGTCCGGCATGGCGTCCTGCGCTCCGCGCTTGGTGACGACGAGCGCGCCGGCACCGGATGCAAAGCGAAGGGCGCGCTCGACCGGCTGTCCCTCGGCGAGGGCAACGGCGAGGGCGCCGGCGAAACCGTCTCCTGCGGCCACGGTATCGATCGCTTCGACCTGAAAGGCAGCGACGTGTCCGGAGCCCTCTTCGGATGCGTAGACGACGCCTTGCTCACCCAATTTGATGATGGCCGTCCTAGCGCCCTGTGACCGGAGTATTCGCGCCGCCTCATACGCGGAGTCTATGCCGTCAACCAAGACGCCGGTCAGGACTTCAGCTTCGGACTGGTTGGGGGCAACAATGTCGAAGAATTCGTAAGACGAGAGGGGAATAGCCGACGCTGGAGCGGGGTCGAAGATGACTCGAACTCCCATTCGTCGAGCGATTTGTGCAGCCGCCAGCGAAACGCCAGAGGGGATTTCCATTTGCAGGAGGAGAGCATCCGCTCCGTCGAGGGCGCGGCTGGCGGCTTCGACCTGGACTGCGTCGCACGCCATGTTCGCCCCGTAGATGCCCACAATGGAGTTTTGCCGCTCACCGTCGAGCAGAATGACGGCAATGCCTGACGAGGAGCCCGGCGTGGTCATCACATCCGACACATCGACCCCGTTGGCTTCCAGGCCTGCAATCAGCATGGGGCCGAACACGTCGTCCCCGACCCGGCCGACCATGCGTACATCGGCGCCGAGACGGGCGGCCGCTACGGCCTGATTCGCTCCCTTACCTCCGGGCAGGGTGGCAAAGCCGTCCCCCATCACAGTCTCGCCGGGCTTTGGCAGCGCTGAGGCCACCGCAACCAAGTCCATATTGATGCTGCCAAGCGCGACGATCCTGGGCCGGAATGCTGCTGCTGGACGGCGTTGGGGTGGGAGTTGGGTGTTCATGCGGTCAGGGTAGCGGGAGAAGCGGGGAGGGTCTACGGAGTGCGGGGCCGCCCTTCGATTTCCCTCAGGGCGAACGGGGGGTGCCCTTACGCGTCTCTGGCGTCCAGCTCCTTCACTAGGGTCTTGGGCGCGACGGCGCGGTAGCTCTCCTCGACGCAGTCCAGCAGCAGGTCGATGGGCGGGGCGTCGTCGTCGGTGAAGTGCATCTCGACCCAGCCGCTCTTGCCAAGGTTGTAGCCGGCGGGACGCGCGAACGGCATCGTGAGGATGGCCTCGGCGGAGTCTGGGAGCTTGACGGACATGCCGAAGCCGGTCGAGGGGACGCCGAAGAAGGCGAAGACCTTCTTCCCCACCTTCGCGGCGCTCTCGCCCCAAGGGTGGTCTTCCCACGCGCCGGGGAGGCCGAGGGCGAATGCCTTGAGCTGCTCCTTGATGGGGCTGTCCACGGGGCGGGCCTCCGTCGAGGTTCGGGGCGGGATGGTAGCAGGTCGGGGGGCGGAGGCCAAGCGGGGGTGGGGTCGCCCTGGGCACCGGCGTTCGCCGGTGAAACGCGGGGGTTGTGGGGCGGGTGGGTTGCGGTTATGGGGGGGTGGGGGGGGTGGGTCGGGGGGTTGTTCGCGGGCGGGGGGGGGGGGGGATAGGGTACGCGCACCATCGACATCGCATCGAGACACAGAGGACGCGCCGGCGAGGGTCGGCGGAGGAGGGCGAGATGCCACAGGTGACGTCACTGGGCCACATTGGCTTGTACTGCTACAACTACCCGAAGATGCTGGACTTCTACACTCGCGTGCTGGGGTTCACGGTGACGGACCGGATGCCGGACAGGGAGGCGTGCTTCCTCTCGGCCCGGCCGGCGGAGGAGCACCACGAAATCCTGCTGACGGCGGGGCGGACGGCCGCCGAGGATGTGCGGCTGGTGCAGCAGATATCGATGCACGTGGCGAGCCTGGAGGACCTGAAGGCGTTCCACAAGCTCTTCCAGGAGGAGGGGGTCAAGGAGGAGCGGATCATCACCCACGGGAACACGGCGAGCATCTACTTCCGCGACCCGGAGAACAACTACCTGGAGGTCTACTACTCGATCCCCGTCGACTTCCCGCAGCCCTTCGGGCAGCCCATCGACCTCGACCAGGAGGACGGCGCCATCCTGCAGCAGATCGCCGACATCCGCGCGGCGAGCGGGAAAGTGTAGGCTCGCGGCCTTGTTCCGGCCTCGGTGATAGCCGAAACTGGACAGGATGGACAAACCCCATGGCGGCTGTCCCGAATCGGCGGCCCCGGATTCTCGGGGGGTCCGGCCTATTCTTCCGACTATCAGCGCGAAAACGGCTCGGCGACGGGCAGGGTGGACGTGGCGCAGCGCGATAGCCCTCGTCCTGCTGCTCTTCGCGTGCACGGAGCGGGCGCCCGCGCCCGCACCGACGCCGGACATCGCCGCCACGGTGGAGGCGGCCGTCCGGTCGGCGGTGCCGACACCCGCGCCGACGCCGAACCTCGAGGCCACCGTCACGGCGCTGCTGGAGGCCACCGTCGCGGCGATGCCCTCGCCGACGCCTGTCCCGCTGCCGACCGCCACGCCCCTGCCAACACCTACGCCTCGGCCGTCGCCCACCTCGACTCCCGCTCCGACGCCGACCCCTACGCCTTTGCCCACCGCGACGCCGACGCCGGTGCCCACGGCGACGCCGGTGCCGACGCCGTCGCTCAGCGCGATCATCGAGCGCGTGAAGGAGTCCGTCGTCCGCGTCGAGACGCGGCGGCGCACCGGTTCGGGCGTCATCTTCGAGGTGGACGGCAACACGGCCTTCATCGTCACCAACGAGCACATCTTCACGGGCGCGTCGCAGGTGACGGTCACCGTCGGCGAGGAGGAGACGGAGTACCGGGCGGAGCTGCTGGGGCTGGACGAGACGCATGATCTGGCCGTGCTGCGCATCTGCTGCGGCAACTTCCGGGCCTTGCCATTTGGAGACGTCTCGCGGGTGAGGTCCGGGGAGGAGGTCGTGCTCATCGGCTACGCGCTCGACCTGGAGGGCGAGGCGACGGTGACGCGGGGCATCGTGTCGGCCGTGCGCTACAGCGACTTCGTCGAGAGCGAGGTGATCCAGACGGACGCGGCGGCGAACCCGGGCAACAGCGGCGGGCCGATGATCTCGACGTCGGGGGAGGTGCTGGGCATCCTCACCTTCGGATACCGCGAGACCGAGGGGCTGAGCTTCGCCATCTCGGCGGAGACTGTGCAGGAGCTCATCCCGACGCTGCTGGCGGGGCCGCTGCCGGAGCTGCTGAAGTCGTTCGGGCCGCTGGAGGGGGGCGCGGACGACGGCCTGGTGCGCTCCGGGGCGGCGATGACGGACTTCATGGCGGAAGTCACGGTGACGAACCCCAAAACGCTGCAGCAGAACTGGAACTACCTGCTCATCCTGCGCGGCACCGAGGCCGACCTGGACAACCCGAACCGGGCGTCGCTGGACGGGAAGGGCATCGCGTTCACGCCGTTCGAGAGCATCCCCGGCTTCGACCCGAGCCCGGGGGCCGAGAACCACATCCGGGTCATCGCCATCGACGACCGGGCGTGGGTCGTGGTGAACGGCAAGCTGGGCAGGACGGTCGACATGGGCGAGGCGTGGCAGCCGGGCGAGTTTGCGTTCCTGACCCGCCCGGGGGTGGGGCGCGGGGAGTGGGGGGCGGTGACGTTCGAGGAGTTCCAGGGGCTGGAGCGGCGGCCGCTGTATGGGCCGGAGGAGGGGGAGCTGGAGCCGGTGCCGGGGATCATCACCACGCACGACAGCGGCGTCTTCGCCCGCGACTTCATCGCCGAGGCCGTCTACACGCGCCCGCAGACGCAGTGGGACTTCGGCTTTGCGTTCCGCGATGCGGAGGGCGACCCGGGCCTGCCGAACCAGATGGAGGCGGTGGTCGTGACCTTTCGCGGGTCCTGGCACCACTACAAGTGGGAGCCGCGCGACGGGTTCAAGCCCGTCGCCGAGGGGCAGGGCGTCAGCCTGAAGCGGGAGATGCACCTGCAGCTGATCGCGCTCGGCGACGCCGGGTGGCTGTTCGCCGACGGGGACCTCGTGGCGACGCTGAACCTGACGCACAACCAGCGCGAGGGCGAGGTGCGGGCGCTGGCGACGCTGTTCACGCAGAACACGGGGACGGTGCGGTTCCAGGGGTTCCGGGTGTGGGAGGCGAGCACGGAGTAGGGGAGAGGGGTTATTCACCTCATAAAGTCAAATAGGGCCAGCCCCGCGCAAGGGCTGGCCCTATTTCTTTGGCGTTGTTGAACCTTCACTGTGGCTCTTGAATTGGAAATTCTGGGGTTGACAGAAGTTATACTGCCAACAATAATAGATAAAACAGCTATATTGTTGAAATGTAGTAACACATACATCATCAGTAGGGCAGGGTGAGAAATGGAAAAGGTCAGAGAAACGAAGGATGAGCGTTTCCGGCGCCTAGCTGAGCAGAGAGTCAATGCCATCCTGGACAAACTGCGACTGTTGGGCCAACTGTCGAACAAGAGCAACTACGGCTACACCGATGACCAAGTGGACGCAGCGTTTAGGGCGATCCAGCAGGAGCTGAATTCCACGAGAGCTAAGTTCAGGAACGATTTGAGAGACCGAAAGCGCTTTACGCTGTAGGGCTAACCGGCAACCCAAGCGTAGTTGGGGTGGCAAGAGGAGGCGGGATTGCAAAGACTTGACTTTGGAGCGGAGGGGCTTTGCCTGGACCTATTGCATGCTGATACGGAGGAGGAGGTAATAGTGATCCTCCGCCAGAAAGGGTACTGGGACGATCCAACGGTGTGGGAGCCCTTTGGTGGAACAGAAGGCAACTTTTCCACCTTCGGCAATCAATCCAGAACTCCAGAAGCGGCTCTAGTCGAAAAGGTGGTTAACTCAGTGGATGCGGTTTTGACGAATGAGTGCTGGTTGACTGGGATACGGCCAGACTCAGAGGAAGCTCCGAAGAGCATCGCTGAGGCAGTGGCGCGATTCTTCTATGGAGAAGGGTCTATCACACAACGAATGGGAGATTTGGCTAAGTGGGATGATTCTAGGCGCAGGGAAGTCGCGAACAGGATAACTCTTGCGGCGACTGGATCACGTAAAAACTTGAGTCTCACCATAGTCGATAGCGGCGAAGGGCAGTCGCCGAATGGAATGCCCGGCACCCTTCTTTCCTTGGATCGACGGAACAAAATCAACGTTCATTTTGTCCAAGGGAAATTCAACATGGGTGGCACGGGCGCCCTGCGCTTCTGTGGGCGGAATAATCTCCAACTCATAGTCAGCAGGCGCAATCCAGACATTCCGCGTACCCAGCGAGATAGCTCAATTGACGAGTGGGGCTTTACGATCGTTCGGAGACAAAATCCCGGGGATGGGAGTAGGGCATCTATGTATACCTACCTTGCTCCACTCTCAGAAGGCGTTCTTCGGTTTAGCGCAGATACTTTGCCACTCTTCCCGCAAGGCAACCAGCCGTACGTCAGGCAAACTGCTTGGGGAACTGCAATCAAGCTTTACGAATACAAGCTGGCGGGGAAAAGCCATATTTTGCTTGGTGATGGTCTCCTCCAGCGGTTAGATCTTCTACTCCCGCGCATCGCCCTGCCAATTAGGCTACATGAATGCAGGGACTACAGAGGCAGACCGGGGAGCTTCGATACCACGCTTTTGGGTCTAGGCGTTCGCCTGAGCGATGACCGAAATGAGAGCCTTGAAGAGGGATTCCCGACGAGCTTCACGTGTTCCATTAATGGTGAAACGTTGACTGCCGAGATCTATGCCTTCAAAAGAGATAAGGCGAGAAGCTACAAGAGGGGAGAAGGGATCATCTTTACTGTCAACGGTCAAACGCACGGCGATCTTCCACAGCATTTCTTTGCCCGGAGAGGTGTTCGGTTAGACCGGTTGAGGCAAGATATCCTGGTCATTGTTGATTGTAGCGGCTTAAGCACAAGGAGCCGCGAGGACCTGTTCATGAATAGCAGAGACCGATTGGAACAGGGAGAGTTGCTTGATGCAATTCAAGAGGAATTGCAGTCGTCTCTGAGAGAGCACGCAGGTCTGCGCTCTCTGAGGGAGCGGCGGCGGAGTGAGGAGTCAGAGGCCAGATTGAGTGATTCCAGACCTCTCCAGGAGACCTTGCAGGATGTAATCCAAAGAGTACCGGCTCTCGCTCGTCTATTTGGAAACACGGGCCCATTGCCAGATCCGTTTAGGCGTGTAGAGAGTGATGGCGCTAAGAAGTTTGTTGGTAGGCCACATCCGACATTCTTCAGATTCCAACGTATGAAGGCTGGTGAGGCACTGCAGAGAACGACTGCCATAAACATGCGCAGCAGGATCGTATTCGAGACGGATGTAGAGAATGGCTATTTTGCTCGCACGGAGAATCCTGGCGAGCGAACCCTTCGCTTTTCTGCCAAGAGCCGGGGTAATGACGTGGTGCCAAACTTTACGCTTAATTTAGACGATGGCGTTGCCACCCTCAACCTCTCACTGCCGGAAGGCGCAAGGGTAGGCGACTCATATGAGTATGAGCTGACAGTAAAGGACCCGACGCTCATCGACCCGTTTACCAATTGTTTCAAGGTAAATGTTGGCCCGTTTCAGCCGCCATCAGGTAGTGGTGGCGGTCGGAGAAATGGACGCGAACGAGGTAGTGACCCTGGGGTTGCCCTGAGGGGACTGGCGATTCCAACCCCATATCCTGTATATGAGAAGGAGTGGGACCGGCATGGATTCGACCGGTATTCGGCTCTAAAGGTCTATGACGATTCGGCAGAAGCCAATGGTGATGAGGGTGGGAGTTATTCCTATTACATCAATATGGACAATGTTTACCTCCTTACTGAGCTCAAGGCAACGAGGTCAAACCCTGACGTTTTGAAGAAACAGTGGCAAGTGGGAATGGTGTTGGTGGGCATGGCCTTATTCAGAGATTTGATGGATGTTCACGACACAATTGACGCCGTGCCAGAAACTATCCCACAGGATGAAGTGAGCAAAGCCACTGCCGCGATAGCACCGGTACTTCTGCCCTTGATCGGACACTTAGGAGCACTTGCAGATGAGGATCCGTCACCGGAGGACTAGCCGGTTGGCTTATGGATTAACAGAACCTCGGTACTAGCGTCATTGAGAGTTTTCCCCTGGTTGTACCACTTCCTGTTCGGGACAACCCTCTCTTGGCGTGATCCTCCTATGGGACCAGCGGCGCTTTCCGTGAAGCCTGCGTCTTCCATGGCGGCTAGGTAGAGCGGCAGTTGGGTTTCAGCATGGGAGAAGGCAACCAACTGAACTACTGCTGTATCAAGAGAAGCTATTGCCCTAAGGTTTTTGAAGGCGGCACCGAGCTTCTCAAAATACAGCTTCAGTCCTAGCGTAGAGCGGCTGCCCATCGTATAGTACCCTTCGCCGTGCCCGTCACGAAGGTCGGCAATCCAATACGGAGCAGAGGTTTCTCTCCGCCCGTGTATTTGCCAGCGGTGATATAGGACGTGTACTCCGGGGTATGGTGGGGACGTCAGAATGAGCTTCGGGCTGATCCCGCGCCGGTTGAGAACCCTTACTAACAGGGGATTCGCTGCGGCGTATGGCAATAGAAGGCGGTCCGCCGTGATCTTGTTCTTGTAGGTGCCGTTTTCGCTGGCCCCTGACACTAGTGCCGCCAATCCTTTCAGCATGCCGTATACACGCTGTTCTAAATGGTCCGCAATGTCTGCGTTGCTGGGAATGTGGAGCCTGGAATCCAGCGCCCATTGCCCCACGCGGATGAGGGCACACCGAGCAAAGCGGCGGCGCCGAGCAAGCCCAAGCCGAGCGACTAATTTGGTTGCGGCATGGAAGAAAGAGTAGCTGGCAATGGGCATATTCCGGATGGGGCTAGGGTCTAAGGTGGGCATCGAGTCCAGTCCTGTAGTGGCCTGCTTCACCGCAGCAACCCACTCAAGTATCTCGCTTGCATCTTGCTTACTGAGTGGGGTGGACTTAACCCGTGTCACAAAGTGGGAAAGCTCGTTGATGTCCGAGCCAATGGCGCGGCGGCCACTGGCTATAGCTTCAACGATGGTGGTTCCCCCGCCCATAAATGGGTCTAGGACGTAGTCCCCAGGCTCGGTGAGTCTATCCAGAATTGACCGGACGAACTGTGGGCTGAATCTGGCGGGATACTTGTAGAAGTCGTGTGTCAGGCCTTGTACGCGGTCTGAAGAATGGAAAGCGGATTCAAACTTAGTCTTATCTGCGCTGTGAGCATGAGTTGAATCCAGAGTGGTGGTCGGGAAAGTAGTGGCCACTCTCAACTCCTCATGGTGATGCAAAGCACCAGAGTAATGGGGCGGGATTCTGTCACCCCCACTTATGAAGACGAATTAGGCGCTCCCCTAGTTCCGCCGCAGGAACCGGGTGAACTCCTCATGGTCTACTTGGCGGCCTTCACGGATGGCGAGGATGGCGTATTGGATGAACATTCTCGCTAGGCCGGCGTGCTGCAGGGCGTCGGCGCCCATGACGACCCGGGGGGTTTCGCCGGTGAAGAAGACCTCCACTTCCTGCGGCTGGGCATGGTCCAGCTCGAGGGTGACGGCGACGCCGGCGCTCTCCTCGATGCGTTGCTGCATACGCTGGATGAACTCGGCGTCGTCCATGGTTTGAGGGCGCCTACGCCGCTGGGACGGCCCGCGCCGCCGAGGCCCTGGCGGCGGTCGGGACGCCGCGGAGGTATATCTGGCGCATTGCTGCAATGAGCAGGCTCACGACGACGATGATCGCGAACCCGACGCCCAAGATCGTCATCAGCGTCGCCACGCCCAGGTAGTCGACCAGGAAGCCGTTCACCAGGTTGAAGACGGCCATGGTGCCGCCCAGGTTGATCTGGTTGAGGCCGCTGATGCGCCCCCGCATCTCGTCCGGCGCGAGGAGCTGCACCTTGGAGGTCAATAGCGCCATGAAGGCCGCCTGCGACGCCCCCATGAACCCCGCGGAGACGACCGCGACCGTGAGTGAGGTGGAGGCCGCAAGCCCCAGCATGGAGAGCCCGCTGATGAGGCCCGTCACCAGCAGCATGCGCCCTCGCCACGCGTCCTGCCGGATGCCGGCGATGATAATCGACGAGACCAGGCCGCCCGCGCCGACGCCCATCATCAGGTAGCTGACGCCCTCGCGTCCCGCGTCGAGCACGTTGAACGACACGGCGGGGAAGAGCGCCTCGAAGGACATGGTCATGGCGCAGTGGAAGGCGACGACGACGAAGAGGGCTCGGAGGTACGGGTGCCTGGCGACGAACCCGACCGCCGACTTCATGCTGCTGACGACGTTGGAGCCCCGCCCCAGGTTGCCGGTCGCCCTCGTCTGGATGCGGTGCACCATGAGCAGCCCAACTGTGTAGAAGGCGGCGCAGGCGACGAAGGCCATGCCCGGCCCCCAGACAAGCAGCAGCGGCGCGATGACGCCCGGGCCCAGCAGCCTCGACCCTTGCTGCGTCGCCGAGTTCAGCGACACGGCGTTCAGCAGCGTGTCGCGTGGGACCAGGTTGGGCACCAGCGAGGCAGTCGCCGTCATCTGGAACGTGCGGGCCGTGCCGTTGAGCACGGAGAGGACCATCAGGTGCCACAGCTCCAGGCTTCCCGAAAGCGCCAGCGCGGCCAGGACTCCGTTGTTGATGGTGTTTGCCCAGTAGGCGGCGGCGAGCACGTCCTTCCGGTTGAAGCGGTCGGCGAGGTAGCCGGCGAGGGGCGGGACGAGAAAGCGCGGGCCCATGGCAGCGAAGGTGACGATGCCGACGGTGCCCGACGAGCCCGTCATCTCGTAGACAAGGGTGCCCCGCGCGACGATGAGCGCCCAATAGGCGGAGGCACCGCCCATGGCCGCGATCCAGAGCCATCGAAAGTCGGGGAACGCCAGCGAGGCGAGGTACCGTGACGCCACGCCGGCAAGGGGGTTCATCATCGTGCGCCGCCTCCGTTGGGGGAGGTAGTGGGGGCATGATAGCACAGCGGGGTGCGGGATGCGGGCGTGCTACATTGGGGTCGGGAGGGTTGCATGATGGCTGTGAGGTATTCCCGACACTGCGCCGCCGCCGTCGCCGTGGCGCTGCTCGCGGCGCTGGCCGTCGCATTGCCCGCGTGCACCGGCGACGACGGCTCCGCCAGCAACGCGCGCGTTGCGGAGCTGGAACAGACCGTGGCAGCGCTTGCCGGCGAGAATGCAACGTTGCGGGACGAGATCGCGGCGCTGCGACAGGAGCAAGCGGACTTCGTGGAGGCGCAGGAGGCTGCCGAGGCGGCCAAAGCGCACGAGGAAGAGGTCGCTGACTTCGAGGAGGGGCAGGAAGAGCAACTGGCCGCGCTGGAAAAGGGCTTGGCCCGCCTTCTCGAGCGGCTGGACAACGTGGAGGCGCGGCTGCAGGGGTTGGAGGGCATCGCGGCCAAGGTGACGCCGCTCCTCGCCCTGCTGGACCCGTCGGCCAAGGGCGAGGGCGGCTCGAAGCCGCCGGCGGCCGACGACGTGGTGGAGCGGACCGCCCGGCTGGCGGAGGCGTTCGGCGGCGAGGTGTACCACGTGGACCACGCCGGGCGCGGCGACCGGACGGTCCTCGTGATGCCGTTGGATGTCGTGCCCGGCGAGACCCCGCTCATCGTGTCGCTGCACGGCTTCGGCGGGGACTCCTACCTGCATTCCACATACCTGCCCCTGCACGAGCGCGTCAACACCGACGGCTTCGGGCTGCTGCTGCCCAACGGAGCGCAGGGCCCCGACGGGAGCCGCTTCTGGAACCCCACCGACGTCTGCTGCGAGGGCGGCAAGTCCGGCCTCGACGACGTTGCCTACCTGACCGAGCTCATTGCGGACGCTCGGGCGGTCAAGGGCTTCGGGCCGGTGTACGTCATCGGCTACTCTAATGGCGGGTTCATGGCGCATCACATGGCCTGCAAGGGCCTGCCCGGCCTTCGCGCCGTCGCGAGCATGGCGGGCACCAGCTACGTCGACGAAGCCAGCTGCGACGGCGCGGCGCCCGTGTCCGTGCTGCACATCCACGGCACGGCGGACGACGTGCTCCGGTTCGACGGCGACGTCAGCGCCCGCATCCTGACGGCAGCCGGCGTGCCAGCGTTCTACGTCGGGGCGCGGGAGATCGTGGCGCGCTGGAGCCGCCACGCCGGGTGCGAGTGGCCCGAGAACACAGAGCCCTACGCGACGCTGGACCTCGACCAGTACGTGCCCGGGGCCGAGACGAGGGCGTTCCGGCAGGACTCGGGCTGCGCCGAGGGCGTCACCGTCGAGCTGTGGGAGGGTGAGGGCACCGGGCACCTGCCGGGCTACGGCGCCGGGTTTGTGGACGCGCTGCTGGAGTGGCTGCTGGCGCGGGGGTAGGGGCCCCGATTGCCCTTCGACGGGCTCAGGGCGAACGGCGGAGCGCGGCGTGCGGGGGTATGGCGGCCGTGCTATAGTGGTGCGCGGAGGATTTGCCGATGCCAGAGGGGTATGCGCTGAACTATACGGCCGTCGTGATTGTGGCGGCTGTGGGGCTGCTGGCGATGGGCGGCATGCTGGCCGCGAGCTTCTTCCTCGCGCCGAAGCGGAAGTCGGCGGATAAGGATCTGCCGTTCGAGTGCGGCATCCCGCCGACGCCGTTCACGTGGTCGCAGATCCACGTTCGCTACTACATCTTCGCCATCCTCTTCCTGCTCTTCGACGTTGAGGCGGTCTTCATCTTCCCGTGGATCCTGACCTTCCTGCAGAGCGCGGCCCAAGGCGCTTCCTGGGTGTTCTACGAGATGATCCTGTTCATCGCCATCTTGCTCTTCGGCGTGCTGTACGGGTGGCGCAAGGGGGTCCTGCAGTGGCGGTAGAGAAGGAGAAGCCGTCCTGGGGCATCAGCCCGGTGGTGCCGGGGTGGTACCAGGCGTGGGAGCGCGACAGCACCCTCGACCTGCCGCCGGGCTCGACGGCCGAGGGCAACGTCGCGCCGCCGGCGCCCTACCGGAGCGCTGCGCCGGGCGTGATCACCGCCAGGATGGAGGACCTGCTGGCGCTGGCGCGGAAGAACTCGCTGTGGCCGCTGACCTTCGGGCTGGCGTGCTGCGCCATCGAGATGATGTCGACGTACATGGCGAACCACGACCTTGACCGGATGGGCATCGTGACGTGGCCGTCGCCGCGGCAGTCGGACGTGATGATCGTCGCGGGGACGGTGGTGAAGAAGATGGCGGAGCCCATCCGGCTGCTGTACGAGCAGATGCCGGAGCCCAAGTGGGTGATCGCGATGGGGAGCTGCGCGACCAACGGGGGGCCGTACTACCGGTCGTACTCGGTGGTGATGGGCGTGGACCACATTGTGCCCGTCGACGTGTACATCCCCGGGTGCCCGCCGCGGCCGGAGGCGCTGATGGACGGGCTGCTGCGGCTGCAGGACAAGATCCAACACGATGCGAGGCAGTATGGCGGAAACAACCCCCACCCCCCCTTCAGAGGAGACGCCCTCCCAGGAGGAAGCGTCCTCGAACGAGGGAGCGGCGCCAGCGAGACCGGCGAGGCAGCCGGCGCCTGAGCCGATAGGGCTCGACCCGCGGGGCGAGGCGCTGAAGGCGCTGCTGCCCGGCCCGCTGGAGCCCTGCGAGCCGGAGATCGACACCGCGCTGGACGAGGTTGTCGTCACCGTGCCGTCGGAGCGGCTGCTGGACGCCTGCGCGACGCTGCGCGCCGACCCTTCGCTCTCCTTCGACTACCTGCGGTGCCTGTCGGTCGTCGACTACGAGGACAGGTTCCAGGTGGTGTACCACCTGTGGTCGCGGGAGCACCGGCACAAGCTGGTGCTGAAGGTTGACACGACGGTCGAATCGCCGTCGGTGCCGTCGGTGACGGGCGTGTGGCGCGGCGCGGACTGGTTCGAGCGCGAGGGGCACGACCTGTTCGGCGTCGAGTTTCCGGGGCACCCGGACCCGCGGGTACTCATCCTGTACGAGGACTTCGAGGGCTTCCCCGGGCGCAAGTCCTTCCCCTTCCACGACTACCAGGAGTGGTAGGCGTCCGGCCCAAGCGGCCGCTTGACTTCACAGCTTCCAGCGACTAGGGTGTGGTGAATAGTTACACCTGTCGCTATAGACCATTCCTATACCACCGTATGACAACCTAGCGGGCATAGCTGAACCGTTGGACGACCGGAAAGTTTGCCCGTATACTGCGCAAGTCGTGTCGACCTATGTCGACGATTGTTCATATGGAGGAGTTCAACCATGGCCGGGAGTTTCGATTTCGCGTTAGCCATCGGCGGTGAGGCGGGACAGGGCATCGCCACGCCGGGGAACATTCTGACGCGACTGTTCATCCGCAGGGGCCTCTACTTCAACGCTTACAACGCCTACCAGTCCATCGTCAGGGGCGGGCACATCTTCCTGACGGTCCGAATCAGCGACGCTCCGGTGTACACGCACGGCGACAAACTGGACCTGCTGCTCTGCCTGAACCAGGACACCATGGACCGGCACCTTGGCCTCATGGGCGAGGGCACGCGCGCCATCTTCAACAGCGACTCGATCAACCCGGGCAATCCGAGGCAGGGCGTGGAGCTCTGCCCTATCCCGGTGGGGCAGGTGTCCGGGAGCCGCAACCGGCTGGTGCAGAACACGATAGCCGTTGGCGCCACCTGCGCGCTGCTGCAGCTGGACTTTGGCATCCTTCAGGGCTCCCTGGAGGCGCGGTTTGCACGGCAGGGGCAGTCGGTCGTCGACGAGAACGTCGGCGTGGCCCGCGCCGGGTACGAGTACGCGCAGCAGAACTTCACGCCCTACCCTCTCGCGCTCCCCGAGACCGACAGGCCCCAGGCGCAGTGGATGGGCAACGAGGCCATCGCCATGGGCGCGGCCGCGGCGGGCGTCAAGTTCTACGCCGCCTACCCCATGAGCCCCTCGACGGGCGTGCTGCACTGGATGGCGCAGAACGCCCGGGACCTCGGCATCATGGTGCGGCAGGTCGAGGACGAGATCGGTGTGGCGAACATGGTCATGGGCGCGGCCCACGCCGGCGCGCGCGCCATGTGCTCGACCTCGGGCGGCGGCTTCGCGCTGATGACGGAGGCCGTCGGCGCAGCGTCGATGATGGAGATCCCCGTCGTCATGGTGGACGTGCAGCGCGCGGGCCCATCGACGGGCGTGCCGACGAAGACGGAGCAGGGCGACCTCTGGCAGACGCTGGGCGCCAGCCAGGGCGACTTCCCGCGCCTCATCGTCGCGCCGACCAGCGCGCTTGACGCCTTCCACACCATCCCCGAGATGTTCAATCTCGTCGACCACTACCAGTGCCCCGGCCTGGTGCTGTCCGACCTGCTCATCTCCGAGGGCACCTTCAGCGTCGACCCGGACGACATCGACATGTCGCCGGAGATCAACCGCGGCAAGATCATCACGGAGGCCGGCACGGGCAACGGCTACCAGCGGTACAAGGACACGGAGGACGGCATCTCCCCTCGGGCGATCCCCGGGACGGAGGGCTACGTTCACGTTGTGGCCACCGACGAGCACGACGAGGACGGTGGCCTCATCAGCGACGAGTACACCAACCCCTACAAGCGCCGTGCCATGGTGGAGAAGCGCGCCCGGAAGCTGAACGATGCGCTGGATCGCGTCCCGGCGCCGGCGCTCGTGGGCCCGGCGGACGCCGACGTCACGCTCATAGGGTGGGGCTCGACGCAGGGCGCCATCAAGGAGGCCATCGAACAGCTGGCGGCGGACGGGGTGACGGCCAACCACTTGCAGATCAAGTGGATCGTGCCCTTCCACGCGGACGTGGTGACCGGCATCGTGAACGCGGCCAAGAAGCCCATCATCGTGGAGAACAACTACTCGGGCCAGTTCTACCGCTACCTGAGGAGCGAGACGGGCCTGACCATCGACAGCCACATCCGCAAGTACGACGGCGAGCCCTTCATGCCCCATCACATCGCCAACGGCGCGCGGGAGATCCTGGCGGGTACGGCTGACGTCTTCGTCCCGTACCAGGAAGTCAACGTTTAGGGAGGACAGCCATGACCACGGGAAGCGCTCAACTCACAGCTGCAAACTTCCGCTCCGGGATCAACCCGGACTGGTGCCCGGGGTGCGGCGATTTCGGCGTGCTGAACTCGCTGCAGAGGGCGTGCGCCGAGCTGGGCCTGCAGCCGCACCAGATCCTGACGGTGAGCGGCATCGGCTGCTCCTCCAACCTGCCGGGCTACATCAACGCCTACGGCGCGCACACCCTGCACGGGCGCTCGCTGGCGGTGGCGACGGGCGCGAAGCTCGCGAACCATGACCTGACGGACGTCGCGACGCGCGGCGACGGTGACGGCTACGGCATCGGCGGGAACCACTTCACGCACACGGCGCGCCGCAACATCGACATCACCTACATCGTCATGAACAACCAGATCTACGGCCTGACCACGGGCCAGATCTCGCCCACCAGCCGGCTGGGCATGAAGACCAAGAGCACGCCCTTCGGCAACGTTGAGACGCCGCTCAACCCCCTGACGCAGGCCATCATGAACGGCGCCACGTACGTCGCGCGGGCCTACAGCGGCGACATCCGCCACACGACGGCCCTCATCCGGGGCGCCATCGAGCACAAGGGCTTCGCTCTCGTGGACGTCTTCAGCCCCTGCGTCACCTTCAACCTCGACAACTCGCACGACTTCTTCAAGCAGCGCGTGTCCAAGCTGGAGGAGCAGGGCCACGACCCGCGGGACTGGAAGGCAGCATGCGAGCGCGCCATGGAGTGGGGCGACACCATCAACATCGGCCTCTTCTTCCAGGGCGACGACATCGAGACGCTGGGACAGCGAGAGCCCGTGCTGGAGAAGGGCGGACCCATCGCCCACCGGGACCTGGCCGTCACCGACGAGCAGCGGGAGAAGATCGTCCGCCGGATGATGTAGGCGCCACGGGCGCCAGTCCGGAGGAGGCCAGGGCCTTGGGTCCGGGAACGGTTCTTCCTTAGACAAATACGCCGTGCGAGTGCACGGCAGACCATGCGACGGGGCGCCTCATGAGACGCCCCGTCGGGATGCAAACCCGGTGGAGAGGGCATGACGGAAGCCCAACGCCTGGAATCCGTAGATATCCTCGTCAACATGGGGCCGCAGCACCCGTCAACCCATGGCGTCTTCCGCATGGTGCTCTGGGTCGACGGCGAGCGCATCGTCGACTGCGACCCCCACATCGGCTATCTCCACCGCGGCTCCGAGAAGCTCTCCGAGGGCGAGCTGTACTCGCAGATCATCACCCTCTTCGACCGGATGGACTACATCGGCAACTTCAACACGGAGCTGGCCTTCGTCGGCGCCGTGGAGAAGATGATGGCCCTCACCGTCCCGGAGCGCGCCGAGTACATCCGCGTCATCCTCTGCGAGCTGAACCGCATTTCCAGCCACATGCTCTTCTACGGCACCATGGGCCTCGACGCGGGGGCCATGACGCCCATCATGTACGGCTTCCGCGAGCGGGAGCGCATCCAGAACCTCTTCGAGGCCGTCACCGGCGCGCGCATGATGCACAACTACTTCCGCATCGGGGGCCTGCGTGAGGAGCCGCCCGACGACTTCGTGGCGCGGGTGCGCGGGGTGCTGCCCGCCATCGAGCAGGGCATCGAGGAGGGCGACCGGCTCCTGACGTACAACGAGGTCTTTCTCGCCCGCTCCAGGGGCATCGGCGTCATCAGCGGGCAGGAGGCGCTCGACTACGGGCTGACCGGGCCATCGCTGCGGGCGTCGGGCATCCCCGACGACATCCGGGCCGTCGAGCCGTACTCGGTGTACGACCGCTTCGACTTCGACATCCCCGTCGGCGAGACCGGGGACACATGGGACCGGTACGCCATGCGTGTCGAGGAGATGCGACAGTCGGTGAAAATTGTGAAGCAGGCGCTGGACCAGATGCCGGAGACCGGGCCGATCAAGGCGCAGGTGCGCGGCATCCCGCGGCCGCCCAAGGGCGAGGCGTACTTCCGCGCCGAGAACCCTCGGGGCGAGATCGGCGTGTACCTGGTCAGCGACGGGGGCGACAAGCCGTACCGGCTGAAGGTGCGGCCACCGTCCTTCGCGAACCTGCAGGCGCTGCGGCCGATGCTCCGCAACACGTACGTGGCGGACGCGGTTATGGTGCTCGGCTCGCTGGACATCGTGCTGGGGGAGGTGGACCGGTGATCCTCCTCCTGGCCCTCGCGCTGGGCGTCCTCGGCATCCTCGCGGTGGTGGCGCTGTCGGTGGTCTTCGGCGGCGAGGACGCGGCGCTGCTCGTCCTGCGGGCGGGCCTGCTGCTCACCATCCTGAGCGTCGTCGTGCTCTCGTTGACGTGGTTGGAGCGGAAGGCGCTGGGGCGCATCCAGCAGCGCATCGGTCCGATGCGCGTGGGGCCCTTCGGCGTGCTGCAGCCGGTGGCGGACGCCATCAAGCTGGTGGTCAAAGAGGACATCATGCCCTCGTGGGTGGACCGGCCCATCTACTGGCTGGCGCCGCTGGTGGTCTTCGTGCCGAGCTTCCTCGTGTGGGTGGTGGTGCCGTTCAGCGGCGACCTGGTGCTGCGGGACCTCGACCTCGGCGTGCTGTACGTGCTGGCGATGCAGGGGCTGACGATCATCGGGCTGATCATGGCGGGCTGGGGCTCGGCGAACAAGTACGGCATCATGGGCGGCCTGCGGAGCGCGGCGCAGCTCATCAGCTACGAGATCCCGCTGCTGGTCATCGCGATGACGGTCGCGATGCTGGCGGGCACGCTGAACCTGACCGCGATCTCGGAGGGGCAGGGCTACCAGTGGTACATCCTGCTGCAGCCGATGGCCTTCTTCGTCTTCCTGCTGGCCGGGCTCGCCGAGGTGGGCCGGAGCCCGTTCGACATCTTCCAGGCGGAATCGGAGCTGGTGGGCGGGCCGTTCATCGAGTACAGCGGCGCGCACTGGTCGATTTTCTTCCTCGCCGAATACATGAACACGTTCCTGATCGCCGCGCTGGTGACCATCTTCTTCCTGGGCGGCTGGTCCGGCCCCTTCCTGCCAGAGGTGGCCTGGTTCCTCATCAAGTGCTACGCCGTCATCCTGCTCATCTTCTGGCTGCGGGGCACGCTGCCGCGGCTGCGCATCGACCAGCTCATGGCGTTCGGCTGGCAGGCGCTGGTGCCGCTCTCGTTCCTGAACTTCATCCTGGTGTCAGCCGTCATGTTCTACGGCTGGCCGGTCTGGGTGCACACGGGCCTCGGGCTGGTGACGCTGGCGGGCGCGGCGGTGTTCATCTACACGCGGCAGGCCTCGCAGAAGGCGCGGCCGAGGGTAAGGCTGGTGTCCGCGCGGGAGGTGCGACGTGTTTAGCACGCTGAAGGGCATGCTGGTGACGCTATCGACGACGCTTCGGAAGCCGGTGACGGCGCAGTATCCGAAGCAGCACCTGCCGCTGCAGGAGCGGCAGTGGGGCTTCCCCGCGCTGACGTGGGACGGCGATGTTGGCGAGCCGTACTGCGTGGGCTGCATGGTGTGCGTGCGGATGTGCCCGACGCAGTGCATGTCCGGCGAGATGATCGACAACCCGCTGCACGCCGAGGGGAAGAGCACGCGGCGGAAGATCATCGGGGAGTTCGAGATCAACCTGGGCCGGTGCATCCTGTGCGGCATCTGCGTGGAGGTGTGCAACTTCGACGCCATCGAGATGAGCCACGAGCACGAGATCAGCCACTACCAGCGCAACGGGCGGCGCACCGACCTGCCGCTGCTGCTGGAGATGGGGAAGAAGTTCCAGCGGGAGTCCAACTGGCTGCCGCCGACGAAGAAGAAGGCCGCCGTTGCCGCGGCGGCCAAGGCTGCCGCTGCCCCCGCCGTCGAAGCGGGCGCGGAGGGCGAGGCCGCCACCGCCGAAGAGTCCTCCGAAAAGGAGGCTGAGGCCTAATGGACGCGCAGGCGGTCGCCTTTGCCATCGTCGCCGTGGTGGCATTGGTCAGCGGCGTCGGGGTGGTGACGACGCGCAACGTGGCCCACGCGGCCCTGTTCCTGCTGGTGAGCCTGGCCTCCGTGGCGGGCGTCTTCATCCTGCTCGTCGCCGAGTTCCTCGCGCTGGTGCAGGTGCTCATCTACGGCGGCGCAGTGACCATCGTGCTGCTCTTCGCGCTGATGCTGACGCGCGCCGAGGAGTTTTCCAACGTGCGCTCCAACCCGCAGTGGGCCGTTGCAGCCGTGGCGGCGCTTGGCGTGTTCGGGGCGATGGGTGCCGTGATCCTGAACGACCGGCTGGACACGCAGGAGCTGCGCGGCCCGAGCCTGCAGGAGCTGGGCGGGGAGCTGTTCACCAACTGGGTTGTGCCCTTCGAGATCGCGTCGCTGGTACTGCTGATGGCGCTCATCGGCGCGATCATCCTCGCGCGGGCGTCGGACAGCGATGAGCCCGGGAGCGGGGGCTAGGCATGGAGCTGTACCACGTCGAGCTGCTGAGCGCCGCGCTGTTCGCCCTTGGGGTGTACGGCGTACTGGCGCGGCGGAACGCCATCATGATCCTCATGGCGGTGGAGCTGATGCTCAACGCGGTGACCATCAACGCCGTCGCCTACGCGGCCTTCCTGGACCCCGGACGGCTGGTGGGACAGGTGATCACGGTCTTCGTCATCACGGTGGCCGCGGCCGAGGTGGGCCTCGCCATGGCCATCATCCTGCGGCTGTACCGCGTGCGGGCCACGGCCAACGTGGACGAGGCGGACACGATGCGGGGGTGATTTTCCCTTACAGGCATGGCTTGGGGTAGACGTTCACGGCTAAAGAGAAATGGACGCTGGAGGACTGGGTGACAGGAGCGCGGACACATAGGGCGGAGGCGGGCCGATGATGGAGTTGGCCTGGCTCATCCCGTCGCTGCCGGCGATTGCCTTCGCCTTCATGGTGACGCTGGGGAAGCGGCTGCCGAACTGGTCGGCCATCGCCGCGACGGGGAGCATCGCCGTCAGCTTCGCGCTCTTCTTCTTCGTCTTCGCCGACTGGCTCGGGGCGAAGTCGTTCCCGCACCCCGAGAACTACACGTTCGTCTATAGCATCGACTGGCTGCGGGCGGGCGACGCGATCCTGACGTGGGGCATGTGGATCGACCCGATTTCGCTGACGATGCTGGGCCTCGTCACGGCGGCCGCGCTGGGTATCCAGGTGTACTCATGGAGCTACATGGCGCACGAGCCGCGGTTCACGTGGTTCTTCGCCGTACACTCGCTCTTCGCGGCGTCGATGCTGGCGCTGGTGATGGCGGATAACCTGCTGCTGCTGTACATCGCGTGGGAGCTGGTGGGCATCTGCAGCTACCTGCTCATCGGGTTCTTCTACGACCGCCGGTCGGCGGCGGAGGCGGCGAAGAAGGCCTTCATCACGACGCGCGTGGGCGACGTGGGGCTGCTCATCGGCATCCTGCTGCTCTTCGTCGAGACGGGGACGTTTGAGCTCTCGACGATCTTCGCGGCGCTCGCGGCCGGCGATCTGTCCGAAGGCATCGTCACGGGCGCGGCGGTGTTGATGCTCCTGGGTGCCATCGGTAAGTCGGCGCAGTTCCCGTTCCACGTCTGGCTGCCGGACGCGATGGAGGGCCCGACGCCCGTCAGCGCGCTGGTGCACTCGGCCACGATGGTGGTCGCGGGCGTGTACCTGGTGGCGCGGATATTCCCCTTCTTCGAGGCCTCGGACACGGCGTCGCTGGTGCTGCTCAGCCTGGGCGCGGTGACGGCGATGGGCGCGGCGGCGATGGCGCTGGTGATGACGGACATCAAGCGTGTGCTGGCCTACTCGACGCTGACGGACCTGGCCTTCATGATGCTGGCGCTGGGTGCGGGGAGCGTGACGGCGGGGATGTTCCACCTGCTGCTGCACGGCTTCGCCAAGGCGACGCTGTTCCTCGGCGCGGGGAGCGTCTCGCACGGCAGCGACAAGACGGACATCCGCGACATGGGCGGGCTGCGGCGGGTGATGCCGTGGACGGCGCTGGCCTTCGGCATCGGCGCGCTGTCGCTGGGCGGACTGCCGCCCTTCGGCGGGTTCTTCAGCAAGGACGAGGTGACGCTGGCGGTCTTCCTCATCGAGGAGCCGTACAGGTGGATCTTCCTGACCGTCGCGCTGACGGTGGGGTTCATGAAGGCTCTGTACATGGGCCGGCTGTTCTTCTCGGTCTTCCTTGGGAGGCTGAAGCCGGAGAACGAGCACGCGCACGAGGCGGGGCCGGCGATGCTGGCGCCGATGCTGGTGTTCACGACGCTGGGCGCGGTGGGCGGCCTGCTGGCCTTCAACTGGACGGACGGCTACCAGGGCTTCGGCTACTTCGTGTTCGCGGGCGACCACCAGGAGGCGTTCCACCCGAACTGGTGGATCGCGGCGGCGTCTGCGGCGCTGGCGGTGGCCGGATTCGGCATCACGTGGCTGGCGTACGTGACGGGCAGCCTGAGGACCGACTCGATCATCGCGAAGGTGCGGCCGGTGCACACGCTCGTCGCCAACAAGTTCTACGTGGACGAGGTCTACCAGTGGGGCATCGACCAGGTGATGCTGCGGGCGGGCAACGCTGTCGCGTGGGTTGACCGGGCTTTCGTGAACGACATCGGCGTGAACGGGCCGGGCATCGTGACGGAGAAGTCCGGCACCAAGCTTCGACTCCTGCAATCGGGCAAGATCTACAACTACGCGCTCGGTATGGTGCTAGGCTTCCTGGCCGTCGCGGTGGCGTGGTGGTGGGCGCTATGAGCAGCATGGAGGGGGCGCTCCTCTTTGCGCTGATTGCGGTGCCCTTCTTCGGGGCGCTAGTCATGGTGTTCTTCCCGGCGGACAAGCACAGCCTCATCCACTGGTACACGCGCGCCATCGCCTTCGTTGGGCTCGTGCTGGCCGTCTACCTCTTCGTCACGTACGACACCGACGGCGATTTGGGCAAGTACACCGTCGACTTCGCGTGGCTGCCGACGCTGGGCATCCGGTACACGCTGGGCCTCTCGGGCATCACGACGCCGCTGGTGCTGCTGAACGCGATCATCTTCATGGCGGGCGTGCTGGTGTCGTGGAACGTGACCCACCGGCCCAAGGACTTCTTCATCTGGCTGACGCTGCTGGTCTCGGGCGTGTACGGCGTCTTCCTGGCGACGGACCTGTTCTTCCTGTTCTTCTTCTACGAGCTGGCGGTGGTGCCCATGTACCTGCTCATAGGCGTGTGGGGCAGCAGCACCGACTTCACGAAGATGGAGCCCGCCGAGGGCCCCGGCTTCGGCGGCGGCGGCAAGTTCGACCGCCCCAAGGAGTACGGGGCGATGAAGCTGATGCTGTACCTGGTTGCGGGCAGCGTGCTGGTGTGGATCGCCATCGTGGCCGTGTGGGCGGAGGCGCGCTCGGCGACGGGCGAGGCGAGCTTCGCCATCGCGTCGCTGGCGGCGGTGGAGTATTCGCGGGAGTTCCAGGTGATCTTCTACCCGTTCTTCATGATCGGCTTCGGGGTGCTGGCGGGCCTGTGGCCGTTCCACACGTGGTCGCCGGACGGCCACGTGGCGGCGCCGACGGCTGTCAGCATGCTGCACGCGGGTGTGCTGATGAAGCTGGGGGCCTTCGGCATCCTGGCCGTCGGCATGGTGGTGCTGCCGGAGGGCGCGGAGGCGTGGGCGCCGGTGCTCATCGGCCTCGGCACGGTGAACGTGCTGTACGGGGCGGTGTCCGCGCTGGGGCAGCGCGACCTGAAGTACGTCATCGGCTACTCCAGCGTCAGCCACATGGGCTACGTGCTCATGGGGCTGGGGACGCTGGAGGTCATCGGCCTGAACGGGGCCGTATTCCAGATGTTCTCGCACGGCATCATGACGGGCCTCTTCTTCGCCATGGTGGGCATCATCTACGAGCGGACGCACCTGCGCGACATCACGGTCCTCGAGGGCCTTGGCAAGCGCATGGGCGTCGTCGGCGCATTCCTCGCGGCGGCGGGGCTGACGTCGCTGGGTCTGCCGGGGTTCAGCAGCTTCGTTGCGGAGCTGCTGGTGTTCATCGGCACGTTCCGCACGTACCCGCTGCTGGGCGTGCTGGCGGTCATCGGCGCGGCCATCACGGCGGTCTACATCCTGCGGCTCATGGCCAAGGTGTTCTTCGGGCCCATCAGCGACCGGTGGGCGGACCTGGAGGACGCGAAGCCGCTGGAGGCGGCGGTGGGCGCGGCGCTGGTGGCCGTGCTGCTGCTGTGGGGGCTGTACCCGTTCCGCATCGTCGAGATCATTGACAGCGGCGTGAAGCCGTTGCTCGAAGGGATGGGCATCGCATGACGCCGGACGTCCGCTTCGAGCTGCTCTGGCCGGAGTTCCTGGTCGCGGGACTGGCCTTCCTGGTGTTTACGCTGGACTTCTTCGTCCGGCCGGCGCGGAAGGAGGTCCTCGCGTGGGTGTCGGCGGCGGGACTTGCCGTCATCATCGCCTTCACCGTGCCCTTCCTGCTGAACGAGCACGACAGCCTCTTCGACGGGCTGTACCGGGTCGACAGCTACGCGCTGTTCTTCAAGGTGCTTTCGATGGGCATCGGCATCGCCGTGATCCTCGGCTCGCTGCACTTCGTCGACCGGCGCCTGACGCACCCGGGGGAGTACTACGCGATCATCATCGTGTCCGTGCTGGCGATGATGATGATGGCGGCCTCCGGCGAGCTGCTGACGGCATACCTGTCGCTGGAACTGCTGAGCTTCTGCCTGTACATCCTGAGCGGCTTCGCGCTGCAGGACCGGCGCTCCAACGAGGCCTCGGTCAAGTACGTGCTGCTGGGGGCGTTCTCGTCGGGGCTGCTGCTGTACGGCATCGTGCTGCTGTACGGCGCGCTGGGGACGACGCACTTCGCGGGCATGGCGGCGGCGCTGGAGGGCACGGGCGGCGTCGACGGGCGACTGCTGGTGGGCCTCGCGCTGGTGGTGGCGGGGCTCGGGTTCAAGCTGGCGGCGGTGCCCTTCCACATGTGGGCGCCGGACGTCTACCAGGGCGCGCCAATGCCGATCACGGCGTACATCGCCGTGGGCTCGAAGGCGGCGGCGTTCGCGCTGGCGCTGCGGCTCTTCTACGAGGCGCTCGCGCCGGCGTACGACGAGTGGCAGCTGCTCATCGCGGGGATGGCCGCGCTGACGATGATCTTCGGGAACGTGGTCGCCATCGTGCAGACCAACGTGAAGCGGATGCTGGCCTATTCGAGCGTCGGGCAGGTGGGCTTCCTGCTGATGGGCATCGCGGCGCTGTCGCCGCTGGCGTCGAACGCGCTCATGGTGCACCTCGTCGGGTACTCGGTGACCAACTTCGCCGTGTTCTTCGCCATCACGGCCTTCTACAACGCGACGGGCAAGGACGACATCCCGGACTTCGCGGGGCTGGCGGGGCGCGCTCCGTTCCTGGCGGCCGCGATCACTGTCGGGCTGTTCTCACTGGCGGGGCTGCCGTTCCTGGCGGGCTTCGTGACGAAGTTCTACCTCTTCTCGGCCGCGGCCGCCGAGGGGCTGCTGTGGCTGGCCGGCGTGGCGATGGTGGCGAGCCTCATCTCGCTCTACTACTACCTGCAGCTCATCCGGCAGATGTACATCGAGCGGGCGCCGGAGGACGAGGGCGGCTCGGTGACCGTCGCGACGCCGGGCGTGCTGGCGGCCGTCATCGGCGCGATGGCGCTGGGCACGGTGCTGCTGGGCGTGTACCCGGAGCCGGTGCTGGCGACCATCAGGGAGGCGACGGCGGCGTTGCTGGACACCGGCAGCGCGTGGCCGACGCTGGGGTCCGCCGGGCAGTAGGGGCACGGGGGCCGTGACAGCCCTCGCGCCGTCGTGTACCATCGTTCTGGACACCCCACCGACCCTATCCAAGCTGTGTCCGGGAGGACGTCATGGCAGACATCCCCATCGTCTACACGTTGCGCACCTGACCGACGTGCGAGGCGCTGCGCGTCGCGTGGACCGAGCAGGGGATCGAGTTCGACGAGCGGATGGTGGACGACAACCAGGCGTACATGGACGAGGCGCGGGAGTTCGGCAGCGCCGTGCCCGTCATCGTCTACCCGGACGGCAGGGTGGAGGAGGGCTTCAACGGAGAGACCGGCTGAGAGATCTTCTAGTGAAGGCCCGCGTGACCGGGCCCGCAAAACATCGCCCTTCCCCAGGGGGAGACAGGGGAAAACACAAGGCAGAACAGCAGGAGGACAGCATGGCAGAGCAGACGAGCGTCGTGACCCCGGAGCGCTACGGGCAGGGCTTCACCTACCCGGACTACATTGCGCAGATCAACGTCAACAAGGACCAGTTCGAGAAGTACACGGAGACAGCCGCGGGCGCCGTGACGGCGGACGACGACGCGTTCTTCTCGAAGGCCGCCTCGATGGAGGGCGGCGCGGCCAAGGTGCTGGTGCTGGGCGAGGACTGGTGCCCGGACGTGTACCGCGGGCTGCCGGTCTTCACGCGCATCGCTGAGGGCGCGGGCATGGAGCTTCGGGTGTTCCCCCGGGACGAGAACCTGGACATCATGGACGAGTTTCTGAACCGGGGCGAGTTCCGCTCCATCCCCACGGTGGTCTTCTACACCAAGGACGGCGACTACCTGTGCCACTGGATCGAGCGGCCGGCCATCGGCTACGCCGAGGGCGCGCAGTTCGTGGAGGAGGCGCGCAAGGAGCTGCCGGAGGGCACCGAGGAGGCGCAGGTGCGCCAAGCCGCGCGGCCCAAGACGCTGGAGCGCTACCCGGCGTGGCAGCGGGCGACGGTCGAGGAGATGCGGGCGATGCTGGCGGAGAAGCTGAGCATCTAACCCGCCTCGGAACGTGAGACACGAAAGGGGGCCCCCATTGGCCCGCCCCCATTTAATAGAGGGCGAAGCGGGGGGGGGGGGGGTTTTGGCCCCCCCGTAACCCCGG
>JAPPNT010000204.1:23955-30341 GCA_028873745.1 Chloroflexota bacterium | reverse complement strand
GGGCTGGGGGCGAGGGGCGTGTAGTTGCGGGCGATGCGGGCGGATAAGCTGACCATATAACCCCCCGCGCACCGTGACACACTAACGGGGCCGGCATGCCGCCGGCCCCTTTTCCGTCGAGGACTCGCGTCGGTGGCGGGTGTTCTGGCCACCGGCTTCCGCCGGTGAAACGCGGGGAATGAGGCGCCGAGGGCCTACGGCAGCTTGGGTATGCCGCCGACGCGGAGGCGGAGGAGGCCTCGGATGTCCTCCATTGCCGTGTTGACGATGCGGACCGTGGTGCCGGGGTCGTCGGTCCAGGTGACGGGGACCTCGAAGATGCGGAGGCCGCGCTTCTCGGCGATGAGCAGCAGCTCCGTGTCGAAGAAGAAGGCGTTGTCGCGGACCAGCGGGAGCAGGCGCTGGGCGGCGGCGCGGTTGAGCGCCTTGAAGCCGCACTGGGCATCGCTGAAGCGCGTCCAGAACATGGACTTGATGAGCAGGTTGTAGCCGCGCGAGGTGATCTCCCGCTTGAGCGGCCGCTCGTATACGCGCGAGCCGCGCGCCAGGCGCGTGCCTATGGCGACGTCGTAGCCGCCGTTCAGCACGGCGTCGATGAGGGGCGGGAGCGCGTCGAGGCCGGTCGAGAGGTCGACGTCCATGTAGCAGACGGCGTCGGCGTCGCTGGCGAGCCAGGCGGCGCGGAGGGCGCGGCCGCGGCCCTTCTGCGGCAGGTGGAAGACCTCGACCTCCGGGTTCGCCTCGGCGAGGGCCTGCGCCGTGGCGAGGGTGCCGTCGGTCGAGGCGTTGTCGGCGACGAGGACGCGCCAGGCATACTGCGGCTGCGTGCGCAGGAAGGCGACGAGGGTCTCGACGCTGCGGGGGAGGTCCTGCTCCTCGTTGTAGGCGGGCAGCACCACCTCGATCAGGGGCCTGCCGCCGTCCGGACGGTCGTGCGTTGTCATTGCAACCAGTGAAGCAAATCGGCCCCGCCGTGTCCAGCGCGGAGGAGGGCTCGGCCCGGCGCGCCACCGGCGCCATGGGACAATCCCCCCACAATTGGCGTGGAAAGTACTTGACAAGGTAACGGCCTTGACGATACTTGCTAGTCTCAACTGGGGGGAAGCTCTTGAGACAGATTGAAGACATCCTGCGGGAGTGCCGGACGGTGGCGGTCGTCGGACTGTCGCCGAACCCGTCGCGGCCGAGCCACCGGGTGGCGGAGTACCTTCAAGCGCAGGGGTACCGCATCGTGCCGGTGAACCCGATGATCGACGAGGTCCTGGGGGAGCGCAGCTACCCGGACTTGGAGGCGATTCCGTTCCACGTGGAACTTATCGACGTATTCCGCCGTTCTGAGGAAGTGCCGCCTGTGGCAGAGCAGGCCATCAAGGTGGGCGCCGAGGCGCTGTGGCTGCAACTCGGTGTGATCCACCATGAGGCGGCAGCCCGGGCCGCCGAGCACGGGCTGGACGTGGTCATGGACCGCTGCACGGCGATCGAGCACCGGGCGCTGGTGCGGCATGGGAAGCTGTAACCGCTGACACGTGGGGATGGCGCTGCCGCACGGCCCGCCATAGCATGCCCCATCAACTACAGGTACGGAGCGCAGCACATGGAGCAAAGGACCAAGCTGCAAAAGGCGAAGGCGAACGAGGCCATCTCCCTTGCGACGCAGGGGCGTTGGCAGGAAGCCGTCGTCCTGAACCGTGAGATCCTCGAGGCGTGCCCGGACGACGTGGAGGCGCTGAACCGGCTGGGCAAGGCGCTGGCGGAGACGGGCCGCTACTCAGACGCGCGGCAGGCGCTGGAGCGCAGCCTGTCGATCTCGCCGACAAACAGCATCGCGCGGAAGAACCTGGAACGCTTGGCGGGCATGGCGGACGCGCCCGTGGTGGCGTCGGCGCGGCGGCTGGCCCCGCAGGTGTTCCTGGACGAGTCCGGCAAGAGCATCACGACGGCGCTCGTCGCCCTGCCATCGGCGTCGGCGCTGGGGCTGGTGCACAACGGCGACGTGGTCCACCTTGAGGTGGACGGGCACACGGTGGCGGTGCAAAACCTGATGGGACAGCAGCTCGGCCGGCTGGAGCCCAAGCTCGCAGCGCGGCTCATCAAGCTGCAGGGCGGCGGCAACAAGTACGTCACGGCGGTGGCGTCGGTCAAGCACGACGGCATATCCGTGGTGATTCGGGAGACGTACCAGTCGGCAAACATGAGCGGCGTCGTGTCGTTCCCGCCGACGGGCGCCGCGGCGCCGGCGTACATCGCCGACATGGACATCGGCCTAGACGACGACATCGACGTGGACGCGGCATCAAGCTGGGTGCCGCTGACCGACGACGGCATCGCGGACGACGCCGGCGAGGACGCGCCGTCGTCGATGAAGCCGCAGCGATCCGTGCGCGCGCTCCACGACGAAGAGGTGGAGGACGAGGAAGACGAAGAGATCAGGGTCTAGGCAGGTGCGAGGGAGGGGAAACCCGAAAGGAAGAGGCCCCGGCATTCCCGGGGCCTCTTCCTTTGTGACTCGAATCGTTGGGGCTAGTGGCCGCCACACCCGCAGCCGCCGGCGCCGCACCCGCAGCCGTCGGCACCAGCGCCGCAGCCGCACCCGGCGGTGGCGACGTTGGGGTTGTTGATGGTGAAGCCGCTGCGCATCAGGTCCTCGACGTAGTCGATGCAGGCGCCCTGCATGATGGGCGCGCTGTCAGCGTCGATGAGAACGCGGACGCCGTCGACGACGGTGAGGACGTCGTCTTCGTTCTGCTCGGACTCAAGGGTGAGCATGTACTGGACGCCCTGCCCGGCGGGAACCACGACGACGCGGAGGGCGGAATCCTCAGCCTCCTCGTCCTCCATGATGGACTTCAGCTTCTCGACGGCCTCGGCGGTAACTTCAATCATCGGGGTCCTCCAAGCGATTCAATACGGATTACCAAGCGAGAGCGTACCATGCAGGGGGTAGGGTGTCAACGCGCGGGGGGCAGTGGGTAGACTATAGGCACCCCGTTGTCCGGAGGTCCCTTGCCGAGCCGTGAAACGCCTCTCCGCGTGTCCGCCGTCCTGTGGGACTTCGACGATACGCTCGTGGACTCGCTGCCGACACGTGTGCAGGCCCTTTCGCAGGTGTTTCGAGACGCGGACATTGCGGGCGTGGATGTTCGGCATTTCCTCCACACCCTCGAGGACAGGACCCTCGAGGAATCGCTGGTGAGCCTGGCAACGAGCCAAGGCAAGCCGGCCGACCTGTACCGTCGATACAGGAACATCTACTGGACGAAGGACCCAGCCGTGCTGCGGCTGTTCCCCGGCATGGATGAGGTGCTGGAGGCGCTCGCACGACACGGTGTTTCCATGGCTGTCGTCACGCAGAAGGCAAGGTCCTTCGAGATTCAGGGTGTGGCCGCAGGTGCGTCGGTCGAGCTGGAGGCGCTGGGCATAGCGGACCTCTTCCCTGTCGTCATCGGCATAGAGGACGTCACAAAGACAAAGCCGCACCCCGAGGGGATCCTGAAAGCCCTGGAGCGGCTGGGCGCCTCACCTGAGCGCGCATTGATGGTTGGAGATACCGTCGCGGACATTGGCGCGGCGAAGGCGGCGGGGTGCTGGAGCTGCCTCGCGACGTGGGGCGTCCCCGACGGAGCGGACCGGGCCCGGCGGACACGCCCTGACTTCGTGGCGGAGGCGCCTCTGGACCTCCTGAGCCTGTTGGGTTTCGCCGACGGACCGCGACAGGCCTAGCCCCCAGCCAGCTCCAGGACGCGGTCGCGGAAGGCGGCTAGCTGCTCCAGTGTCCACGCGAGGGTTTCCGGCCAGCCTTCCCGGACGGGGACGCGGACGAGGGCGTCGCCGACGCGGGCGCGGTCGCCAAGCTCGCGCTGGAGGAGGGGTGCCGCGCCCCCGACGCCGTGTCGGAGCCGGAGCGCGATGGAGCCGCCCTCGCGGCTGATGGACTCGACGTCCGCAGCGCGGGCCAGCGCCTTGACGCGCACGGCGTAGATGAGGTTCCGCACGGGCTCCGGCGGCGGCCCAAAGCGGTCCCGCAGCTCCTCGCCGATGACGACGGCCTCCTCGGTGTCGGCGGCGCGGGCGAGGCGGCCGTAGGCGCCGAGGCGCGAGGGCAGGTCCTCGATGTAGTCCTCGGGGATGTAGGCCTCCAGCGGGAGGTCGACAGAGACCTGCGCGAGGTCTGCGCGAGGCTTGACGGGCTGCCCGGCCTGCTCGGCGCGGAGTTCGGCGACGGCATCCTCGAGCAGGCGCGTGTACAGATCGAAGCCGACGGCGTGGACGTGGCCGCTCTGCTCGGCGCCGAGGATGTTGCCCGCGCCGCGGATCTCCAGGTCCTTCATGGCGATGCGGAACCCCGCGCCCAGCTCCTGGTAGGCGAGCATGGCCTTCAGCCGCTTCTGCGCCGCCTCCGTCATGGGCACGCCGGGCGTGATGAGGAAGTAGGCGTAGGCGTGCCTGCCGCCCCGGCCGACACGCCCTCGGAGCTGGTACATCTGCGCGAGGCCCAGCATCTCGGGGCGGTGGACGAGGATGGTGTTGGCGTTCGGCAGGTCTAGGCCGGCCTCGATGATGGTAGTGGAGACGAGGACGTCCGTCTTGCCCTCCATGAAATCGCTCATGACGCGGGCAAGCTCCTCCTCGTCCATGCGTCCGTGTCCGACGGCGACGCGGGCCCGCGGGGCGAGCTGCTGGATGCGGGCCGCCCACTCGTGGATGGTGCGGATGCGGTTGTGGAGGAAGAAGACCTGCCCGCCCCGGTCGAGCTCGCGCAGCAGCGCCTCCTGCACCACGCTGTCGCTGTACTCGCAGACGAAGGTGCGGACGGGCTGGCGCTCCTGCGGCGGCGTGTGCACGGTCGTCATGTCGCGGACGCCGGCGAGGGCCATCGAGAGGGTGCGCGGGATGGGCGTCGCCGTCAGCGTCAGGACGTCGACCTCGCGCCGCAGCTTCTTGAACCACTCCTTGTGGACGACGCCGAACCGCTGCTCGTCGTCTACGACCACGAGTCCGAGCTTGCTGAAGGACACGTCCTTCGACAGCACGCGGTGGGTGCCGATGACGATGTCGATGCTGCCCTCGCGCAGGCCAGCGACGGTGGCCGCTTGCTCCTGCGGCGTGCGGAAGCGGCTGAGCACCTCGATGCGGACGGGGTAGGGGCTGAGGCGGTCGGCGAAGGTGGCGTAGTGCTGCTGGGCGAGGACCGTGGTGGGGCAGAGTACGGCCACCTGCATGCCGTCCTGCACGGCCTTGAAGGCGGCGCGGACGGCGATCTCCGTCTTGCCGTAGCCCACGTCGCCGCAGACGAGGTGGTCCATGGGGTGCGGCGTCTCCATGGACGCCTTCACCGCGTCGATGGCCTCGAGCTGGTCGCGGGTCTCCGCGTAGGGGAAGGCGTCCTCCATCTCGTGCTGCCAGACAGTGTCGGGCGAGAAGGCGTAGCCGGGGAGCACCTGCCGCGCGGCATACAGCGAGACAAGCTCGCCGGCCATCTCCCGGGCGGCGCGGTGCGCCCGCTCCTTGGCGCGCGACCACTCCTGGCTGCCGAGCCGCGTCAGCGTCGGCGAGTCGTCGCCGGGCGCGACGTAGGGCGTCACCCGGTCCAGGTGCTCCGAGGGGACGTACAGCTTGTCGCCCTCCGCGTACTCCAGCGTCAGGTACTCGCGCTCGCCGTGCTCGGTCGCGACGCGGCGCACGCCGGCGAAGCGGCCGATGCCGTGGTCGATGTGGACGACGTAGGAGCCGGGGACGAGCTCAGTCAGGAAGGCCTCGCGGCGGACGGCGTGCTTGTGCAGCGCGCGACGGCGCTTGGCGTGGCCGAAGACCTCCGTGTCCGTGAAGACCGTCAGCGCGCCGTCATCAAGCTTCAGCCGCATGCCCTCCTGCAGGGGCGTCGCGGCGAGGGTGACGGAGCCGGGCTCGGGTGCCGTGCGGACGTCGGTCAGCAGCGCCGCGCCGACGTCGTAGTCGCGCAACACCTCCTGCAGGCGCTCGGCGTGGTGGGAGAGGACGACGACGCGCTCCCCGGCGCGGGCGCGCTCGGCGGCGTCCTCGGCGAAGGCCTGCAGGCGGCCCCAGAAGCCGGGGGCGGGGAAGGCCCGCAGTCCGCCGGGGCCGTCGGCGGCGGAGGGCGTCATCCACTCCAGGTGCAAGCGCGCGTGATGGCCGTCGATGCGCTCGGACACGGCGCTCCACGGCCACCACGGCGACGCCCAGCCGTCCGGCAGCTCGCGGCGCTCCACCTTGGCGGCCAGCAGCGCGGCCGCCTGTTCCTCCAGCGCCTCGGCCTCCTGCGCAACGCGGTCCGGCTCGAGCACGGCCACCGCGGTCTCGGGCGGCAGGTAGTCCAGCGGGCTGCCGTCGCAGAGGAAGCCGGCGTAGAAGGCGGCCTCGCCGATGCT
>JAPPNT010000204.1:0-23945 GCA_028873745.1 Chloroflexota bacterium | reverse complement strand
GCTCTGGCCGCTGCGCATCCGCTCGATGTCCTCCTGCATGCGCGCCAGCGGGTCGTCGGCGAGCCGCTCTGGGTCGAGGAGCGCGTCGATGGCGTCGAGGGCGTCCGGGTCGATGGGGTGGTCGAGGGCCGGGGTGACGGTGACGCTGGCCACCGGCGCGGCCGAGCGCTGCGTCTCCGGGTCGAAGGCGCGGATCTCCTCGATGACGTCGCCGAAGAGCTCGATGCGGACGGGCGCGGGTGCGCTGGGCGGGTACACGTCGAGGATGCCGCCGCGGCGGCTGGCCGTGCCCGGTGTCTCGACGGTCGGCTCCATGACGTAGCCCATGGCGGCCCACCGCATCAGCAGCGGGCCGGTCTGCACGCGCTGCCCCAAGGCCAGCGTGTGCGTGGTGTCCTGGAACTGGTCGGGGCGCAGGGTGCGCTGGCACAGGGCCGCGACCGACGCCACCAGCAGCAGCCCCGGGCCGCCCTCGGCGTGGGCCAGCAGAGCCGACAGCACGCCGAGCCGGTCGTGAGCGACGGCCTCGTCCTCGGCAAGGCGCTCGTAGGGGAGCGCCTCACTCTCCGGCAGGCGGAGGACGACGGGTGCGCCCTCGTCCTCGCCGAGGATGGTCGAGAGCTCGTCGGAGACGCGATCTGCGTCCTCGGGCTTGGCGGTGACGACGAGCATGGGGCGTCGGAGTTCGCGGCTGAGGCCGGCGAGGAGGAAGCCGCGGGAGGCGTCCGGGGCCGTCATGCCGAGGGGCGTGGCCGAGCCGCCGGGCGCGCTCAGGCCGCGCAACGCCGCCTGAAAGGCCGCCGAACCGCCGAGGATGTCCACGATGCCCGTGAGCGCCATGTGCCCGCCTTCGATGCTGTCGTTCGCGTGCCCGTGACACGCCAATAGGGCCAGCGCGACAGGGATGTGCCCGTCGAGCTGACCTTTCGCGGCCATTGTAGCATGGCGCGAGGATGGCGGAAATCGTCACGCCGTAGGTGCGTGATGTATACTGTTGTGGCACACCAACCAAGGGGCGTCCTATGGCAGACACGAACGGCGCGGGAACGCTGCGGCCTCTGGCCGGGGCGCGTCGCGTGGTGGTCAAGCTGGGGACGGCCCTCCTCACCGGCGCCGTCGACCAGCTCGACCTGCCCACGATGCAGGACCTCGTAGGTCAGGTCGTCGCCCTCCGCGAGCGAGGCGTCGAAGTGGTGGTGGTGACCTCCGGCGCAGTCGCCGCGGGCCGCCAGGCGCTCGAGGAGCGCGACAGCGCCCCCGACGCCCTGCCGGCTCCCCGGGAGCGGACGCCGCTGCTGCGCCAGGTGCTGGCCGCTGTGGGCCAGAGCCGCCTGATGCATGTGTACGAGCAGCTCTTCGGCGCGCGCGGCGTCATCGTGGCGCAGGCGCTGCTCACCCGCGGCGACGTGGACGACGAAATCCGCCGCAAGAACACGCAGAACACCCTTGAGGAGCTCCTGAAGCTTGGCGTCGTGCCCGTCGTCAACGAGAACGACGTCGTGGCCAACGATGAGCTCGAGGGCGTCATCATCGGCGACAACGATACCCTCTCGGGCATGGTGGCCCGCATGCTGAGCGCGGACCTGCTCATTATCCTGGGCGAGGTGGCCGGCCTGTACTCGGCCGACCCCAACGTCCACCCCGACGTGGAGCTCATCCCGGAGGTGCTCGACCTGGAGGCCCTCGCGGCCGACGTGAGCGGGCCCCTCAGCCCGACCGCGCGGGGCGGCATGGTCACCAAGATCCAGGCGGCCAGGGAGATCACGGCCGCCGGCATCGACGTCATCATCGCCGACGGGCACCAGCCCGACGTGCTGGCCCGCCTGCTGGCAGGCGAGCCGCTGGGCACATGGTTCTCGGCGCAGCGGGCCGAGGAAGCGACCCCCTTCGACCAGGCTCAGGACAGGCTTCGACAAGCTCAGGGCGAGCGTCTGGTGTAGAGGAGCGGGGTATGGCCACGGCAATTGCTCCTCAACTCGAAAGCAAGGGCCGCGCGGCGCGCGCCGCAGCCCCCGCCCTTGCCCGCACGCCGTCCGGCGTGAAGGACCGGGCGCTGCTGAGCGTCGCGGACGCGCTGGAGGCGCAGGCGGACCGCATCATCGAGGCCAACGCCCGCGACCTGGAGGCGGGGCGCGAGGGCGGACTCTCGTCGGCGCTGATGGACCGGCTGCTGCTGGACGTGAAGCGCATCGGCGGCATGGCGGCGGGCGTCCGCGAGATCGCCGCGCTGCCCGATCCGGTCGGGCAGGAGATCGAGCGCCACACGCGGCCGGACGGGCTCGTCGTCACGCGGCGGCGGACGCCCTTGGGCGTCGTCGGCGTCATCTACGAGAGCCGGCCCAATGTTACCGTGGACATCGCCGCGCTGTGCTTCAAGGCGGGCGACCCGTGCATCCTGCGCGGCGGCAAGGAGGCCATCCATTCCAACACCGTGCTGGCCGCCATCATCCGCGACGCCATCGCGGCGGCGGGCGGCCCGGCCGAGGCCGTGCAGGTCGTCGAGGACACGGACCGGGCGCTGGTGCTGCAGATGCTGGGCATGACGGAGTACATAGACCTCATCGTGCCGAGGGGGAGCTCCTCGCTGGTGAACTTTGTGGCGGAGAACGCGCAGATGCCGGCCATCACGGGGGGCATCGGCGTGTGCCACACCTACGTGGACGCGGCGGCGGAGACGGAGACGGCGGTGGCGGTGACTACCAACGCCAAGGTGCGGCGGCCATCGGTGTGCAACGCGCTGGACACGGTGCTGGTGCACTCGCAGGCGGCGCCGCGCGTGCTGCCGCTGCTGGCGGGCACGCTGAGCGAGGCCGGCGTCGAGATGCGCTGCGACCGCCGCTCGGCGACGCTGCTGGCGTCGCGGCCGGGCGCGAACGTCGTGCCGGCCGCCGAGGACGACTTCGGGCAGGAGTTCCTGGACCTCATCTGCTCGGTGAAGGTCGTGGACTCCATGGACGAGGCGCTGGAGCACATCGCGCGGTACGGCTCGGGGCACTCGGAGGCCATCATCACGGAGGACGCCGAGGCGGCGGAGCGCTTCCTCGACGAGGTGGACGCCGCGGCGGTTTTCGTGAACGCCAGCACGGGCTTCAACGACGGCTTCGAGTTCGGGCTCGGCGCGGAGCTGGCCATCAGCACCAACAAGTTCCACGCTCGCGGCCCGATGGGGCTCCGGGAGCTGACCAGCTACAAGTGGGTGGTGCTCGGCAAGGGCCACACGCGGCCGTAGGCGGATGCGAGGCGTCCTTTCAAGGGACCCTTCGACAGGCTCAGGGCGAACGGGCGGGGGTGGCAGGTTCAGGGCGAACGGACTCCCGGTTGCCGTCTCTGGATACCGGCTTTCGCCGGTAAGACGACGCGGGGCGGAGTGCGCGACAGCACCCGGGGAGGAGGCGGACATGCCGGGATTCTACTTTGAACGCGAGGTCCGCACCGAACACTCCGAGTGCTACACCATCCTCGAGGACGACCAGCCCATCGGCCGCGTCGATATCCACTTCACGCCGGGCGTCGTCCACGCCACCCTGTGCGTCGCCGAGAGCCTGACGCGCGAGCACATCCAGGACCTCGTGGAGACGGTGGACGAGGAGTTGGTCGACGTGCTCGGCGTGACCCGCGACGACTACGTCGTCCACGTGCACCAGGGCGTCGACCTGGGCGTCTTCACCATCCCGGAGTTCGACGAGGAGACGGAGGAAGAGGGCGCATAGGCCCCGTCCTCCGCTGCAGCCGCCCATCGGCGGGCGTCAATCACCACGCCAAAGGAGCGACATGAGCATTGCGGACTTCAGCCTGGAGGGGAAGAAGGCCATCGTCATCGCGGGGAGCCGGGGCATCGGCCGCGGCATCGCGCTGGCGCTGGCGGAGGGCGGCGCGGACGTCGCCGTGACCGGCATCACCGACACCTACGCCGAGGGGGTGGCGCAGCGCATCCGCGAGATGGGCCGCCAAGGGTTCGCGCTGACCGTCGACGCCACCAGCGGCGAGGACATGGACTTCCTGGCCAGCCAGGCCATCCACGACCTGGGGCACCTGGACATCGTCGTCAACGCTGCGGGCGACTCCATCCGCAAGCCGGTCTCGGCGCTGCCGGGCGTCGAGGGCGACGGCATGTCGTCGGCGGAGTGGCACGACATCATCAACATCAACCTGACGGAGGCGTTCGAGGGGTGCCGGGTCTTCGGCCCGCACCTGCTGGAGCGGCGGCAGGGCGTGGTGCTGAACGTCTCGTCCTTCGCGGCGCGGCGGGCGGCGGCGAACATGTCGGCGTACGCGGCGGGCAAGGCGGCGCTGACGCGGTTCACGGAGTCGGTCGCGCTGGAGTGGGCGCCGTACGGGGTGCGGGTGAACACCATCGCGCCCGGACAGTTCCCGGACACGGAGTTCATGTCCGAGGAGGACCTGGCGGAGCGCGACAGGCGCTCGGCGGCGCGCATCCCGCTGGGGCGCGTCGGCCGCCTGCGCGAGGTGGGGCTGATGGCCGTGTACCTGGCGTCGCCGGCGGCGGCGTACGTAACGGGGCAGACGTTCTACATCGACGGCGGGATGGTGCTGAGCTAGGGGTCTGGCACCGGAGGATAGTAGGGCGCGCCCCAGCCCGCGTCCGGGTTGTCGACTATCACGCCGATAAGCCTCGGGACGAGTTGCGCCATGACCGCCGCACCGGCCTCGACCTGCTGCCGATTCAAGCTGCCCGCCCGTGTTGAGCCGCCGTGGTGGAGCTGGTTGCGCAACACATAGAGCCGGTCGAATAGGGGCCGCAGCGCGGGAAGGTAGTCGCCGCGCTGGGCGGAGCGCTCGACCTGCTGGCGCTCACGTTCGAATCCCTCTTGCCAACGCCGGTCGCCCGCGCCGGCGAGGCCCACCGTCCAGAAAGCCTTGTACACGTAGCGGTTGTCGATGAGGCCGGCCTTGGCATCGTCCCAGCACGCCCGCAGCCCAGCGACCAGGTCGCCCTTTCTGTCCAGCAGCTTTGCCTTGTCGAGAAACTCCTGGAAGTCCCGCTGCTCCTGGTTCTCCGAGTAGCTGTCTGTCCGGCGCGCGTACATGGCATTGAAGGCGATCCAGAAGAAGATGCACGCCGCGTCCGGGTCGTCCGCCTCCTTTGCCGCGAGGCCTCGGTCGGCCCAGCTCAGGGCGCGAACGATGCGGAGCGTGACGTCGTCGCGCCTGTCGCGTATCGCTCGGTACCGCTCTCGCAGGCTATCCAGCACCATGTTCCCCCGTCGGTTGCACTCGACTTCCGTTGACTCCTCTCCGTTCCGCCCATATTATCCGCCTATTCCGAGCCGTGTGCGGAAAGGACGTGTGCCGTGGCGGACATTGTGGTGGGCATCGCGACCAGCAGGAGCCCGATGACCTCGCTGCCTCCCGAGATGTGGCCCGAGCTGGGCGAGCGGGACAAGCTGAGCACCCGCATCAAGGACCGGTACGGCGTCCCCACCAACTACGAGGAGTTGCTCGCGAAGGCTCCCGCCTCGGTTGGCGGCCACCTGACGCCGGAGGTCATGGCGGCGAAGCATGCCCGCGTGGTGCAGCATACCCGGACACTGGTGGACACCATGGCCGAGGCGCGCCCCGATGTCCTCGTCATCATGGGCGACGACGAGGACGAGAACATCTGGGGCGACAATCGACCCGCCATCATGATTTACTGGGGCGACTCCTACCACTTGATCCCGCGGGCAGTGCCGCCGGGCGCCAACGAGATGACCCGGCTCGCCGCGTGGGCATGGGGGAAGGAGGAGGGCGATCACGCCACCGCCGGTTCCCTTGGCCGGCACTTGGTCGAGCGCCTCATTGAGGCGGAGTTTGACATCGCTTCGGCGGACATACAGAAGCCCGGTGAGGGCATGGCCCACGGCTTCGGCTTCGTGCTCGACCGGCTCACTCCCGGCGTCTCCATCCCCTTCGTGCCCGTCATCCTCAACGTGCACACGCCGCCCAACCAGCCGACGCCGAAGCGGCTGTACGACTTCGGCAAGGCGTTGCGCGAGGCGCTGCTGTCGTGGCCGGGGAACGAGCGCGTGGCCGTCGTCGCGACGGGCGGGCTGAGTGTCGGAATCGTCGACGAGGAGCTGGACAGGCTGGCGCTGGCGGGCATGGCGGAGCGAGACATGGACAAGCTGGCCGCCCTGCCGCGCACGTGGATGCAGGGCTCGCAGGGCGAGGTGCTGTGCTGGATGGCGACGGCCGGGGCGAGCGACCACCTTGACATGGAGCTGCTGGAGTACATCCCCGGCTACCGTTCGCCGGCGGGCACGGGGTGCGGGCTCGCCTTCGCGCGGTGGCGGTAGAGCCCTTCGACGGGGCTCAGGGCGAACGGGGCGCCTCCACTTGCCCCGCGCCTGGGTTCCCGCCTGCGCGGGAACGACGGGCGTAGGTGGCTCAGGGCGAACGGGGGAGGCGCAGGGGCAGCTGGGGCGCCTCCGTCTCCTGGAGTACCATCGAGGTACTCCAGGAGACCCCTTCGACGGGGCTCAGGGCGAACGGCCCCGCCCACTCGCCCCGCACTTGGGTTCCCGCCTGCGCGGGACCCTTCGACAAGCTCAGGGCAATCGGCCACGCCCCTGGATACCGTCCGCTGCCTCCCCAGCGGGGCTTTCGCCGGTAAAGCGGGGCAACGCTCGCCCCTAGATGGTCAGCTCCAGGATGTAGAGGCCGCCCTGCAGCCTGTCCACGACGTAGAGGATGCCGTTCTCGTCGATGAAGACGTCGTTGATGCCGTTGGCCGTTGCGCCCTCGGGGATCTGCGGGACGAAGTAGGCGACCTCCTCCGGGCGGAACGGGTTGCTGGTGTCGTAGACGCGGAGGCCGCCGTTGAAGAAGGTGCCGAAGATCAGCGTCTCCGACTTGTAGCATGTCGGGCCGGGCTGGTTCTCGTAGATGTTGTGGGCGCCGTAGCGGCCGGGGCGGCTGAAGAAGTCGTCCAGGTCGGGCGTCGGGAACGTGCTGATGATGACCGGGTTGGTCTCGTCCTTGATGTCCACCATCCAGACGAGCTTGGGGTGGTCCTCGCCGCCGGTGCGCACCGACTCCTGCGTCACGACCATCAGGTCGCGGCCGAAGAGGGGCATGGCCGTGTGGGTGAAGCCGGGGAAGTTGGGCGCGAAGTTGAAGGCGCTGATCTCTTTGGGGTTGGCGACGTCCGAGATGTCGAGGATGTTGGTGCCGCCGTCGATCCACGCGCAGTAGGCGCGGTCGGGGCGCTCCGGGTAGACGTTGGCGTTGTGGAGGCGGTGGCCGGCGTCGAAGTAGGGGTTGCGCTGCGGCGGGGGCGCGTCGTCGCCCTCGCGGGCGCCGGGGAGCCACCACCGGCCGGCCTCGCGCGGGTTCGTGGGGTCGGACACGTCGACGATCATGTAGAGCTGGTCGTCCTTCTGGTCGCGGGGCTGGAAGTCGGCCGCGCCCGTCGAGAGGTGGGCGTAGGGGCCGTCGACCCACCAGAGGACGTGGCAGCCGCGGGAGTAAGTGCCGGAGGTGTCGAGGAAGCCGATGCGGCGGGGCTCCTCGACGTTGCTGACGTCGTAGACGCCCATGCCGGCGCCCGGCTGGCCCGGCTGCTGCGACTGGTAGGCGACGAGCATCGTGTCGCCGACGATGGAGAGCGAGTTGGAGCGCAGGTGCGGGTAGTCGAGGTCCGTCTGGACGATGACCTTGGGGTTGGCGATGTCCGTCACGTCGACACCGGTGATGTCCTTGGGGGCGCTCTCGTGCGCCATGTAGAGGATGCGGCGGCCGGAGCGGTCCTGGTAGAGGTGGACGCCCTCGCCGATGTTGCCGAAGCCGTTGAGCAGGTCATGGGAGATGAGCCGCATGCCCTTGATTTCGTGCGTCTGCGTCGCCATGGCGCCTCCTTGTGGGCGGGCTCGCCCTGCGGGTGGTGTCTGGCGGGGAGGATACACCAACTCGGCTGGGAGCAGAACGGGGCTGGGGGTTGACCGGCGGGCGATGGGCGGCTAGGGACGCCCCCTTCGACAAGCTCAAGGCGGAGTCAGCGCGAACGGTCTCCGTGGTGAACGTCTGGATTCCCGCCTGCGCGGGAATGACAGTAGCGGGGGAGGGCGCTCACATCCCGGCCTTCCCCCCCTCGCGGGGGAAGGGGTTAGACGCCCGCTACACTTGCTGGCCGATGGAGATGACGTCTACGTCTTCCACCGTGCCTTCCGCGGTGAAGCGCCAGACGCCGATGTGGCCGCGACGCAGGTCGCCGTTGGCGTCCCAGTCGAGGCTGACGGCGCCGTCGTAGTCGACGCCCATGCCGTCGGACAGGGTGCCCAGGCCGCTCTTGATGGAGCCGGGGTCCTGGGTCACCTTCTGCCCCGGCCCTCCTCCGACCTCGCGCAGGGCGTCCCTGATGGCGGCGCCGTCGAGGCTGTCGGCGGCCTGCGCGGCGAAGGCGAGGGCGATGGCCGCGTCGTAGGTCTCGCGGACGTAGGCGAAGGCGGGCGGGGCGCCGTAGATGGAGGCGTAGGCCGCGTCCCACGCCTCGGATGCCGCGCCGGGGGCGGGCGCGCCGGCGGTGCCGTACATGCCGCCGAGCCGGTCGCCGCCGATAGTCCGCACCACGTCCGGGCTCTTGACGGCGTCGCCGAAGGCGAAGCTCGTGTAGAGGCCGCTGTCCAGGGCCTCCTGGACGATGAGCGTTCCCTCGCTCTCGAAAGTGAGGACGACCAGCGCGCTTGCGCCGGCGGCGGCGGACTGCCGGAGCTCGGGCAGGTACGAGTCCTTGCCGTCGACGACGGGCACGGCGTTGATGCCGCCCTTCCAGGCGTTCCGGAAGGCCTCGAAAAGGCCGATGCCGTAGGGGTCGTTGCGGTAGAGGACGCCGACGTTGCCGAAGCCCTGCTCGCGGACCACCCGCGCGAGCACGGGCCCCTGCGCGCCGTCAGCGAGCGCGGTGCGGAAGAAGAAGTCGTTGTCGTCGGCGTTCGTCAGGCTGGGCGACGTGGCCGAGGGGCTGACGGTGGGGATGCCGAGGGGCCCGGAGACCTGCTCCGCCACGGCGAGGGCGTTGGCGCTGGAAGTGGGGCCGACGATGGCGTGGACGCCCGCCTCCTCCACCATGCGGCGGGCTTCCGCGACGGCCTGGTCCGGGTCAAGGGTGGAGTTGCCGAGCACGAGCTGCACGTGCTGGCCGAAAATGCCGCCCGCGTCGTTGACGTGCCGGATTGCGAGCTCGAAGGCCTGCCGCCGCTCGACTGCACGGCCGGGTGCGCCCTCGCTCAGGTTCAGCAGCAGGCCGATCCGCAGCGGACCGGGGTTTTCGCCCATGCCGACAACGTCGGCGACGTCCTCGACCTGATCGCACGCCATCAGGCCGAGGGCGAGCCCCGCGAGCAGCCCCAGCAAGGCGCAGAGCAGCCATGCTCGACGGGGCCGTGGCGTGCGGCTGCCTGCATCCGACATTTTCATTCTCCCGTGGGGTGGGCGCAGGGGTCCCGAGGGCCTGTGCTCACGTTCCGGATACTCCAAGGCGTTGGCGCGGGTTACCCCGTCCGGACGGCGTCCTCGCGCTCCGGCTGCCAGTCCATGTAGTGCCGGCCGTCCGGGGCGCGCCACTCGCGCATCTCGATGGCCAGCCCGCTGGGGTCGGTGACGACGGCGGTGACGCCGTAGAAGCTGAAGCCGGGACGCGGCTGCGTCGTCACCTCGACGCCCTTGGCTTCCAAGTCGGCGATGACGGCGTCGACGTCGGTGACCGTGAGGGCCAGCGGGCGCTGTGCCGTGCCAACGACGGCGTCGACGCCGGGCGGCGGGGGCAGCAGCTCCAGCAGGATGTCGCCGAGGCCGACGTAGGCCAGCTCGCGGCGGTTGTTCTCGGGGCCGAACTCCACGCGGCGCAGGAAGTGGAAGCCGAGGACGTTGGTGTAGAAGTCGATGCTTTTGTCCATGTCAAAGGTTGTGACGTGGACGTGGTCAATGCCTGTGATCATGGCGGCCTCCTCATTGCGGTGGGGGGATGATACACGAAACGGGGGCGACGCGCGCCCTGCCCAACCCCCCATGGCAGGTTGTTCTCTCCGCGTTCGGGGGAAGGGGCAAGGGATTCGTTTTGTTGACTTTCTGCCATTACGTGAATCGTTTCCTTTCCCTACGATTTGCCGTGTCGCCAGATACGTTCCATGGAATCGTTTTGGCGCGAAAAAAATTCGAATGACTGCCGGGGCTATGGAGCGCGGCAGCGGCGCCGGACCGCCGGCGTGCGGGCGGACGGGCGACTCGCGAGTCTCCCCTACGGAGAGGGCGCGCGGGGACGTGGGTTTCCGCCCCGTATCGGGGTACAGGGCAGGCTCTGCGCGGGAATGACGAGCCGGGGAGATGGACGGTGTAACGGCTTCTTGTAGATAGCATTTTCTCACTATATGCGACGTGTCCTTTCCCTACGGTTTGTCGTGCCACCGGATACGCGCTACGGAGTCGTTTCTTCGCGAAAAAAATTCGACTCTGCGGGAAATCCGTAGCTGGAAACGACTCGTCCAGATACGGAGTCGACTTCAGATAACGACTGGAACGACTGCCGGGGCTATGGAGATCGGCAGCGGCACCGGATCGCCGGCGTGCGGGCCGACGGGTGACTCGCGAGTCGCGCCTGCGGAGGGGAGCGGACGTGGGTTCCCGCCTGCGCGAGAACGACGAGCCGAGGAAGGGGGCGGAGAACGCGACTTTGTGCTGCATGGGGGCAGGGTAGGAGGCCGCGAGAGAGTGCGCGAGGGGTTGGTGGCAGAGGGGCGGCCCTTCGATTTCCCTCAGGGCGAACGGAGGCGGGGCGGGAAGAGTGCGGGTTGTGTGGGGTCTCCAGTCTCCCTAAGCCTCATCGAGAGGCTTAGGGAGACCCCTTCGACATGCTCAGGGCGAACGGGTTGGGGAGATGGAGGGGGTCAGGGCGAATGGGGCTACATGGGGCGGGAGATGAGGTCTTTGATGCGTTCACCCACCTGGCCGTTGTTGTTGCGCATGTAGAGGGTGGTGCGGTTGCGGGTGATGTCGCCGCGGTGCCAGTACTCGTAGATTTCCTGGCGCGCGCCGAAGGAGGACATGCAGAGGTCGTAGGCGAGGCGGAAGAGGCGCACGCGCTCGGCGGTGCCGAGGCCGTTGCTGGGGATGAGCTTGTCCAGGTAGGGGCGGACCTCCTCGCTGGCGAGGTCGCGCTCGCTGGGCTGCGACACGAGCTCCATGCCGCCGATGATCTGCAGGATTTCCAGCACGCGCTTGGAGATCTGCGCCGCGAAGGCGCCGATGGCGAACCCGTCGCCCGTGTTGATCATGTCGCCGTCGCTCATGAAGGCGCCATTCTCCATGCCGCGGGTGGCGAGGTCGATCATCTCGGCGTAGGTGATGAGCTCGCCGAGGAGGTCGCGCACGCCGCGGATCTCGTCGATCTCGTTGGCCTTGGCGAGCATCGTCACGACGGCGACGAAGGTGCGGAGGCGCGCGTGGAGGCGGATGTTGGTGCTGTAGCTGGCGAGGTTGTTGATGCGGCCCAGGTAGCGGACGGCCGTCGGGGCGTCGTAGAGCATGACGACGTGGTCCCAGGGCACCAGCACGTTGTTGAAGAACATCATGGCGTCCTGCTCTTCAAAGCGGCCGGCGAAGGGGTGGCCCCAGCTTCCCGGGTAGATGGACATGGGCTCCCGACAGACGGTCACGAGGCCGGGAGTGTTCATGGGGATGGAGAACCACTGCACGAACTCGCTGTTGGCGCGGTTGGAGAAGGTGGCCGAGAGGTAGACGAGGCACTCGTTGGCGAGGGGCGCGAGGGTGGCGAGCTGCTTGGCGCCGCGCAGGATGATGCCGTCGCGGGTCTCCTTGACGACGTGGAGGGCCGTCGCCTCGTCGTCCTCCGGGTCCTCCATGGCGTAGCCGCCGACGCCGATCCAAGCGTTGTCGGTGCGGTTCTCGCCCCGCGTCGTGCTCGTGCGGTCGACCTGCGGGTCGCCGATGGCGTGGGTCATCGCCACGTCGTGCTCGGAGGCGAAGCGCCAGAAGCGCTCGGCATTGCCGGCGAGCTTGGGGTAGAGGGTGTCGAGGTGCTTGCGGAGGTCGTACCAGCCGCAGACGATGGAGGAGCAGAAGTCCGGCGTGCGGCCGAGCTGTCCGAAGCTCTCCTGCATCCAGATCTCGCTGTTGCGGCGGCGCTTCATCAGGTCCTCGTGGGTGCGGGGCAGGCTGTACGAGTAGCTGATGCGGTTGCCAGTCACGTCCGAGACGTAGGTCATCTGGTCCATGTACTCGTCCGTGTACTGGAGGTCGTAGAGGCGGGCGAGCTCGTGGACCATGCCGGAGAAGGCGGGGTGGGTGGTCACGTCGTCGACGCGCTTCCCGTCGAGCCAGACCTCGCGGCCGTCGCGGAGGCTCTCGATGTACCCCTCACCGGTCTTGGCGCCCCGGGCGTTGCTGATGTCTATGGACACGTCGTCAGGTCTCCTTGTCGGCTTGTGGGTTGTGCGGGCCGCGGGCCTAGGCGCCGGTCAGGTCAGTGATGCTGCGGTAGTTGCCCTTGTAGTAGCCGAGGGGCTGGCCCTCGTTGGAGCCGGCGGCGAGGACGTCCCCGACGAAGAGGATGTGGTCACCGCACTCGTAGGCGGTGAAGACGTTGCAGTCGAAGTAGGCGATGGCGTCCTGGAAGATGGGCGAGCCCGTGACGTGCTCGTCGCTGGGGAACTGGGGGAAGACGCCGTCCTGCAGATCGAGGCCCCGCGTGGCGAAGTGGGAGGCGATCGCCTTCTGGTCCTCCCGCAGGATGCTCACGCCGAAGATCTTGGACTCCTCGATCATGCCCTGCAGCCGGCTGCCGGTGCGCAGGGAGACCATGATCTGCATCGGGTCCAGCGACAGCGACGCGAAGGCCGAGACGGTCATGCCGTGCACCTTGCCCTCGTGCTTGGTGGTCACGACGGTGACCCCTGACGCGAAGCTGCCGGCTGCTGCCTTGAAGGCGCCCTCATCCACGATTGCCATGCGATATCTCCCCAGAGGAAGGTAGATATTGACGGGACACAAGGATACAGGGAGCGGGCGGGGTTGGCAAATGCGGGAGGGGTCGCGGCGGGAGGCGTCGAGTCCACGTCAGGCCCTTCGACCGGCTCCTTCGGCAAGCTCAGGACGGAGTCAGGGCGAACGGTGGAGGGCTACCACCAGATCTTGCCCTTGACGCGGCTCTCGAGGTCGCCGTAGTCGGTGGTCCAGAGGTTGGTGCTGAGGTACTTCCAGCCGCCGTCGGCGAGGAGGCAGACGATGTTGCCCTGCTCCATCCTGTCGGCGATGCGGAGGGCGCCGGCGATGACGGAGCCCGAGGAGATGCCCGCGAAGATGCCCTCCTGCTCCATCAGGTAGCGCGTGCTGGCGAAGGCTTCCTCGCCCTCGATCATGATACGCGCGTCGAGGAGGGAGGTGTCGAGGATGGGGGGGATGAAGCCCTCCTCCAGGTTGCGCAGGCCCTGAATGGCGTCGTCCGGGGAGGGGACGACGGCGACGATCTGCACGCCGGGATTGTGCTCCCTCAGCCGCCGGGCGGTGCCCATGAGCGTGCCGCCGGTGCCGAGGCCGGCCACGAAGGTGTCGACCTCCGGGAGGGCCTCGATGATCTCCGCGCCGGTGGTCTCGTAGTGGGCGAGCGGGTTGGCCTCGTTGCCGTACTGGTAGGGCATGAAGTAGGCGCCGGGGTCGGCCTCGTACATCTGCCTGGCGACGACGATGGCGTAGTTGCTGCCGCCCGCGCCGTCGGAGTAGGTGACCTCGGCCCCGAAGGCCTCGAGGAGCTGGGCGCGCTCCGGGCTGACGTTCTCCGGCATCACGACCTTGAGCTTGTAGCCCTTCACCTTGCACACCATGGCCAGGGAGATGCCGGTGTTGCCGCTGGTGGGCTCGAGCACCACCTTGTCGCGGGTGAGGGAGCCGTCGGCCTCCGCCCGCTCGATCATGTACTTGGCGATGCGGTCCTTGACGCTGCCGGTGGGGTTGTGGCCCTCGAGCTTGGCGTAGATGCGGACCTTGGGCCTGCTGAGGTTCGGCAGGAAAACCAGCGGCGTCCCGCCGATGGCGTCAAGGATGCCGTCCCTGGCCGTCGCGGATTGCGCCCTGTTAGAGGGCATGGGGCCGTCCTGCTGGTCCATTGGGGGCCGCCGCGCCTAGTTGGCCGACGCCGACGGGAGGCCGCAGAAGACCTCGTAGTCGATGAGCTCGGTGACCGTTGGCTCCGCGCCGCAGAGGGGGCAGTTGGGGTTCTGGCGGATCTTCACGGTGCGGAAGTCCATCGTCAGGGCGTCGATGAGCAGCAGCCTTCCCGAGAGAGTGTCGCCGATGTCCAGGATGAGCTTGAGCGTCTCCGTGGCCTGGATACTGCCGACGAGGCCCGTGATGGCGCCCAGCACGCCGGCCTCGGCGCAGTTGGGGACGGCGCCGGGCGGGGGCGGGGCAGGGAAGAGGCAGCGGTAGCAGCCGCGGCCCGGCAGGTAGACCGTCGCCTGGCCGTCGAACATCAGGATGCTGCCGTCGACGAGGGGCTTGTTCAGCAGGTAGCAGGCGTCGTTGACGAGGTAGCGGGTGGCGAAGTTGTCGGCGCCGTTCACGACGATGTCGTAGTCGGAGATGATCTCGAAGGCGTTCTCGGAGTTGATGGGGGTCTCGTGGATGCGGACGTTGACGTCGGGGTTGTAGGCGTTGATGGACTCCTGGGCGGAGACGACCTTGGGGCGGCCGACGTCGGCGTTCTGGTGCAGGATCTGGCGCTGGAGGTTGGAGATGTCGACGACGTCGAAGTCGACGAGGCCGACGGTGCCGACGCCGGCGAGCGAGAGGTAGAGGGCGGTCGGGGAGCCGAGGCCGCCGGCGCCGACGACGAGGACCTTCGACTGCATGAGCTTGCGCTGGCCGTGGCTGCCCACTTGGGGCATGATGATGTGGCGGCTGTAGCGCTGCACCTGCTGCGGCGTCAACGCAAAGGACGTTGTCATGCTGGGCCTCCTGTAGCGCCGTCGTCACTGAATTCCCAAGGCGCAGGCCACGGCCTGACAACGGCAAAGTCGTAGCCAAGTATAGCACGGGGCCGTAGCTGCCACAAGGCGCGCGGGTAGGTGGGGGCGGCTTGCCGGACATCTTTACGTGACCGGGGGAGGGGCGTTGGGGCTTCCGCGCTCAGAAACCTCGGCGGGGTCATGGGCAAGAGACGTGAATGGGTCTCACAGAACTTCCGAAAACTCGGCGACGCTCAAACCCGCTTGCCTGATGATTGCGCGGAGCGTGCCGGTGTCCAGTTCACGATGGCCCGGAACCACGACCATAGCAAACGGCGTCTGCCGCACCAGGACCATGTGGCTGCCCTTTTGCCGCCGCAGGTGAAATCCGGCCCGGCCCAGCGCTCGAACGCACTCCCGCCCGGAGACCCGCGGCAGCCCACTCACACCACAACCAGCAACGACTCGAACCGGTCTTCAGGCACCGGACGCCCTTCCTCTTCCATGACCTCGATGTATCCGGCTATTGCCTCCCGGATGTTCACGATGGCCTCGTCCTTCGTCTTCCCTTGACTGACGCACCCCGGCAGGCTCGGGCACTCGACCACCCAGTATCCGTCCTCACCTGGATAGAGCAGCACTTGCCGCATGGGTCACCCCTTCACTCTGACAACGCTCATGCACCCTCAGCATACCATACCCGCCGTCTCGGCCCGCCCATGCACTTCCCCTATGGGCGCGCTTGCGCTACACTAGAGTTTCGATTCCAGCTATGCAGAGGAGCAGCCCCATGACCACTCAGGTTGCCACGTTGCCCGTCCAGCCGCGCACTGTGCTGGGGAAGAAGGTCAGCCAGCTGCGACGGCAGGGGCTCACTCCCGTTCATCTCTACGGCGCAGGCGCCGAGCCGAAGGCGCTGCAGGTAGACTCGCTGGCGCTGCGGCGCGTGCTCACGCACGTCGGCCACAACCGGCCCGTCGAGGTCATAACCGAGGACTCCGGGGACCGGAGCCTCGCCTTTGTGCGCGAGATCCAGTTCCACCCGCTGACCCTGGACGTCCTGCACGTCGACTTCTTCCGCGTCGACGCGGCGGCGACGACCACCGTCGACGTACCGCTGGAGCTCGTCGGCGACTCCAACGCCGTACACCTGGGCGGCAGCCTCATCCAGAACATGCACACCGTCACGGTCGAGGCGCGCCCACTGGACGTGCCGCCCTCGATCCAGGTGGACGTCTCCGTGCTGGACGACTTCGAGAAGAACATCCGCGTCTCCGACCTCGTCGCGCCCGAGGGCGTGACGGTGCTGACGGACGGCGAGCAGATGGTCGCCCACGTCGCGGCGCCCGTCGGCGTCGAGGCCGAGGAGGCCGAAGGCGCGCCGGAGGCCCCGCCAGAGCCCGAGGTCGTCGCCGAGGCCGAGCAGGCAGAGGACGCGGCGGAGGACGAGGACGCCTAGCCGCCCCTGTTGCGCGGCCGGTTGGCAGGGGGTGCCCCGTGAACCGAGCAGTACGCTGGCTGCCCTTCCTGGCTGCTACAGCCGCGCTCCTCGCGCTGGCAGCCGCATGCGGCGGCGACGCGCCGGTATTGCCGCCCTCGAACGCTGAACAGGCTGCAGCTTCTGAGAGTGCGGTCGTCGGCGAGCCGGCTATGCGCGTGCCCCGGCCCATCGCGGCCACGCTCCCCTCCGTCGCTGAGGTCGTGGAGGCGGTGCGCCCATCCGTCGTCAACATCACCACGCGCGTTGAGACGGGCAGCTTCCTCTTCCGGCGCTTCGGCGCGACCGGCAACGGCACGGGCGCCATCATCCACCCGGACGGCTACGTGGTCACCAACTTCCACGTCGTCCACGGGGCCAACCGCATCGTCGTCACCACCGACGACGGCGGCCATTTCGACGCCACCATCATCGGCACTGACCCCGTCACGGACCTGGCGGTGCTGCAGATCGAGGGCGACGGGCCGTTCCCCGCGCTGCCCTTCGCGCCGCCGGACTCGGTGCGGGTGGGCGACTGGGCTATCGCCATCGGGAACGCGCTGGGGCTGCCGGGCGGGCCGTCGGTCACGCTGGGCGTCGTCGGCGCCATCGACCGGTCGCTGACGACGCAGCAGCAGTCGCTGACGGACCTGATCCAGACGGACGCGGCGATCAACGAGGGCAACAGCGGCGGGCCGCTGGTCGACCTGAACGGCGAGGTCATCGGCATCAACACGGCGGTGGTGCGCGGCGCGCAGGGGATGGGCTTCTCAGTCAGCAGCTTCACCGTGGTGCCGGTGGTGCAGTCCATCCTGCAGTACGGGCGCGTGCGCTGGCCGTGGATGGGCGTCGGCATCTCCGACATCACGGCGCCCATCGCGCTGCAGATGGACCTGGAGGACCGACGGGGCGTGCTCATCGGGCGCGTGTGGCCCAACAGCCCGGCGCAGGACGCGGGCATCGAGAGCGGCGACATCCTCATCAACATCGGCGGGCACGACATCGTCTCGCTGCGGGCGCTGCAGCGGGTGATGCGGGAGGAGCTGGAGGTCGGCGAGGAGGTGCTCGCCGTGTTCCTGCGCGAGGGGCAGCCCATCGAGCTGCTGGTCACGCTGGACGAGATGCCGCGGTAGGAGCTGGCCTGCTTCGACGGGCTCAGAGCGAATGGGCCAATTAACCGCTCGCCCGGCACTGCCCCACTGGATACCGGCTTTCGCCGGTAAGACGAGAAATTGCCAGGCCCTTCGACAGGCTCAGGGTGATCGGAGCGGGGGGTGCGGCCTCGTTTGACGGCGTTGCTGGGCGAGGACTACCATCGCTACATAAGGTGTCCCGCGTCCCGGTAGCTCAGAGGATAGAGCGGCTGCCTTCTAAGCAGATGGTCGTGGGTTCGATTCCCACCCGGGACGCCACCGCAACGCCTTGCCCCCAAATCCCGCTGCCGGAGGACTAGCCGGCGAAGTATTGCTGGACGAGGGCGATGACCTGGTCCCTTGTGATGCGCCCGGCGAAGTAGTCCTGCACAGCCGCGATGACCTCGTCGCGCTCGATTGCGCCGTTCTGGTTGGCGTCGTAGGGGTCGTAGACGGCCTCGACCACCTCGATGTCCACAATGATGTAGCCGGACTTTCCTGCCGAGTCTGTCGCAAACAGGTTGACCATGAAGGTGTCCCCCACCGTCAGGTTCATGCCTTCCTTTAGACTCAACTGTCCCGTGGCGCTATCGACAGAGAAGTGGACGGCGTCAGTACCGGTCAGGGAGTAGGTGATGGCGAGGCTATTCTCGTGCGTGGCCGTCACCGGCGCACCGATGGCGTAGCCGACCTCGGCGTTCTCCGGGAGGTCGCGGTTGGTGCGGAAGCCGTCGGCGAACTTAGGGGTGACAGGCGGCGGGTCGCTGCCTAAGCCCTGAGCCTCCGCCGACGGCGGCATTCCGAGCAGCAGGGCGCATGCCGCCAGCAGCAGCGCGGTTGTCGCAATGGTGTTTCCTGGCATGCGAAGCATCTGCAACCGTCCCCTTGACATCACGTCGGCGCCCCTGGCCCTCTCGGGCGCCTCCGGACCGGTTGGCGAGGCCGGGTGGCCTGGCCAAGCATCGGGCCAAATCCTGCCACGCAGGACCGCCCCAGCAATCGTACTACGCCGACGGGTGCAAAAAAATCCCCCTGCCGCGCCCCGTGCTAGACTGCCTGCATGGACGTCCAACGGTTTCTCGACCGGGTGTGCGGGCAGCCGTGGTACGACGGGCAGGTGGTCGACGACCGCACGCTGCCCGCCCGCGACGCCGTCGAGCAGACGCCGGAGTCGCCGCTCCACCCCATGCTCGTCGAGCGGCTGCGGGAGCTGGGCCGCTGGCCGCTGTACGCGCACCAGGCCGAGGCCATCGACGCGGCGATGGACGGCGAGAACGTCGTCGTGGCGACGCCGGCGGCGAGCGGGAAGAGCCTGTGCTTCCAGGCGCCCGTGCTGCACGAGTGGCTGGAGGACCGGTCATCGCGAGCGCTGTTTCTGTATCCCACCAAGGCACTCGCGCAGGACCAGCTCACCGCGCTGCGGGAACTCGCCCCCTCGCGACCGTCGCCCGTGCTGGCCGTGTACGACGGCGACACGCCGCCAGACGAGCGGGCGGGCATACGGCGCTCGGCGCACGTGCTGCTGACCAATCCGGACATGCTGCACGCGGGCATCCTGCCCAACCACAAGGTGTGGGCGGCCTTCCTGCAGCGGCTGAGCACCGTCGTCATCGACGAGGCGCACACGTACCGGGGCGTCTTCGGCTCGCATGTCTCGCTGCTGCTGCGACGGCTGCGGCGCGTCTGCGCCCGCTACGGCGCGGAGCCGCGCTTCATTCTCTGCTCGGCCACCATCGGCAACTCGGCGGAGCTGGCGGAGAACCTCACCGGCGAGCCGTTTACCGCCGTCACCAACAGCGGCGCCCCTCTTGGCGAGAAGCGGTTTCTCTTCTGGAACCCGCCCCTGCGCGACGCCGAGTTGGGCGTGCGGGAGAAGGCGTACGGGGAGTCGGCGCGGCTGCTGGCGGAGACGGCGCGGGCGGGAGTACGCACGATCACCTTCGTGCGGACGCGACGCACGGCGGAGCTGGTCTACAGCGCCGCTCGCGACATGGCAGCCGAAAAGGAGCCGGCGCTGGCCGGACGGCTGGCGTCTTACCGCGCCCACTACATGGCCGAGGACCGCCGCCGCATCGAAGGGGGGCTGCGCGACGGCAAGCTGCTGGGCGTGGCGGCGACCAATGCGCTGGAGCTCGGCATGGACATCGGCGGGCTGGACGCGACGGTGCTGACCGGCTACCCGGGCAGCGTCGCGAGCGCGTGGCAGCAGGCGGGCCGCGGCGGGCGTCGGGGCGAGGCGTCGCTGGCGGTGCTCGTCGCGCGAGACGACCCGCTTGACCAGTACCTGATGCGCCACCCGGAGTTCTTCCACGGGCGGCCGATGGAGCACGCGCTCATTGCACCGGAGAACCCGTACGTGCTGGCCCCGCACCTGCTCTGCGCCGCCCACGAGTTCCCCCTGACCCTCGGCGACCGGGCGTACTTCGGCGAGGAGCTGCCGTCGCGGCTGGAGGAGCTGGCGGAGTCGGGCCACCTGCGGGCGTCGCGGGGCCGGTGGCACCTGGACCCGACCGTCGACTACCCGGCGCAGGACGTCCATCTGCGCTCGACGTCGGACCGCAGCTTCACCGTCGTCGACGGGGGCACGGGCGCGCTGCTGGAGTCGGGCGTCGAGGCGTCGGCGGCGTACGCGTCGCTGCACGCGGGCGCGGTGTACCTGCACCAGGGCGAGCCGTATTTGGTGTCCGATCTCAACCTCGCGGCGGAGACGGCCGTCGTCTCGCCGGCCAAGGAGCCGTACTACACGCAGTCGCGTGACGTCACAGACATCCGCGTGCTGGACACCTACCGCCGCCGCACTGTCTCCGTGGACGTGCGCGTGTGCCTGGGCGAGGTGGAGGTGACGCGGCAGGTGGTGGCCTACCGCAAGCTGGCGCACTACACGGAGGCGAACCTCGGCGACGAGCTCCTCGACCTGCCGGCGCACCGCTTCCGCACGATGGCGCTCTGGTTCGAGGCGCCGCCGGTGACCGTCGAGGACATCCTCGAGGGCAAGCGGGACCTGGCGGGCGGGCTGCACGCCGCCGAGCACGCGGCCATCGGCGTGCTGCCGCTGTTCGCGCTGTGCGACCGGGCCGACATCGGCGGCGTCTCGACGCCCATGCACTCGGACACGGGGCAGCCGACGGTCTTCATCTACGACGGCTATCCCGGCGGCATCGGCATCGCCGAGCGGGGGTACGAGGCCATCGAGGCGCTGTGGCGCACGACGCTGCAGGCCGTCGAGGAGTGCCCGTGCGGCGAGGGCTGCCCCGCCTGCGTGCAGTCGCCCAAGTGCGGCAACAACAACTTCCCGCTGGACAAGGCCGTCGCGGCGGAGCTGCTGCGGGGGCTGCTGAACCTGCGCCGGTGAGACGGCCGTGGCTGGACACGACGGCGCGGGCCGTGGGACGCTGAATGTATGCCGGGCGATTGCGGGCTTCGGCCTTGCCGTCGCTCTCATCATCGCACTGGGCTTCTGGTCAGGAGCGTCCGGGATGTTGGACCAGCACTTCCTGTATTTCCCCACGAGCGAGATCATCGGCTCGCCGGAGAACTACGGCATCGCGTACGAGGACGTCCACTTCGAGGCGTCGGACGGGCGGCGGCTGCACGGGTGGTTCGTGCCGGGCGAGGGAGACGTCACACTGCTGTGGCATCACGGCAACGGCGGCAACATCGGCCATCGGCTGCCGGACATCGCTCTGTTCCACCGGGAGCTGGGCGTCAACATCCTTATCTTCGACTACCGCGGCTACGGGAAGAGCGCGGGCACGCCGTCGGAGGAGGGGCTGTACCGCGACTCCGACGCGGCGCTGCGCTATCTGCACTCCCGCGAGGACGTGGACCCGGCGCGCATCGTCTACCTGGGGCGCTCGCTGGGCGTGGCCATCGCGACGGAGCTTGCCACGCGGCACCGGCCCTACGGGCTCATCCTGGAGTCCGGCTTCCCGTCCATCGAGTACATGTCGGAGGTGGTGCGCCCGTGGCTGCCTGCGTGGGTGGTCCACCGCATCATCGCGGCGCGGTACGACACCGGGAGCAAGCTCGGGGGGCTGGACGCGCCGGTGCTCGTGGTGCATGGCGACGCCGACGACACGGTGCCGATCGAGGCCGGCCGCGCCCTCTTCGACGCGGCGGGGGAGCCCAAGGCGTTCTACGTCGTCGAGGGCGCGAACCACGACGACGTCTCGGCTGTCGGCGGGCGCGCCTACGTCGAGCGGCTGCGGGCGTTCATCGACGGGCTGGGGGGGTAGGGGGCCGGTTTTCTGGTACGAGCAAACCCTGTCCGGACTCTTCACGCATTTCCTTCGGGGAGCTTAACGACATCCAAGGGCTAGCTAATTGAGAAATCTGCGCAAAGAGTCCCGGACCCTACCCACATCCAAGCGGATCTCGCACTCCCAAACAGCTTTAGACTCCCAGCCGAGTTGGCGGAGTTCGGCAACGTGAATCTCATCCCGCTGTCTGTTCCGGGCCAGTTTGGCCGTCCAATAGTCAACGTTGGACTTAGGTGTCCGTGCAATCCGGCAATCAGCAGAACGATGCTGGTGCCAAAAGCAGCCATGTACGAAAATCACCTTCTTTCTTGAGGGGAACACCATATCCGGCTTTCCTGGTAAATGCTTGGGATGCAGCCTGTACCGATAGCCCATCCCATGCACCAACCGCCGCACGGCCAGTTCAGGTGAAGTGCCTGTCGCCCTGATGCGGCGCATATTTTCACTTCTGCGGTCTGGTGTGATTGTGTCCATCAGATTGCCAAGTCCAAGGGAAGGTCTGAAATATCTTTCAAACGCTTGCCGTTAATCATCGTATTGAGAATCTCTTTGGAATCGTCGTTTCCAAAGAGGGCAACTGCGTGTTGAAGCTCGTAGAGAGCAAAGTGATATACGCAGTCGAGATCGCCTGTACCCAAGGCAATGGAGGCAATCCGGCTCGGCAATGGCTCCGCAGTGACTGCTACGATGTGAGGGACATGCCCCTTCCTGTTTCTGATTAGGTTAAGGGCCTCCGCCCGAGAGTTCTGAGAGCGGTCGCTTCGGATGGTCCATTTGCAGGATACGCTTGCATGGAGCAATGCGTCTTCCTGATTGGCGCCCCTAAGGCTTGTCAATGTTGCCGCTTGGGCGTCCACTACTGGTTGGCCGGCGTTCAGGACAAGGTCATCGACCGGAGAACGGTATACCATGATGTCGGGTTTAATGATGTAGTCGGTCCCTAGAGCGGCGGCCAACTCTGAACTTGTCTCTGCAGCAGTTTTCAGTGCAATGAGGTGACCATACTGCTCGAACCGGGCAATTCCCTTGGCGCCAGCGCGATGGGATGGGCCTGATCTGTCAATTACCCAGTCCCCTGGCCGAATGTTGTGGAGTTTTGGGAAAGTTGCGTTTAGGAAACGCTCACAGCATTGCTCAAATGAGGAACCGAGAGACTGGCCGGACATTACCCCCTGCTCCGCAGTTCCAATAGCGCTGAGCACACTTGCTGCTATGGCCACGCTCAAAGAACTGTCTTTATCGGCGTTATTGGGGGTTCCTTCGCCAGTGACCCGTAGTACGCGGGCTAGGACATCCTGATGAAAGTCCACACGAGCTTGGCTTATGGCAGCTGACACTGTCATGATTCAAACATTGCAGGACGCAGCGCTCCCAGCGCCATCAGTAATTGACGCCCAACCGCCTCAGCCACGGGTGGCGGGAAAGCATTGCCAATTTGCCGGTATGCTTTTGTCTTGGAACCAAGAAACTCCCAATCGTCTGGAAACCCCTGCAACCGCGCTACCATGGGCAAAGTGAGCCGTGGCATCCCCTGGAAATTAAGGGGCGGAGGTTCATCTGCGAGACCCATGCCATCGACACCAAGCTTTTCCCAAGCCCGCCGGGCTCGGACGGGGCCGAGATCCGGCCCGCCATGCCGGTGTGATCCGCCTACAAGTGTTGGGGCAATATGAGCGGCCTTTCTCTTCCAGCCCTCCGCTCCTTCCCACCCGCAGCTTGCCATGAGGTCAAACAATACCTCGCCCACGGTCTGTGGGGGTTCCAACAGCGGTTTTGGCCATTGGAATTGTTCTTCAAGATGTTTTCGCAACCCAACCAGCAAGGCCCTGGGCCTGAGTTGAGGCACCCCGAAGTCTCTGGCATTCAGGATTTTCCACTCAGCTTCGTAGCCCAGGTAACTTAGCCGCCCTAGGATCTCTGAACGGTAGGCCTCAAAACGACTGTCCAGCAGGCCCCGGACATTCTCAATCATGATGGCTTGGGGGCGAATCTCCTCAGTAAGCCGCAGCACTGTGGGGAAGAGATCCCGCTCGTCATCCCGGCCAAGCTGCTTTCCAGCAATGGAGAAGGGAGGACATGGTATGCCGCCAGCCAGCAGGTCAATACCCTGATAATCCAGTCC
>JAPPNT010000012.1 GCA_028873745.1 Chloroflexota bacterium | reverse complement strand
GGCCCAGGGTGCGTCCCAGCAGGTAGAACCAGGGGAGCAGGAGCAGCAGGGAGTGGGAGAAGCCTGCGCCGGCCGCCTCCCCGATGGGCTGCCGTTGCAGCCACGCCACCAGAGCACAAACGCCCGCCCCAAAGGGTGACCACAGCACGCCCGCGCCCATCAGCACCACAGGGGCCAGCAGCACGCCCCGGTACACGTCGCCTAGTTCTTCCATGGCGTCCCTCCTTTAGTCGTCCCGGTAGGCCCACCGGGAGCCGGGGAACTCCATAGCAGGATACCCTATTTACCCATTGATAATGTCGTTGGGGTTAAGGGCTACGGACTTGACCCGCACCCCTTCCACGACCCCATCTCCCACGGGATGCGCGGCGTGAGGCGTGTGCCGGTATCCAGCGGGGCAGTGGTGAGGAATCCAGCCCTTCTCCCCTTGACAAGAACATATATTCTAACTTACTCTCTCCTCATCAAGCAGGGAGGGGCCCATGTCTCATTCCGCCAAGTACATGGACACCGAGTGCAAAAGCGCCCTCAACCGCGTGAAGGGCATGGGGTTCCGCTGGTCGCTCAACCCTTACCGGGGCTGCGTGCACGGCTGCCACTACTGCTTCGCCCGCCGCTACAACGCCTTCCACGACCTCAACCCCTCCGGTGACTTCTCCGGCCTTGTCTTCGTCAAGTCCAATGTCGTCGAGGTCCTCCGCGCCGAGCTCTCCCGCCCCACCTGGCCCCGCGACGTCGTCGCCATCGGCACCGCCACCGACCCCTACCAGCCTATCGAGGGCGCCCGCCGCCTCACCCGCGGCTGCCTCGAGGCCCTCGCCGAGCGCCGCACGCCCCTCCAACTCATCACCAAGGGCACCATGGTCCAGCGCGACGTCGACGTCCTCGCCGACGCCGCTCGACGCGGAGGCGCGTCCGTCTGCATGAGCATCACCACCATGGACGAGACACTCTGGCGGGACCTGGAGCCCGGCACGCCCACGCCCCTGCGCCGTATGCAGACCGTCGAGCGCCTCGCGGCCGCCGGCGTCCACGCGGGAGTCCTCCTCGCGCCCGTCGTCCCCGGCATCACCGACGACCAGGAGCACCTGGAGGCTGTGGTGGAGGCGGCCGCCGCCCACGGCGCTGCCTTCCTGCACCTCAATGTCCTCCACCTGCAGCCCGGCACGCGCGAGCACTTCATGGACTGGCTGGCGGAGCGGCGCCCCCGCCTCCACTCGGTCTACCAGCGCCTTTACACGGACACCTACGCCCCCAAAGTCCTGCAGTACGACATCGCGGACCGGGTCTCGGAGCTGATGGACGCCTACGGTCTGAAGGAGCGCCGCTTCGACGGCTGGTGGCAGCCGGGCCAGCCGCACCGCCAGCTCGCCCTCACCCGGGTTTAGCAAACATGGCCCTCCGGACCTGACGTTGGCGGCGCCTGCGCTCGAAGGTACATAGGTACACCGTTCCCGTGTTACTCTGAACGTAGGGAATCGGTAGGCGCAGGGGACGGCATGCAAGCCCAGGTGCATAGTGGCGAGGCGCTGAGGCGGGGCCGAGTAGCCCTCGCGCTCATCGCCGCCGCGCTCGTCGCCGCCATCGCCCCAGCCTGCGAGAGTGAGCCCGATCAGCCGCCATCTCCGGCCGCCATCGCCTCCCCGACCGCCGTCCCGGCGCCCACTGCTGCGCCCCCTGCCAACCCCGCCCCCAACTTGTCGGGGACGCCTGCGCCCGCCGCCACGCCAGCCCCCGCCGAGCCGCTTCAAAGGCCGTCCTTGTCTCCTACGGAGATGAATGCCGGGACGGCGTTTCCCGCCCGCATCCACCCGCCGCCGCCCGCCGACTTCCTCGCTCTCGCCGAGCGCTTCCGGCCGGGCCAGGACGCCCGCCTCGCCGTCGCACCCGTCCTCACCGCCGACGACGTCGGCCGCAGCGAGCCCTTCTGGATCGTCGATCTCATCCGCCTGCGCGTCGACCAGGTGCCCGCCACCCTGCACTTCGTCACCCCCAACGCCCTCTGGTACGTCGCCGAGGGCGTTGACCCTCAGCGAGGGCGTCTCGAACAGCTCGCCCAGCTCTATGAGGACCGCGTCTTCCCAACCGTCGCCCGCGCCACCCTCGGCTTCGTCCCCGGAGAGGCCAAGGCGCCCTCCGAACCCCCCGTCTCCATGGTCATCACCCCCCTCAGCGGCGCGGCCGGCTACTTTGCCTCGTCCGACTACTACACCCCTGCCGTCTTCCCCTACAGCAACGGCCGTCCCGCCCTCTATCTCGACTCCCGGGTCATCCGCACGGGCAGGGCCGGCTTCAGCAGCCTCACCGGCCACGAGTTGCAGCACCTCCTCCACCAGCTCGTTGACCCCGACGAGCACACCTGGGTGAACGAGGGCATCTCCGAGGTGGCCGCCGGGCTCGTCTCCCCCCAGCGCCCCGTCACGCCGCCCGGCTTCCGCGAGGAGATCTCCCTCACAAACTGGCCCGGCTACGGTCAGGGAATCAGCCGCTACTACAACACCGCCTACCTGTTCTTCGTCTACTTCACCCAGCGGTACGGCCTCGACTCCCTCGCCCCCCTCATCGCCCGAGCCGAAGACGGCGCCGCCGGCATCGACGCCTACCTCCGCGAGGCCGGCCACCCGCAGACCTTCGAGCGCCTCTTCATGGACTGGTCCGTTGCCAACCTCATCGGAGCCGAGGCCCCCATGCCCTACGGCTACGCCGACGCCTCGCATCTCGTGAAGGTCGACCCCCGCCGCACCGTCTGGGCGGACGCCCCTTTCCGCGACGACGTCGCCCCCTTCGCCGCCGACGTCCTCCGCCTCGACGTCCCCGAGGGCGGCGCAACGCTGACCTTCGAGGGCGACCCCACCGCCTCCATCCTCGACACCGCCCCCCTCAGTGGCGAGGCCTGTTGGTGGAGCAACCGCGGCGACGCCTCCCACTCCCGCCTCACCCATGAGTTCGACCTGTCCGCCGTGACCGAGGCCACGCTCACCTTCCGCATGTGGCACAACCTGGAGGAGAAGTGGGACTACCTCTACGTCACCGCCACTCCCGACGGCGGCAAGACGTGGCACGTCCTCCCCGGCGCCCACACCGTCACTGACGACCCCATCGGCGCCACCTACGGCCCCGGCTTCACCGGGCACAGCGGCGGATGGGTGGAGGAGCGCGTGGACCTCACCCCCTTCGCCGGTGCGCCCGTGCACGTCTCCTTCGAGCAGGTCTTTGACGCCGCCATCAGCCTGGACGGCGCCTGCATTGACGACATCGCCGTGCCGGAGATCGGCTTCTTCGACGACGCCGAGACCGACGGCGCCTGGTCGGCCGACGGCTTCGTCCGCACCAACAACGCCCTCCCCCAGCGTTTCGGTGTCCGCGTCGTCATCGAGCGGCCCCGGGGCGCCCCAACCGTCCTCGACGTCCCCCTGGACGACGCCAACGCTGGCAGCCTCAACGTCCCCGCCCTCGCCGAAGATGAAACTGTAGCCGTCATCGTGGCGTCGCTGACGCCGCACACCCGGCAGTCGGCCGGGTATGAGCTGCTGCTCACGGCTGCCCCTGCATAGTCGAACGGGTGCAATGCTGCTATACTCCGCCGAGGCAAAGTGCCTGAAAACCTGCTCACGGGAATCCGAGGGAGGGTATGTCAAACAGTGAAGTCAAGTTGACTCAACTTGCCCACTGCGCAGGCTGAGCGGCCAAGTTTAGCCCGGAGGATCTGGGTCAAATCCTCAGTCAATTGCCCCACATGTCGGACCACGACTTGCTCGTTGGCCCAGATACCGGGGACGATGCCGCTGTGTACCGAATCACCGACGATCTTGCCATCATCCAGACCGTTGACTACTTCCCGCCCATCGTCGATGACCCCTACGCGTTCGGCGAAATCGCCGCCGCCAACTCCCTGTCGGACGTCTACGCCATGGGCGGCATGCCTGTCATCGCCCTCAACATCGTCTGCTTCCCCGTGTCGCTGGACAAGAGTATCCTCGCCACCGTCCTCAAGGGCGGCTACGCCAAGGCGAGGGAGGCCAGAGTTCTCATCGCCGGCGGCCACACCATCGACGACGCCGAGCCTAAGTACGGGCTCGCCGTCACCGGCATCGTCCGCCCCGGCGACCACATCTCCAACGCTGAGTCCCGGCCCGGCGATGTGCTCGTCCTCTCCAAGCCCATCGGCACTGGCATCATCACAACCGGCGCGAAGGCCGGCATCGCTCCCGACGATGTCCTTGACGAGGCCGTCGAGATGATGGCGCGGCTGAACGAGGGTGCGGCCCTGTCGATGAAGCCTGCCGGCGTCAACGCCTGCACGGACGTCACCGGCTTCGGCCTCATGGGCCATCTGCGGAACATGATGGCGGCCAGCGGCGTCGCTGCGAAGATTTCGCTTGACGCGGTCCCCGTCCTGAAGGGCACGTGGGATCTGTTGGAGCAGAACGTGGTTCCCGGCGGCACGCGGCGAAACCTTGACTCCATGGAGGGCGTGGCCCACTGGGGTTCAGGGATATCTGAAGCGGCCAAGCTCCTGCTCTGCGACGCGCAGACGTCCGGCGGGCTGCTGATGTCGGTGCCCCGGAGCCGCGAGGCCGGCCTGATCGACTCCCTCCGCGCCCACGGCGCCGACGGCCACCGCATCGGCGAGGTCGTCAAGTCCCGCGACACCTACATCGAGGTGACGGCCTAGCCTCGCGCCTAGTAGTGCGGCGCCCGCACGACGAGCGTCGGGTGCCCCGAGTGCCGCACCAGCCGGTCCGTAACGCTGCCCATCACCGCCCGTCCAACGCCGCTCCGGCCATGCGTGCACGCCACCAGCATGCTGTTGGGCGTATTCCTCGAAAGCTCCTCAATCTCCTCCGCCGGGTTGCCGCGGACCACCATCGTGTGGACCTCCGTCACCCCGCCTCGCCGCAGATCCTCCGCCTTTCCGCCGAGGTACTCTGAAGCGTCGCCTTCCTCACGCGTCCCCTCGCTCACACCGGCCTCCGCCAGCTGGCCCACGCTCATGGCGGACCGGCCGGCCTCGTCCAGCACCCGCACCAGGTGCACCCCCGCCCCTGCTGCGGCCGCCACCGCCCCCGCGATGGGCAGCACCGTCTCAGCCAGGTCCGAGCCGTCCAGCGGCACGATCAATGTCTGGATGGCGGTCGCGCTGTCCGGTGACGGCGAGAACCGCTCCGGGTGTACCACCAGCATCGGCGTCATCGTCGTGTGCAGCACCCGGTCCGTCACGCTCCCCATCAGCCACCGGCCTACGCCCGCGCGTCCATGCGTCGACATGGCGATGAGCGTGTCCGGTTCCTGTTCCGCCACGTCCACAATCTGGTCCGACGGCGACCCGATCCGCACGCTCACCCGCGTCTCCACGCCCAGGTCCGCCAACCCGTGCGCCACCTGCGAGAGGTAGCTCACCGACTGGTTGCGCAGGCGCGTTTGCACCGGCTCCAGCGCCGCCATGATCGACGCGTGTTCCTCGCCCTCCATGTCCTCCAGCTCGTACGTCGTCATGGACGAGTGCGTGTGCAACAGCTCCACCCGCGCGCCGAGGGCCGGTGCCAGCGCCCGCACGTAGGGCAGGATGCCCTCGGAAAGCGTCGAACCGTCGAGTGGCGTCAGAATACGCTTGAACATGGACTCTTCCCCTCCCGCACCGCTGTTTCTTGGACGGACGCCGGCTGGCTTGAGCATCCGGTCTGTTTGCCCGAATCGCTCTCATCTACCGCGTGAAAGGCGTAAGGGCACAGGCCCGTAAAGCCATCGCGGCATGTGAACATAGGGATTTTGCCGTCGCCCGTCGGCGTTGTCTAGGGGTATTCGGCCGGAAGTGCCGGGGTGAACTACTGCGGCGCCCGCACAATCAGCGCCGGATGCCCCGAGTGCCGCGCCAGCCGGTCGATGACGCTGCCCAGCACGGCTCGGCCCACGCCGCTCCGCCCGTGCGTGCACGCGATGATCATGCTGTCCGGCGTCGCCCGCGCCAGCTCCTCGATCTCCGCCGCCGCCGATCCCCGGCTGACCACAGTGTCCACGTTGGCCGCGCCCTGGTCGCGTAGTTCCCTCGCCTTGATGCCAAGGTACTCCTCCGCCTGGTCCTCCATGTCGCTGACGATGCTGACTCCGGTGATGCCGCTCGTATCCTCCTCCGGGTAGTAGCCCGACGGCACGCCGACGCTTTCCATCAGCAGGATCTTGGCCCCCGTCGCCTTCGCCACTTCAGCCGCCACCGGCAGCACCGTCTCCGCCAGCTCCGACCCGTCCAGCGGCACGATGAGCGTCTGGATTACGGCGGTGCTGTCCACCGACGGCGCCCCCCGCTCCGGATGTACCACCAGCAGCGGCGCCGTCGTTGTGTGCAGCACCCGGTCCGTCACGCTGCCCATGATCCAGCGCCCAATCCCCGTCCGCCCGTGCGTCGACATCGCGACCAGCGTGCCGTTGACTGTCTCGGCCTCGTTCACAATGTGGATCGCCGTGGGCCCTGACCGCACCGCAATGTCCGTCGCGATGTCCAGCTCTTGGAGCCCCCTCGACACCTTCACAAGGTAGTCCTCCGCCTCGTTGTGCAGGCGGCGTGCCAACGGCTCCAGCGCGGTCGTGATCGAGGTGAGGTCGGCGTTGTCCCGGAAAGTCAGTTCGTGCGTCATATCCTCGTACGTCCGCAGCAGCGCCACCCGCGCCCCGAACGCCGGCGCCAGCGCCCGCACGTACGGTAGGATGCCTTCTGAGAGCGTCGAGCCGTCCAAAGGAGTGAGGATTCGCCGAAACATAGCAACCCCTTCCAGTAATCCAATTACCCGTTATTATACAGTACCGGCCCCGTTGCCAGTGCTCCCACCCCGCCGTCAGCCCCACCGCCCCGCATATATAGTAATAACCGCGAAAGCCCGTACCCAGACTACCCCCGCCCCAACCCCCCCCGCGTG
>JAPPNT010000127.1 GCA_028873745.1 Chloroflexota bacterium | reverse complement strand
ACACCAACGTGCTGGTGAATGCCCGTTTCTCCGGTGCGCCGGACCACGACTCGGCCAGGGCGAGCCTGGAACGCGCGTTTCGAGACCCTGAACCGCTGAGGATCAGTCGACAGGTGATACGCGAGTACCTGTCGGTGGTCACGCGCCCGCAGACATGGCCGGTGGCCATGACCCGCGAGGAAGCGCTCGACGACGTGAGCAGGCTGATTGCCAGCTTCGAGATCCTTGAAGACGGCCCTGTGGTGACCGAGATGCTGGTGGCTCTATGCCGGGAGGTCCCCATGGGAGGGCAGCAGATTCACGACGCCAACATCGTGGCGACCATGCTCGCGCGTGGAGAGCGCAGGCTGCTCACGTTCAACATCGCAGACTTTCAGCGGTACGGGGACCGGATTGAGTTGGTGGGCGGGTAGAGGGCACAAGTTGTGTGTCATCGTCCCTCCCCCTGTTGACACCGCCCTCTCATCGCGGTATTTTTGTCCCCTAACAACTGAATAGCCCCGGGGGGAGCTTGGAAGGCCAGGCTGAGAGGTCCCGACGGTTTTGGGACGACCCCGAGAACCTGATCTGGGTAATGCCAGCGTAGGGACGTGGCCCTTCCGCCAATGTGACAACCGCCCAATCAGGGCGGTTTTCTTGTTTTCGAGGGCGCGCGCCTGAGAGCACTACTGGGGCGGAAGGAGACGGCAATGGCTGGACGGCTGGCGGTACTGGCGCTCGCACTGTTCTCGCTTGTGGCCCTCGCTGCGTGCGGCGAGGAGCTGGTGGACGAGAACAACGAGCTGGTCATCATGAGCCACGACAGCTTCAACATCGGCGAGGACGCCATCGCGGCCTTCGAGGCGGCGAACGACGCGACCGTGGTGCTGCTGCCGGCGGGCGACACGGGGCTCGCGCTGAACCGCGCGATCCTGGAGAAGGGCAACCCCTCGGCGGACCTCTTCTACGGCGTCGACAACACCTACCTTGGCAGGGCGCTGGACGAGGGCATCTTCCAGGAGTACGAGTCACCGAACCTGGAGTTCGTGCCGGAGCAGTTCCGCATGGACCCCTCCAACCGGGTGACGCCCATCGACTACGGCTACGTCAACCTGAACTACGACAAGGCATACCTCGAGGAGAACGGGCTGCAGCCGCCCACGAGCCTCGAGGAGCTGACGCAGGAGGGCTGGCGGGGCAAGCTGGTGGTCGAGAACCCGGCGACGTCGTCGCCCGGCCTCGCCTTCCTCATCGCGACGGTGTCGTACTTCGGCGAGGACGACGACTACGACTACCTGGACTTCTGGGCGGACCTGCGGGCCAACGACGTGGCAATCACGGACGGCTGGAGCGACGCTTACTACACGAACTTCACCAAGTACGGGGGCGACCAGCCGCTGGTGGTGAGCTACGCCACAAGCCCGGCGGCGGAGTTCTTCTTCTCCGAAACGCCGCTGGAGGACGCGCCAACGGGCAACATCCTCTTCGACCGCTCGGTGTTCCTGCAGATCGAGGGCATGGGCGTGCTGGAAGGGGCGGACAGCCCCGTGCTGGCGCGGAAGTTCATCGATTTTGCGCTGGAGCTGCAGTTCCAGGAGGACTTCCCGGACAAGATGTTCGTGTACCCTGTGAACCGGAACGCGACGCTGCCGGACTTCTGGCGGTTCGCGGAGGAGCCCGCAGTGCCCGCGGACATCGGGCCGGACGAGATCGGCGAGAAGCGAGAGGCGTGGATAGAGGCGTGGACGCGAGTCATGCTGCGGTAGCCGGCGCTGAGCGGGGCGGGACGCCGTTCGCCCTTCGAGGGCCTCAGGGTGAACGGCGTCCGGCCACCTTACCGCGATGGACGGTTGACCGGAGACGGCGGCCATGACTGCACGGCTTGCGCTGCTGGCCCCGCTCGCCTACCTGGCCATCTTCTTCCTCTACCCGCTTGGGGCCATCTTCGAGCGCGCCTTCATCCAGGGCGAGGGCGGCTTTGCGGGCTTCGGCACCATTCTGGGCGACTCGTACTACCTCGGCCGCATCTGGTTCACGACGTGGCAGGCCGCAGCCTCGACGGCGCTGACGCTGGCGGTGGGGCTGCCGATGGCCTACCTCTTCGCGCGGCACGACTTCCCGGGGAAGTCGGTACTGAAAGCCGTGTCGACGGTGCCGTTCATCATGCCGACGATCGTCGTCGCGATGGGGTTCGTCGCGTTGCTGGGCCGCGAGGGGCTGGCGAACACGGTTCTGATGGCGGTCTTCGGCCTGGACGACCCGGTAATCCGGCTGGCCAACTCCATCTGGATCATCCTGCTGGCGCACGCCTTCTACAACTACGCCATCTTCGTGCGCATCGTCTCGGCGTTCTGGAGCAACGTCGCGCCGCAGCTCGAGGAGAGCGCGGCGATGCTGGGCGCCGGGCGGGTGCGCACCTTCTGGCACGTCACGCTGCCGGTGCTGCTGCCCGCGATCGCGTCGTCCGCGGCGCTGACGTTCACCTTCTGCTTCACGTCCTTCGGCGTCGTGCTGGTGCTCGGCGGGCCGCAGTTCGCCACGCTGGAGGTGGCGGTGTATGAGCTGACGGCCAAGCTGCTGCGGCTGGAGCTGGCGTCGGCGCTGGCCATCATCCAGATGGTGTTCACGTACCTGTTCCTGCTGGTGTACACGCGCCTGCAGCAGAGCACGTCCGTGCAGATCAACCTCGCGCCGCAGGAGGCGACGGCCCGGCGGCCCAAGCGGGCGAGCGATATGGTCCTCGTCGCGGCGATGATCGCGATGCTGCTGGTGGTGCTCTCGCCGCTGTGGGCGCTGGTCGAGCGGGCGCTGAGCACGTCCGACGGCTACTCGCTGCGCTACTTCGGCAGCCTGTTCGAGAACGTGCGGGGCGACGTGTTCTACCTGCCGCTGCCATCGATCATCTCGAACTCGCTGGAGTTCGCCGTGCTGACGACGGCCATCGCGCTGACCGTCGGCGCGGCGGCGGCCTACTACATCAGCCGGCCGGGGCGCCGGGGCGCGAGCATCGCCGACGCGCTGCTGATGATGCCGCTGGGCGTCTCGGCGGTCATCATGGGGTTCGGCTTCCTGGTCGCCTTCAACCGCGACCCCGTCGACCTGCGGGCCACATCGACCATCCTGGTCATCGCGCACACGCTGGTGGCCTACCCCTTCGTGATCCGCAGCGTGCTGCCGGCGATGCGGGGGATGCCGCAGCAGTTCCGCGAGGCGGCGTCGGTCATGGGGGCGTCGCCGGTGCGAGCGTTCTACCATGTCGAGCTGCCCATCCTGACGCCGGCGCTCATCGTCGGAGCGACGTTCGCTTTCGCCGTGTCGATGGGCGAGTTCGGGGCGTCGCTGCTGCTGGTGCGGCCGGAGTCGACGACGATGCCGGTCGCCATCTACCGGATGATCGCGCAGCCGGGGGCGGAGAACCTTGGGCGGGCGCTGGCGATGAGCACGGTGCTGATGCTGGTGGTGGCGGCCGTGTTCGCGGGGATTGAGCGGTTCCGATACCGAAACGCGGGGGGCTTCTGATGGCGCTGCTGGAGGTCTCCAACGTCACCAAGCGGTTCGGCGACGGCTTCTCGCTGAAGCGGGTCTCGCTGTCGGCGGAGCGGGGCGACATCGTCTGCCTGCTGGGGCCGAGCGGGTGCGGCAAGACGACGCTGCTGCGGCTCATCGCGGGGCTGGAGTCGCCGGACGACGGCACGATCACCTTCGACGGGCGGGATCTGGACCGCGTGCCGTCGCGGGACCGGGGGTTCGGGCTGATGTTCCAGGACCTCGCCCTCTTTCCGCACATGGACGTGTCCGGCAACGTCAGCTTCGGGCTGAGGATGCAGCGGCGGGCGCAGGAGGAGGTGTCGGCGCGGGTGAACACGCTGCTGCGGCTCGTCGGACTGGAGGACTTTCGGCAGCGCAAGATACACGAGCTCTCGGGCGGCGAGCGGCAGCGCGTAGCGCTAGCGCGCTCGCTGGCGGGGGAGCCGCGGCTGCTGATGCTTGACGAGCCGCTGGGGGCGCTCGACCGGGCGCTGCGGGAGACTCTGCAGGCGCAGGTGCGCGCCATCCTGAAGGCGCTGGGGCAGACGGCCATCTACGTGACCCACGACCGCGACGAGGCCTACGCCATGGCTGACACCATGGTGATCATGGAGGGGGGCGAGGTGGTTCAGGCGGGCACGCCGGAAGAGCTCTACAACGCGCCTCGCAGCGAGATGGTCGCGCGGTCCATGGGCATCCGCAACGTGCTTCGCGGGCAGCGGGCCGGGGAGGACGAACACGCAACGCACCTGCTGACCGAGGTGGGGCTGGTAGCCGGCGTGCTGCAGGGCGGCGATCTCCGCCCCGCCGGAGACGCGCTCGCATTCGTCGACGAGCGCCGCATCGAGGTGGGAGCGCGGACGCAGGCCAGCGCAAGTGCGACGCAGCGGGTCACGCTGGTGGACGGGACTGTGGAGAGCCGCCGGTTCCACTCGGGCGAGCTGGAGGTGGTCGTGCGCGCGGGCACCGGCAGGCTGACGTGCGTGACGAAGCCGACCGACGACGTCCCGGCAGCCGGGGACGAGGTAACCGTCGCCATCCCCTTCGACGCGGTGCGCATCGTCGCGGCGGAGCGCGAGGGGATCACGTCGGCGGCGGACGCGCTGGGGTAGTCCCCCTACACCAGGTGCACGACCTCGACGTCCCCCCATGCTCGCTGGAGGTGCTCGGCGACGAGACGGCGGTGGCAGTGGTCCGGCGAGTGCTCGCTGCAGAGGAGGACGGAGTTGGCGAGCGACTCGCGGTCGACGGTCTCTGCGACGCGGCGCTCCTCCATAAGGGCGAGAAACTCGCGCTCATACGTTGGCCAGTGGCGGTGCAGCTTGCGGATGCCCTGGAACATCGCAGGCGTCGGCGAGAAGACGGGCATGTGGACGTAGTCCATGCCGCAGAGCTCGCGCAGGAAGTAGGCGAGGTCGGTCTGCTTCGCGAAGCCGGAGAGCTGTCCGCCGGGGTTCAGGCGCACGTCAACGAGGCGGCGCGCGCCGGAGTCGCGGAGGAGCGCGAAGAAGGTCTGCGCGGATTTCTTGGTGAAGCCGATGGTGTGGAGGTTCACGGGGTCTCCCTGATCCCGAGTGGAGAGGCGGCCACGTCAGTCTTGTACGCAACCTTACCCGCCCTGCGGGCTACCGCGTCCGCGACAATGTCTTCCCGTGAACGGAACATATCCCCTGAAGGATAGAGGCCCAAGCTACCCTCCCGGCGGTCCTCTTCCACCAGGCGGTCCATTATTGCCTCATGGTCTTCCGCGCTGCCGTCGGCGAGGATGTGGCGGACGGCCACACCGCGTTCGACCAAGGCGCGGGCTACCAGCAGCGTCCTGTGGCAGTCAAGCGGTTCCTTTTCCGAGCACATCAGGACTACACAGCCCTGATCAGCCATGTGCATGACCGAACGAATGCCGTCGTCAAAGGCGTCCGTCTCGGCGACGCGCTCGTAGAGGACTCTCCCGGACTCGTCGTAGCACGAGCGATCGGCTGGGCGGCCGCCCAGCTCACCGCCCAGGAACATGTAATCAAGGCCGCCGGCTTCCAGAGCGTCACGGAGGGCGTCATGGTTGAAGTGGGGGGTGTAGCGGCTGTAGGGCGCGGTGCGGACGTCCGCGACCGCCGCGACGTCGTGTCTCTGCAACAAGGCCGTGAATTCGGCAAGGGAGTGGTTGGAGTGACCGATGGTTAAGACGGGAAACGCAGTTGCGCCTTCCACGGCGGTCCTCCTGGCGTGATTATGGCGGCGATGAGTTTGTACACGAATTCCTCAAACGGCTCTCCCAAGCTGATTGTAAGGTAGGCATTACCTACATAGTAGTCCCCATTTGACCTACTTAGATATTCATTCTCCCACATGATATCTGTGACCCGGAGCCAGTATTCCACCCCAAGGTACCGGAAGCGCCCTTGCACCCTCTTCCTTGTTTCTCCAAAACTCTCTCCCGGCATGGACACATGTAGCGTTAAGTCGCTCACGCTTATCAGCCTTAACGAATCTGGGAGGCCTACAGCGTCTTGAAGTGGAATCCGGTCATTGCGGCCGTTATAGGTGCTGTGTCCCGTTGACCACAGCGGCGCTGGGGGGTCCAGAAGCGCAACCGCTCGCTCGAATGGCGCCACCCGCACCTTCTCCCATGGATGCTTTGGATCCAATGCCCAGTTCTCCTGCTGGTATTCCTTGGGGACATGGCCAAGGACGGGGATTTCCATGATGTCGAGAACCGCCGGCTCCCTGCCGTCGGGGTAGATGCACTCCCAAGTCGGTACCTCGCCGCTCCCCTGGTCGGTCACAGGCCGCACCCACGCGCCGATGGTACGGTTGGGGAGCACTTCCTTCCCCGCGATGCACCTTCCACCAAGCTTTCGCGAGTTGGCGAGGCACACTATGCGCTTTACCTCGTCAGGCAACCCAATACGCTCCACAGGATTTTGGGCAATTCTAATCGCTCAGACCCGGGGCCGCCCTGCTACAAAGCCGCTGCAGTGGGCCGTCCCCTACCCCTCCGACGCCCGCCAGAGCTCCCGGCCCGTCGTGAGCGCGAGGACGGTGTACAGCGCGTCGACGAGGGGGAAGTAGACGGTGTGGGAGATGGCGGCGTTACCGGTCTCGCTGTCGGGGTTGAGGGTCCAGAACCATTCCCAGAAGAAGAGCATGGTGAGTGCGACTGCGCCGTAGAAGACCAGGCTGCCGGCCAGGTCGCTCTGGTCGCTCGCGTCCTGGCGGCGCTTGCAGATGTAGTTGGCGACGAGGACGATGACGACGCCCACCGCCATGAAGTAGTTCAGGATTTCCCAGAGGGGGTAGCTGTCAGAGCCGTCGTGGATGAGCGGCGTGATGATCAGGAGCGCCGCGACGGCCAGCGCCGTGAGGATGAGGTAGACCGCAACCAGCTTGTTCACCATGGCCATGGCGTTCCCTCCTTCTACACTCCATGCTTATGTGGTGCCCAACTCCCTTGTACCACACGGGATGCGACGAAAACAGGTGGATTTAGTTAGC
>JAPPNT010000085.1 GCA_028873745.1 Chloroflexota bacterium | reverse complement strand
GAGCTCGTGGGGCATTCACTTGTCCTTCCAAGCCCCGTTGCGGGGCGCCGGCGCCGGGTGCGCCATAGGGCTGTCATGGTAGTTGTCGGGGCGAGACGGGGCAAGGGAGGGACGGCAGCGTTGGCGCTACGCGGCGCGGGACGCGCGGATGCGGTCGAGGCGGCCCCGGATGCCCGTCTCCGGCATGAGCATGCCGTTGATGAACAGCGTGATGTTCAGGGGCGCGACGATGGCGAGGCCAATAAAGAGCGACCCTGTGCCTTCCTGCATCAAGCCGACGAACAGCGGGCCCCACATGGCGCTGAAGGGGAAGAGGGTGCGCATGAGCCCCTGCGCGACAGCGACCTCGCGGTGGGGCAGCCGCAGGTCCATGGGGATGGTGAAGAGGATGGGGGCCGTGCCCATGGCGGTCAGGCCAATAATGAAGAGGGCCAGCGCCGCCATGGGCACGCTGTCAGCCTGCAGCAAGAGGCTGTACGCGACAGGGAGGATGATTCCGGGAACGATGATGAACGGCTTGCGGCGTCCCGCCCATTGCGACAGGGGACCGGACGCCAGCGTCCCGCAGACGCCGCCGACGGGAAAGGCGCTCATCAAGAGGCCGGCCGTCTCGAGGGAGATGTCCAGCTTGTCGATGGCGTACGTTGGGTAGAAGGTGAGGAAGGAGCCAAAGCAGATGGCGACGCCCAGTTGAGCGGTCGCCACCATCCACATGGTCTTATTCCGACGCAGGACGCCGGCGGGGTTGGGCTCGTGCCGCCCCGGGGCGTCTCCCTGGGGTCGGACGCGCCGCTCGGGGCCTAATAAGACCCACGACAGGGTGACCAGCAGCAGCAGCACGCCGACGAAGAAGTAGTGGCTGCGCCAGCTTCCGAGCAGCATCACCAACCCCGGCGTGGCGGCCAGCGCGATCACCTGGCCGGTGGAGCGCGTCCCGTAGTCGAGGCTGTTCACCGTCGCGTACAGCTTGGGGCGAAACCACTGCTGGATCAGCATGACCTGGAGCTGGATGCGCACCGCGGAGCAGATGACGAAGCCCAGCCTGGCGAGCATGAGCACGACAGCCCCCGGCGACGCCGCCTGCAGCATCGTGAAGGCCGCCATGCCGAGGCTGGCAAAGAGGGTGACAAGCTTGGGGCTGTATCGCGTCAGCCAGATGCTGGCTGGAAGCGCCATCAGGCCGAAGCCCATGAAGCCGGCGGTGCCCAGCAGCCCTGCCTGTGTCGGAGTGAGGCCGAGGTCCTCCCGCCAGATAGGCACCAGGACGCCGAGCGAGAAGAAGACCATGTTGTTGACGAAGTCCATCCCCCACAGGTGGGCCATGACCACCCATGCGTATCTAGGCTGGCCGGCCGTGGGCGCTATGCCTGCGGTCGTGCTCAATGGAGGGGGCCTCGTCGAACAGAGTCGTACATTGCCTCCCATTGTACGACAGAGCGGGCGCAAGCCCCGCACTCCCCTCGTTTCTCCGGCGAAAGCCGGAGTCCAGCGACGGGGCCGCCGCTACGCCGCCGCGGCCAGAGCGCTCATTTCGGGGCTGCCGGGGTGGCCGGGGGCGCCGTAGAGGGAGCAGCCCGCGCATGTGGAGCCGACGCCGCAGGGAGTCGCGCCGTGGCCCGCCGCGGTGGCTTGCAGGGCCGGCTCGGACGGCTGGCGTTCGCCGAAGAGGTCCAGGCGGATCTGGCGGGCTGTCGGAGGGCGCTGGCCGGGGAAGGCCAGGAAGGGCCAGGCGCGCTTCCGCACCACGCCCATCGCCTGCAGGTCCCGCCAGGTGTCGATGGAGTGCTCCCCGCGCGTCTTCAGGATGCGGTCCGTGGAGGTGGGGCCGACGCCCGGGACGCGGAGCAACTGCTCGCGGGTGGCGGTGTTGACGTCGACGGGAAAGGCGTCGGCGTTCTCCACGGCGATGGCGGTCTTGGGGTCGCGGTGGAGGTCCAGGTAGCCGTCGGCGTCGAAGGCTTGGGAGATCTCCTGGTTGGAGAAGCTGTAGATGCGCTTGAGCCAGTCCATCTGGTAGAGGCGGTGCTCCCTAGCTATGGGGACGCCGGGGTGCTCCTCCAGCGGAGTGTAGCGGACGGGGCGGAAGGCCGAGTAGTAGACGCGCTTCAGGTCCAGCTCGCCATAGAGCTGGTCGATGCGCTGGAAGATGTCGCGGTCGGACTCGTTGGCGGCGCCGACGACGAGTTGGGTCGCCTGGCCGACCTTACCGCCGGAGGACTCGCGGTTCATCTGGTGGACCCATCGCATTGGGTCGAGGATGTCGCGCTCCAGGTCCTTCATGGTGCTGATGCGGCGCATCATCTCGTCCGTGGGGGTCTCCAGGTTCACCGAGAGGCGCGTGCCCAAGCCGTGGGCGGCCTCCACGAGTTCGCGGTCCGTGCCCGGCATCACCTTCATGTGGATATAGCCGGTGAAGCCGTGCTTCTTGCGGATGACCTCGACGACGTTGAGCAGCTTCTGGGTAGTCTTGGAGGCGGTGCCCGCGATGCCGGAGCTGAGGAAGAGGCCGTCGACGGCGTGGCGGCGGCGCAGCTCCATGAAGGCGTTGGCCAGCTCGTCCACGGTGAAGGCGAAGCGCTTCCGGGGGACCCAGTGGCTGTTGGGGCAGTAGAAGCAGTCCATCTTGCAGAAGTCCGTGAACATAACGCGCATGAGGTTGATGAACTTGCCGTTGGGCATGGCGGCCCGGTAGACGCCGGGGACGGGGTTGCGGGCCGGGCCGCGCCTCGGCGTGGCGGGCCCGGCGAGCATCGGGTTGGGCGAGGGAACGGCGTCGCGGGCTGACAGGATGTCGTCGCCGGCCATGCCTCCGAGGATGGCGAGCTTGGCGAAGGTATCGGGCTTGCGGTTGATGAGCATGGAGTCCCTCCGGTGTGGTTGTTTGGAACATATGTTCCATAAACCAGCGCGGATGTCAAGAGGGTTGGGCCTGGAAGTCAAGGGGACGGCGGCGGTTCCTGTTTCTCACGTTACTATTCGCTTTACCGGCGGCTACGCGGATCGCACTGTTGATACTGCGAATAATAAATTGTTCAAAATCCGCACTGGAATCCAGAAAAGTCGGCGGTGTTCGGCATGGCCTTGCGCGAGTCCTGGCGGATACTTTCTATCTTTCGAGACTAAAGCCTTGGAATGTTACGAAATCAGCTGCGCCGAGGATTTGACAAGCATTTTGGGGCGCACGTAGGATACCTCCGCCACAGGAAAACGACGGAGCCGCTGCATGGCGTCTCCGCGCCGCAGGTCGTAAGCAGCTATGGTTATTTCAGTAGCACTCTACCAGCTTCGATGGATCTCACCGGGTCAGGCGCTCGCCGACCTTGGTCTGCTCAACTACGTCCCCTGACGCCCAGCACAACCGCCTTCCCTCATTCCCATCACGCCTTACTCAACAGGAGGATGCTGTGCGTATTGTCTTGAAGTCCAAGATCCACCGCGGTTATGTGACCAGCACCGGTCTCGACTACATCGGCAGCGTGGAGATCGACCGCGCGCTGATGGAAAAGTGCGACCTCTGGGAGTACGAGCAGGTCGTCATCTGCAACGCCAACAACGGCAACCGCTGGGAGACCTACGTGCTCCCCGCCGACTACGGCTCCGGCACCATCGCCGTGCAGGGCCCGGGGGCCCGCCTCTGCGAGCCGGGCGACGTCATCGTCATCCTGGCGTACGAGGTCACCGACGAGCCGGTCGAGCCCCAGCAAATCCTGGTCGACGAGAACAACCACTTCGTCGACTACCTCAGGACGAAGTATGAGCAGCCGGTATAGCGAAGCCGAAACGGAACAGTTCTACGACGAAGAGGACGCGATCTACCGCTCCTTCTGGGACGCGGAGGGCAGCCTGCACTGGGGCTACTTCGACGGGACCTCCGATGACGACTTTCTGGGCGCCTGTGTGCGGCTGGACGAGGTGATGGGGGCCAAGGGGCGCATCGACGCGAGCTCACACGTGCTTGACCTGGGCTGCGGCAACGGCGTGGCCGCGCGATGGCTGGCCGCGACGTACGGGTGCCGGGTCACGGGCATCGATCTGAGCAGTGTGCGCGTCAACAACGCGATGGACATGATGGCGAAGGAGCCGGACGATCTGCGGCGCCTCGTGCGCTTCGAGCACGGCTCCGCGACCGCTATGCCCTTCGGCGACGGCGAGTTCACGCACGTGTGGAGCCAGGCGACCATCTACCACGTCCCGGACAAGGAGACGGCGCTACAGGAGAGCCGGCGCGTGCTCGCAAAGGGCGGCCTGCTGGTCCTCGACGACCTGCTCAAGCCGAATCCGGACGTGAGCGCCGAGTCTCGGCAGTACGTGTACGACCGGCTCCTCTTCGACACGCCCTTCAGCTTCACCGGCTACCAGGACTACCTGAAGAGCATAGGCTTCGATATCCTCGAGGCCGAAGATCTGTCGGCGTACTTGCGGCGCAGCTACGTGATGCTCGGCGAGAAGGCCGCGCGGTACGCCTCCGGGGAGCTGGAGGAGAAGTTGACCGCGCTGAACTTCGCCTACGGCAAGATGGTGGAGGCCATCGACCGGAACGAGCTGGGCTGGGGCCTGTACATCGCGCAAGCGAGCTAGGACAGGGTCCCCGCAACATAACGGCACATCAAAGGAGCGTTTCGTCATGACTCAGCAGAACCGGGTGCAGTGGGTGTACTCGTCCAAGAACCTGGAAGAGCTCCAGGAGCGATACGACCAGTGGGCATCCGAGTACGACACCGATCTGGAGAAGGACTTTGGGTGGTCCGCCCCGGCGCTTGCTGCAGGCGTCTTCCAGAAGTACGTGTCGACCAGCGCGCGCGTCCTCGACGCCGGCGCGGGGACGGGGCTCGTCGGGGCCGCGCTGAAGGAGCGCGGCTACGGGTCCATCGTTGCGATGGATCTCTCGGAGGGGATGCTGGCGGAGGCCCGCAAGACGGGCGCGTACGAGGGCTTCGACCAGATGGTCATGGGTGAGACGCTGGGCTACGAGACGGACAGCTTTGACGCCGTCATCAGCGTCGGCGTGTTCACGGTGGGCCACGTGCCCCCCAGCGGGCTCGACGACCTGGTGCGCGTGGTCAAGCCGGGCGGGCACATCGTGTACTCGCTTCGGCCGGACGTGTACGTCGAAAACGGGTTCAAGGAGAAGCACGCGGAGCTGGAGGCTTCGGGCAAGGCGGCCATCGTGGAGGCCTCGGAACCGAAGCACGTCCTGCCCGTCGGGGAGCCTGAGGTCGAGCACCAGGTGTGGGTGCTGCAAGTCAAGTAGACCCCTGCAGGGAACGGGAGAAGGCCATGACTGAGCAGAATAAGGTCCAGTGGATATACTCGTCCAAGGACCGGGACGAGTTGCAGGCCCGTTACGATGAGTGGGCGGCCGACTACGACGCGGACCTCGACCGGGACTACGGGTATCTTGGGCCGCAGCGGGGCGCGGAGATACTCGACAAGTACACTTCGCCCGGCGCCCGGGTTCTCGATGCCGGCGCCGGCACGGGGCTGGTGGGCGCCGCGCTCAAGGCGATGGGCTACGGCTCCATCGTCGCCATGGACCTCTCGCAGGGAATGCTGGACGAGGCGAAGAAGACGGGCGCGTACGAGGGCCTTGACCAGATGGTCCTCGGCGAGACGCTCGGGTATGAGACGGGCGCGTTCGACGCCACCATCTGCATCGGCACGTTCACGCTCGGGCACGCGCCGGCCAGCGGCCTCGACGAACTGGCGCGGGTCACCAAGTCCGGCGGGCACATCGTCTACTCCGTCCGCGCCGACGTGTTCGAGGAGAACGGCTTCAGAGCCAAGCACGACGAGCTGGCGGCGGCGGGCAAGATCACCGTCGTCGAGGGCACGGAGCCGGAGCACCTGCTGCCCAGGGGCGAGCCGGAGCTTCGGCACCAGTTCTGGGTGCTCAGGGTCAGCTAGCATCCGTACCTGACGCGCTACGAAGACTGCCGAAGGGCCCGGTCCCCCCTGCCGGGCCCTTTCAATTGGCGCGGCTCTTGTCGTTTGTCCCTTGGGCTGCTACCGTTCCGCTGCACCCCGCAGGCGCCCTTCGACAGGCTCAGGGCGAACGGTTGTGGGTCAACGCGCTCAGGGTTGGCGGGTGTGCGGACATCGCATGGAGGCGGCAATGGGCAGGAGGCAGACCATCCACATCCCGGGCGTCGCGCACAACGCGCCGATCCCGTTTGGCGCGCGCGTCGGCAACATCGTGTACAGCTCGGGGATCCAGGGGATCAACGCCGACAACGGCGAGCTGAGCGAGGACGTCTACGAGCAGGCGCGGCAGTGCTTCCGCAACCTCCGGACGTTCCTGGAGCACGCGGGGGCGTCGACGGACGACGTCGTGCGGATCACGTGCTACCTGCAGGACCTGGCCGACCGGCCGGCGCTCAACGGGCCGTGGCTGGAGATGTTCCCGGACGAGGACGACCGGCCCGCCCGGCACACGAGCCAGTACAACCCTCCGCCGGGGGGTATGAAGGTGCAGATCGAGGTCATCGCGGTGGTGGAGGGGTAGCCCCACCCCTGGATCCCGGCGGGCGCCGGGGCGACGAATGCTAGGGGGAACCATGAAGGCGGTTCAGGTTTCGGTTGCGGGCGGGCCGGAGGTGCTGGAGTACGTGGACGTTCCGGACCCGGAGCCGGGTGAAGGCGAGGCGCTGGTCGAGCAGAACGCGGCCGGCGTCAACTACATGGACGTGTACGTCCGCTCGGGCGCGAACAACCCCACGCTGCCCATCATCCCCGGAGGCGAGGGCTCGGGCGTCGTCGTCAAGGTCGGGCCCGGCGTGAGCGAGGTTGCGGTTGGCGACCGCGTGACCTACACGGGCGCGGGGAGGTCGTACGCCGAGAGGGTCGTCGCGCCCTCGTGGCGGCTCATCAAGGTGCCGGACGACATGGACATCGATCTGGGGGCGGCGTCGATGCTGCAGGGCATGACGGCGCACTACCTGTCGCACTCGACGTACCCGCTCGGGCCGAGCGACACGGCACTCGTGCACTCGGGGGCGGGCGGCGTGGGGCCCACGTA
>JAPPNT010000003.1 GCA_028873745.1 Chloroflexota bacterium | reverse complement strand
CCACTTTTCCCCCGCCCACCGCGGGCGCCCCGCCCCCACCCCCGGTCTTCCCTCCCCCGCCTTCACCCCCGCCGCTCACCTTGCCCCCCCGTTCGCCCTGAGCCCGTCGAAGGGCCATCCGCCCCAACCCCATCGTTTCACCGGCGAAAGCCGGTGCCCAGAACCCCCTCCCATCCCCCCTGACACTGACCCCACGCGCACCCGCACCCGAAACCCTACCCTGCCCCCATGAACACGCAAGAGCATCACCACAACAACCTGCCCGCTCAGCCGAGCAAGCGCCTCAAGGACCCGAAGCAGCTATGACCAGTACGCCACTGATTGACTTCCGCAACTCAATGCAACACAACCCGTTTCCCATACCATTGCCCCACCGCAGCACAATTGCGATTCAATGCAACTCAACCCCCTTCCAGCTACGGACTGCCGACAGTCGTTCCAGTCGTTATCAGGCCTCTCCGTATCTGGAAACGACAAAAACTCAATCCAAAACACTCGGAAACTCAACTCAATTCCCCCCGGGGTTCGTGCCTTCGCAGGAACCCCGGCAATCCGGCCACTGTTCACCGTCCCTGACACCAGCTCCTTCCCCGACGCCTATCCCCGCGCTACCCTCCCCGCATGGCAAACCCAACCGCGCCGCCCCCGGACCCTGCCGGCCGCATCCCCGCAAAAAACCAACGAGGACCCGTTTCTCAAAAAAAGAAAAACGAGTCCCCGCAGCAACAGCTCCCATACCGCCGGCGGCAACCCGGGAACCTTTTCCCCAAACCGAAAAAACGATTCCCCGGAGAAGAAGACCAATGCAGGGCAAAATACCAAAACAGGAGCCGTTTTCCCGCCCCGTTCGTCCTGAGCCTGTCGAAGGGCCACCCCCGCTTTGACATCCCCCTACACCCCGGCTAGCATGAAAACAAAGGGGCTGAAAGGAAGACCCATGCTCAGATGGTTCACCAACATGCTGACGGGCGCCTACCAGCCCTCGTCCACCGCCACGGAGGTCAATCGAGCCATGCCTGAAGACGCCAGGGTCCGCACCCCCGCCGGCCAGTACCTGACCGACAAGTTCCCCGTCCTGACCTTCGGCGGCACGCCGAGGATCGACATGGCCAAGTGGCGCTTCCGCGTCTTCGGCCTCGTCGAGGAGAAGCTGGAGTGGACGTGGGACGAGTTCACCGCCCTCCCGCAGACCACCCTCACCGCCGACTTTCACTGCGTCACCACCTGGAGCCGTCTCGACAACACCTGGCAGGGCGTCTCCATCCATGAGGTCATGAAGCGCATCAAGCCCCTGCCCAACGCCGGCTACGTCATGCTCCACTGCTACGGCGGCTACACCGCCAACCTCGCCCTCGACGTGCTCGTCGATGACGACGTCCTCTTCGCCTACAATCACGACGGCGCGCCCCTCCCGCCCGACCACGGCGGCCCGCTCCGCCTCGTGGTGCCCAAGCGCTACGCTTGGAAGAGCCCCAAGTGGGTCAACGGCATGGAGTTCATGGAGAGCGACAAGCCCGGCTTCTGGGAGCAGCGCGGCTACCACATGGAGGGCGACCCGTGGAAGGAACAGCGCTTCAGTTGGTAGCGCCGTGACCCTCTCGCGCCCCGAGCAGGACGCCCTCTGGCTCGAGCGTCTCCGGCGCGACGGCCCTCCCGATGCCGACAATCGCGACCTCGCGTTCGCTGATGCCCTCCGCCCTAGCCTCGAGCTCCTCCGCAACCGCCGCTACTGGGACGCCCACGAGTCCCTCGAGGACCTCTGGCGCGAGGCCCCGTACCCCCTGAGGCTCTTCCACTACGCCCTCATCAAGGTCGCCGTCGGCCTCCTCCACATCGAGCGCCGCAACCTCGCCGCGGCCCGCCGCCAGCTCGAGCAGGCTGCCACGTACCTGGAGCCCTTCACCCCCGCCTTCGCTACACTGGACACCGGCAAGGTGCTGGCCCAGGTCCGCGAGCGCCTTGACCTGCTGGCCAGCACGGACGCGACGGAGTTTCGCGCCTTGAACTCTATGGAAGAATTCGTGTTACCGGACGCGCCCGCTGAGTGATTGTTCGTTACAAAACGAAGGAGGCCCCGGTGACGGGGGCCTCCTCGATTCGTCCCGCAGGTGGGCTTGTCAGCCCTGTCCAGCCACTGTGTCAGGCCGCCTTTGCGCGCTGCATCTCTCGGGCCTTCGCAAGGAGATGAGGAGCAACGGCGCGCTCGTACCCGCACTGCAAGCAGTGGAGGGCGTCGCCGGTGCCATCATTCTGAAGCTGGATGTCACCCCTGCACCTGGGACAGGCCTTGAAGTAGATCATGTTGACCTCCCCTTCTCAGAGCGTCCTATCGCTCTACGAATTACTGTAACGCTCTGTACATGAATAACGTTCCATCGGCCCGCCGGGTTACCGCCGTCCGGGACGAATTTCGTCGCGAGTGCCTTCATCCCATCTTGCGGCTGTAAGCATTATAGCTGTTGACACGCCGCGTATCAAGCATTATGATTCGATGTGAAGGGAGAATGCATGGAGCGACGCACGCGCCGTATTCACATACGCTCGGAGGTCGTCTTTTCGGCCGATGCCGAAGGCCGGTCGCGCCTCCCCGTGCCCGCCGACGCCCCAACGCGCGGCCCGCGCGAGGACGAGCAGCCAGTGGAGACCCTCGGCGTTTACGTCATCAGCGTGACGGCGCGCATCCTCCGCATGCACCCGCAGACCCTGCGCAAGTACGAGCGCCTCGGCCTCGTTCGCCCCTCCCGCAGCGAGGGCATGGTCCGCTACTACTCGGACCAGGACCTCAACCGCCTGCGCATGATCAAGTACCTGGTCGAGGAGCGCGGCATGAACCTCGCCGGTGTCGAGCTCGCGCTGGAGATGGTCGCTCGCCTCCAGGGCATGCAGCGCGCCCTCGAGGGCCGGGCCGAGACCGGCGCCGCCGCCGCCCTCGAGGGCCACGTGCAGTCCGTGCTGGAGATGCTCCACTACGCGGAGCGCGACTCCGGCCCCGCCGCCAGCCAAGAGCACCCTGACTCCTTGAGGAGGACCGATGCAGGACCAAACGCACAGCGCCCGTGACGGCGAGGACACGCCCGTCGAGGGCATCCTGCCGCCCGGCCCCGAGGCCACCGAGGAGGAGCGCCTCCAGTCCCTCCTTGACGAGGCCGAGCGGGAGAAGGCGCAGTTCAAGGCCCTCGCCCAGCGCGCCCAGGCCGACCTCATCAACTACCGCAAGCGCGCCGACGAGGAGCGCCAGGAGCTCGCGGGCAGCGCCGGAGCGCAGGTCATCCTGCGCGTCCTCCCCGTCCTCGACGACCTCCAGCGTGCCCTCGCTCACGCCGCCGCCGAGGAGCCCGGGGCGCAGAACGGCTGGCTTGAGGGCTTCCAACTCATCGAGCGCAAGCTCCACGGCATCTTCGCCGCGGAGGGTCTCGAGCGCATTGAGGCCGAGGGCGGCTTCTTCAATCCCTTTGAGCACGAGGTCGTCGGCCAGTTCGACGTCATCGGGCGCCGGGAAGGCGAAATCCTTGAGGTCACCCGCCAGGGCTATCGCATGAACGGCCGCGTCATCCGTCCCGCGCAGGTGGTCGTCCAGTCGGGCCAGATCGCCGCCGAGACCCAGCCAAATCCGCAAGAATCAGACCCCGGTAAGGAGGAGTAACCCATGCCTAAGGTACTCGGCATTGACCTGGGCACCACCAACTCCGTCGCCGCGTACGTGGAGGCGGGCCAGCCCATCATCCTGGAGAACGCCGAGGGCTCGCGCCTGACGCCCTCCGTCGTCGCCGTCAACCCCAAGACCGGCGAGCGGTACGTCGGCCTCGCCGCCAAGCGCCAGAGCGTCGTCAACCCGGAGCACACCATCTACTCCGCCAAGCGCCTCATCGGCCGCACCATGGACGACGCCGTCGTGCAGGAGGACGTCAAGCTCCTCCCCTACCAGATCCAGCGCGGCGGCAACGGCGACGCCCACGTCGTCATGGGCGACAAGACCTACTCGCCCACGGAGATCGCCTCCCAGGTCCTCCAGAAGATCAAGCTCGACGCCGAGACCAAGCTCGGCGAGAAGATCACCGAGGCCGTCATCACGGTCCCAGCCTACTTCAACAACGCCCAGCGCCAGGCCACCACCGACGCCGGCAAGATCGCCGGCCTCGAGGTGCTCCGCATCATCAACGAGCCGACGGCCGCCGCCCTCTCCTACGGCATGGACAAGCACACCGAGGCCACCGTCGCCGTCTTCGACCTCGGCGGCGGAACCTTTGACATCTCCATCCTCCGCATCGGAGAGGGCGTCAACGAGGTGCTCTCCACCAACGGCAACACCCACCTCGGCGGCGACGACTTCGATCAGAAGACCGTCGACTGGCTCGTCCGCGAGTTCCGTCAGGAGACCGGCATCGACCTCGGCGCGGACCGCATGGCCCTCCAGCGCCTCAAGGAGGCCGCGGAGAAGGCCAAGGTCGAGCTCTCTTCCGTCACCCAGACGGAGATCAACCTCCCCTTCATCTCCGCCGACTCCGCCGGGCCCAAGCACCTCGTCCGCACCGTCACCCGCGCCCAGCTCGAGCAGATGACGGAGGAGCTCCTCAACCGCGTCGACACCCCCTGCAGGCAGGCCATGACCGACGCCAGCGTCTCCTCCGCCAACATCGACGAGGTCATCCTCGTCGGCGGCATGACCCGCATGCCCGCAGTCATTGAGCGCGTGAAGTCCATCTTCGGCAAGGAGCCCAGCCGCTCCGTCAACCCCGACGAGGCCGTTGCCGTCGGCGCCGCGCTCCAGGCCGCCGTTCTCAAGGGCGACATCCAGGACATCCTGCTCCTTGACGTCACCCCGCTCACCATGGGCATCGAGACAGAGGGCGGTGTGCGCCACGCCCTCATCCAGCGCAACACCACCATCCCCACGTCCAAGTCGGAGGTCTTCACCACCGCCTCGGACAACCAGGGCAGCGTTGAGGTCCACGTCCTCCAGGGCGAGCGCCCCATGGCGACCGACAACCGCTCCATCGGCCGCTTCATGCTCGATGGCATCCTGCCCGCCCCCCGTGGCATACCGAAGATCGAGGTCACGTTCGACATCGACGTCAACGGCATCCTCAGCGTCTCGGCAAAGGATCAGGCCACCAACCGCGAGCAGAAGATCGTCATCAAGGAGAGCTCCGGCCTCTCCGACGACGAGATTCAGCGCATGATGAGCGAGGCCGAGCAGAACGCCGAGGAAGACACCCGCAAGCGCGAGGAGGCCGAGCTCCGCAACAGCGCCAGCCAGCTCGCCTACAGCGCCCACAAGATGCTCAGCGAGCAGGGCGAGCAGATCCCCGAGGACCTCAAGACTGAGGTGCAGACCAAGGCCGATGCCCTGCAGCAGGCCGCCCAGACCGAGGACCCGGCCAAGCTGCGCACCATGATCGACGACCTGACCGCCACCCTCCAGCGCGTAGGCTCGGCCGTCTACCAGCAAGCCGGCGCCGCCGACGGCGCACCTGACGCCGAAGCCCCAGACGCCACCCCCGACGACACAGTCGAGGGAGAGTTCCGCGAGGTCTAGGCTCCACCCGAACACGCAACGTAGGGGCGGGCCCAGTTGGCGCCCCCACACGGTGACCACCCCCACGGTGCGGCCCCGGGAGAGCCCGCCCCCGCGCCCGCACGGGGACCCCGACGGACGCTAGGGGCCGTTCGCCCTGAGGCGCCGCCCCCGTTCGTGGTGAGCCTGTCGAACCACGCCGCCCCGGTGCCCCACGTTTTTCCGGCGAAAGCCGGAATCCAGAGGGACGGGCACCCCCTCACGCCCCCGCCGACAACCCATGCACCGGAAACACATCCCGCCGGATCGCCGCCACGCTCTGCTCCGCGTACCCTCGCACCCGTGCCGCCACCTCGGGCGGCAGCGGCCCCTGCTCCTCGTCGTCGAAGCGCTCGACGCCGTACCGCGCCGCGAACTCCACCGGCGCCGACTCCGGCCACTCGTGCCCCAGCATCACCCCGTAGGCCCGCGTCCACGCCCGCATCACCGCGCCGATGTCGTACCCGCCGCCGCCTAGCGCCAGCCACCGCCCCGGCGAGAGCGCCGCCAGCTCCCGCACTACCTGCGTGTACCCCTGCACCGTCAGCCGGATGTGCGTGATCGGGTCCAGCACATGCGTGTCGATGCCCAGCTGCGTCACCAGCACGTCCGGCCGGAACGCCTGCACCAGCGGCGGCACCACCTCGCGAAACGCCCACAGGTACGTCTCGTCGTCCGTGTACGGGAACAGCGGCACGTTGACGGCGAACCCGCGCCCCGCGTCAATGCCCACCTCGTTCACAAACCCGCTGCCCGGAAACAGGAACTCCCCCGACTCGTGCAGCGAGATCGTCAGCACCTGGTCCGTGTCGAAGAACCCGATCTGCACCCCGTCGCCGTGGTGGCAGTCGATGTCCACGTACGCCACGCGCGCCCCCGCCAACGCCATGTGCTTGATCGCGATGACCGGGTCGTCGAAGATGCAGAACCCCGAGGCGTGCGTCGGCATCGCGTGGTGCAGCCCTCCCGAGAAGTTCACCGCCACCGAGCGCCGCCCGCTCAGCAGCTCCTCCGCCGCCGTCAACGAGGCACCCGTCGTCCACAGCGCCGCGTCGTACATCCCCGCGTACACCGGGTTGTCGCCCATGCCGCCCGCCGCGAAGTTGAACAGCGCCGCCTCCTCCAGCCGCTCGCCCCGGCTCAACGCCGCCACCGCCTCCACGTACGCCGGCGAGTGGAACGTCAGCGCCTCCTCCACCCGCGCCTGCCGCGGCTCCACCAGCGCCGAGTTCCCCAGCGAGAACGCCCCCAGCGCCTCCAGCAGCTCATACGTGTACCGAAGCCGGTACGGCCGGAAGACGTGGGTCTCGCTCAGCAGATGCCGCGTCAGCCGGTCATGGTACACAAACGCGGCGGCGTGGTTCTCGGACGGCGACGGCAGGCTCATGGCCCGCAGCATAGGATGAGCGCCACCCACACGCAACCGCCCCTACCCCCGTCATACCGGCGGAAGCCGGTATCGAGAAACCCCGCACCCGCGCCCCCCGTCGTTCCTGCGCCCTCACCCTCGTCGTTCCCACGCCCCCACTC
>JAPPNT010000237.1 GCA_028873745.1 Chloroflexota bacterium | reverse complement strand
GGGTAGAACGGGGGATTTGGGATGGGGGAGGAGTTGGTGTCAGGGGTGGGGGGTTGGACCGAGGGTTTCCTTTTAAGTGGGCAAGGGAAAGAAGTTAGCTGGAACTCTGCTCCCCACTATGCGTACAACTGCAGTTCTATGGAATGAGACTACCGGCAACCCACTGCCCATCAATTCTGTGTCTTTCTTCTATAACCAAGGAGTCAAATTCGATGTCTCTAATCTGTTCCCGAAAGTGCACTCCCACTAACGAGAGTTGTTCATCCAACCTGTGCCACGGACGCAGGAGTTGCACATGCGGCTGGTAGTTGCGTGAACCGAAACTGTTGGTCCATGAAGTACTATGCTTTCGTGTTCCAAAGGGTTCCTTGGCTTCCAAGCGCAAGAAATGTTGCCTGAGTTTCTGAATCTCTGGTATAGCCGAGTTTCGCCTTGTAAGGCGAATACCTATCGAGTGCTTCCGGGGGTCGAGTTCATCACGAGGATTCTCACCACCGGGTGCCAAGACCATAAACCTTGTCTCACGTACATCTGCGATGATCTTCACCGGATCGCTTGCCTCGTGGAGCCCGGGCAGTTTCCTTCTAGCATGGTAGACTGTCAGGTGCATATTTGTTTGTATCCTGTTGGACTTGAGACCGTAATTCTGCGAGAAGAAATCTTGGACTTGTTGTACTGACTCTTCAGATACCTGGAGCATCGCATTGATTTCGTAAGCGTGAGTTCTCGGTCCCATTACCATCGCAGAACTTCCTTCAACGTTCCGACACCAAGATGGTTTCTAGCTTCCTCGTTAAACGCTTGATTGCTTCCGCGACAGATAGCTGGCAAATGAAGCACAGGCGCCGAACATGAACAACGCCTCGTCTATTCCCACATCAGCTGAAGATTGATCCAGCAGGGCATGCCTGATACCGCGTTCATCGTTGGTATAACCGTAGATCTTATCGAATCCTTGCTCAAGCGCAGGGTGTTCCAACAATCCGCTCTGTTTCAGCACCTTTAGTGCCTCACCCAATGTCTTGGTGCCTGGAGCAATCTGACAGGCTACGGATTCGACTGCATGAATGCTCTCACGAATGGCCCCTGCCCAGTCTTCTTGACTGATGCAATTTGCGGCTTGTCTCAGATGTTCTCGCGCACCCACCAATCCTCGTTCAGAAAGGTCTTCTAGTGACTGAATCAGTGCGTTTCCCTCTTCGGGCGTAGAAACGGGATAGATTGTGGGAGGATCGGACATATCCAAAGAATATGCCAACTGAAATTTTTCGAAGATAACTGCCATACCCAACTTCAAGTCGTAGGGGCAATGAGTGTCACGTAAGATAAATGTTAGGAGATCAAAGACCCAATTGAAGTCCCCGTGAATAATGATATTCCTTACTTCCCCTGTAAGTATTGACCTTGTCCCCTCCCACGAATCTAGCGGCAGGTGTAGGAAGTCTGCATATACCGCACGAAAGAGTGGTGTCCAAAGCGGATGGCTTTCGAAGCCTCGAAGTTCGTAGTCGACGGCTTCGTATAGAATGTTCCAAATCCCTACGCGTGCCTCTCTAGTCAGTTCTTCAAGTCTCAACGGCTGAGGCAATGCTTCATATCCTTGGGCTTGAGAAAAGGACAGATGTTGCGGGTCATGGTTAGTCATCGACTGTTCCCATATTGTTACGCCGCCCTCGCGCTCAAGCATTGGAAGAGGCGGTCTATTTGTTGCTTGGCTACCGTTAGCATCATGCGCTGGCCTACTCGGGCGAGGATGCCTGTTACGTTGACGTCTCCGTCGAAGGTTAGGCTGGTGGCGTCGCCGTCGGGGGCGAGGGCGACGTTGCCCTCGCCCTTCATGTCGGTGCGGACGCCGGCGCCCTGGACGACCATGCGGTAGGCGTTGGGGGCGTCGACGTCGCGGAGCTCGAGGGTGCCCTTGTAGGCGCCGGAGACGATGCCGACGCGGAAGCCGACCTCGAAGGCGTAGGTGTCGGGGGCGACGGCGGAGAAGGACTGGACGCCGGGGATGCAGGCGCCGATGACCTGTGGGTCCATGAGGGCGGACCAGAGGCGGTCGCGCTCGACGGGGAACCGGTAGCTGCCGCTGATTTTCATGCCTCGACTATAGCAGGGGCGTGTGCGCGACGCGAGGGGCGCGGAGGCCAGAGGCAAACACCCTTCGACAGGCTCAGGGCGAACGGTTGGTGGTTGGGGCGCGGTCAGGGGGAACGGCATCAACGCCGGCCGACACCCCGGTATCACTTTCCTCCACCCATGCCGGCCACGTATGCGTCAGGCGCATATTTGCCATTGACTTTCGCGCATGGAGTGATACCCTTGCCGCGCCGAGCCCAGTGCGCAATACACCCGGGGTGTCTCGGGAGGAGGTGCATCGTGAGTGTTCCGGTGGAAGTCACCATCAACGGGCGAGCCTATAGCGGGGAGGTGGAACCCCGCCAGCTGCTCGTTCATTTCATCCGCGAGAACGCGGGGCTGACGGGAACCAAGGTGGGGTGCGACACGAGCCAGTGCGGCACCTGCACGGTGCAGCTCGACGGGGCGATCGCCAAGTCGTGCACGGTGCTGACGGTGCAGGCGTCGGGGTCGTCGGTCACGACCATCGAGGGGCTGTCGAACGGCGTGGACCTGCACCCGCTGCAGGAGGCCTTCTGGAACAAGCACGGCCTGCAGTGCGGATTCTGCACGCCGGGCATGATCATGGCCTCCGCGGAACTGCTCAAGAACAATCCCTCGCCCTCACGTGAGGAGATCCGGCATGCGCTGGAAGGGAACATCTGCCGCTGCACGGGGTACCAGAACATCGTGAGCGCGGTGGAAGAGGCCGCCGGCGCCATGGGAGGGAGCTAAGCCATGACGACGCGCTCATTCGGATCGGGCATTCGGCGCCGTGAGGACCCGCGGCTGATCACGGGCAAGGCGCCGTACACGGACGACATCAAGCTGCCGGGGATGGTCCACGCGGCGATCCTCCGCAGCCCGCACGCACACGCGAACATCAAGAGCATCGACACGAGCGGCGCGGCGTCGCAGCCGGGGGTGCTGGCGGTCTACACCGGCGCGGACCTGGACGGCGTCATCGCCGGGATGCCCTGCGCGTGGCTGCTCCCGGGCTCCGACCTGAAGACGCCCGAGCACCCGGCCATCGCCAAGGACCGCGTCCGCTACGTGGGCGACGCGGTGGCCGTCGTGGTGGCGGGGACGCGCTACGAGGCGGAGGATGCGCTGGAGCACATCGACGTCGAGTATGAGACGCTCGGCGTGGTCATCAACCCGAAGGACGCCGCGCAGGCGGGCGCGCCGCAGCTCCACGACGACGTGGAGAACAACATCGCCTTCACATGGGCGGTGGCGGGCGGCGACACGGACGCGGCCTTCGCGTCGGCGGACGTGACGGTGAGCGACACGATCACGCTGCCCCGGCTGATCGCGAACCCGATGGAGCCGCGGTCGGCCATCGCGTCGTACCTGGCGGCGATGAACGAGCTGACGCTGTGGAGCACGACACAGAACCCGCACATCTGCCGGTTCCTGACCTCCGTTGTCACGGGGGTGCCGGAGCACAAGATCCGGGTCATCGCGCCGGAGGTGGGCGGCGGCTTCGGCAGCAAGATCCCCTACTACCCGGACGAGGCCATCACGGCCTTCTGCGCGATGCAGCTTGGCGTGCCGGTCAAGTGGACGGAGACGCGCAGCGAGAACTACCTGGCGACGACGCAGGGCCGCGACCACGTGGAAGAGGTGGAGATGGCGGCCACGTCCGACGGCACGATCACGGGCCTTCGCACGACGGTGTACGCCGGCATGGGCGCATACCTCTCGACGGCGGCGCCCGGCGTGCCAACGATCCTGCACGGGTTGATGTACTCGGGCGCGTACAACATCGCGAACATCTCGGGAACGATCCACGGCGTGTTCAACAACGGCACGCCGGTGGACGCGTACCGCGGCGCGGGCCGGCCGGAGGCCACGACGCTCATCGAGCGGCTGGTGGACCTGACGGCGGCGGCGCTGGACATGGACCCGGCGGAGCTGCGGCGCAAGAACCTGATCCCGAAGTTCGAGAACGGCCACGACGTCGCCACGGGCATCATCTACGACAGCGGCGATTACGAGCTGACGCTGGACGCCTGCCTGAACAACGCGGACTACGCCGGCCTGCGGGCGTCACAGGCGGCGGCCCGCGCCGAGGGGCGGCTGGTCGGCATCGGCATGGCGACGTGGGTGGAAATCTGCGGGCTGGGCCCGTCACAGGTGGCGGGCGCGGTCGGGTTCCAGGGCGGCCTGTGGGAGAGCGCCATCGTGCGGTTCCACCCCACGGGCAAGGTCAACGTCATGGTCGGCTCCTCGCCGCACGGACAGGGTGAGGAGACGACGTTCGCGCAGATCGTCTCGGAGGAGCTGGGCGTGCCGGTGGAGGACGTGGAGATCATCCACGGCGACACGGACAACACGCCGATGGGCTGGGGCACGTACGGCAGCCGGACGACGGTGGTTTCGGGCGGCGCGATTGCGTTTGCCTCGCGCAAGATCAAGGAGAAGTCCAAGGAGCTGGCCGCGCACCTGCTGGAGGCCGCCGTCGAGGACATCGAGTACGAGGACGGGACGTTCTTCGTCCGCGGGTCGGCCGACCAGGCCAAGACGATCCAGGACATCGCGCTGATGGCCAACGTTGCGTGGAACATGCCGGAGGGCATGGAGCCGGGGCTGGAGGCGAGCGCCTTCTACGACCCGCCGAACTTCACCTACCCCTTCGGCACACACCTGGCGGTGGTCGAGGTGGACCCGGAGACGGGGCGCATCGACCTGCAGAACTACTGGGCGGTGGACGACTGCGGCGTGCAGATCAACCCGATGATCGTCGAGGGACAGGTGCACGGCGGCGTGGTGCAGGGCGTGGGCCCGGCGCTGTGGGAAGGCGTCGTCTACGACGACAACGGCCAGCCGCTGACGGGCACCATGCAGGACTACGCCCTCCCGAGGGCCGACCTGCTGCCGGACATCAACGTCGGGTCCACGACGACGCCGTCGCCGCACCACCCGCTGGGGCTGAAGGGCGTCGGCGAGGCGGGGACGATCGCGGCGACGCCGACGGTGTACAACGCCGTCATGGACGCGCTGCGGCCGCTGGGCGTCAACCGGGTCGACATGCCGCTGACGCCTGAGAAGGTGTGGCGCGCCATCAACGACGCGAAGAATGGAGGCTAACCATGTTTCCATCACAGTTCACGTACCATCGCGCCGCCTCGGTTGCAGAGGCTGTGCAGTTGCTGGGCAGCAATGAGGGCGCGAAGCTGCTGGCGGGCGGGCACAGCCTGCTGCCGATGATGAAGCTGCGCGTGGCCTCGCCGCCGACGCTGGTGGACATCGGCCACATCGCCGACCTGAAGGGCGTATCGGCGGACGGCGACGGCGTGCGCATCGGCGCGCTGACGACGCACGCGGAGATCGCGGGGTCGGCGCTGGTGCAGGAGCGGGCGCCGGTGCTGGCGGAGGCGGCGAGCCGGGTCGGCGACCCGGCGGTCCGCAACCGGGGCACCATCGGCGGGAACGTCTCGCACGCTGACCCGCAGTCTGACCTGCCGACGGTTCTGACGGCCCTGGGCGCGACGATCAACGCGACGGGGCCGGGCGGCGACCGGAGCATCGCGGCGGCCGACTTCTTCACGGGCCTGCTGGAGAACGCGCTGGAGGACAACGAGGTGCTGACGAGCGTGTCGGTGCCGGGCGTGGCCTCGGGCGCGGGGACGGCCTACGTCAAGTTCTCTCACCCGGCGTCGCGATACTCGGTGGTCGGGGCCGCGGCGGTAGTGAGCTTGTCGGGCGGCACGTGCTCGTCGGCCACGGTGGTGGTCGGCGGCGTGGAGTCGACGCCGACGCGGGCGTCGTCGGTCGAGGCGGCGCTGGCCGGGTCGGCCACCGGCGGGGACGCGCTGGCGGCGGCGGCATCGGCGGTGTCGGGCGACTTCGGCGGCGACCCGGTGGGGGACGTCTTCGCGTCGAACGAGTACCGGCAGGCGATGGCCGCGGTCTACGTGCGGCGCGCGCTGGAGGCCGCGGTGGCGCGCGCGGGGTAGCCCGCGCAGACCCACAAAGGGCACAATGAGGGGGCGGCCAGTGTGCCGCCCCCTTCTTTCCCTCTCCCACAGACAAAGCATGGAGGACCCTCACCGTGGAGCAAACGACTGCGCCCGCCACACCGGAGTCCGTCGACGCGCTGCAGGAGGCACTGCGGGGCGAGATGTACGTCGCCGACCGAGGGCTGGCGATGTCCGTCTACCTGGCGCTGCAGCTCGGGCGGCCGCTCTTCCTGGAGGGCGAGGCGGGCGTCGGCAAGACGGAGGTGGCGCGGGCGCTGTCGTCGGCGCTGAACGCGCGGCTCATCCGGCTGCAGTGCTACGAGGGGCTGGACGTGAGCCAGGCGGTGTACGAGTGGAACTACTCGCGGCAGCTGCTGCACCTGCGGCTGCTCGAGGCCTCGGGGGACGTCGACCGGGAGAGCGCCGAGCGGGAGCTGTTCAGCGAGGACTTCCTCATCAAGCGGCCGCTGCTGCAGGCGCTGGAGGGCGGCGAACGGAAGGTGCTGCTCATCGACGAGCTCGACCGGGCGGACGAGGAGTTCGAGGGGTACCTGCTCGAAATGCTCTCGGACTTCCAGATCACGGTGCCGGAGGTCGGCACGTACGCGGCGGAGTCGCGGCCGGTCGTCGTCATCACGTCGAACCGGACGCGGGAGATCCACGACGCGCTGAAGCGGCGGTGCCTGTACTACTGGATCGACTACCCGGACCTGGCGAAGGAGACGGAGATCGTCCGGAGCAAGGCGCCGGGGGCCTCGGGGCGGCTGGCGGCGCAGGTGACGGCCTTCGTGCAGGAGCTGCGGGGGGCCGAGCTGTACAAGGTACCGGGGGTGGCGGAGACGCTGGACTGGACGGCGGCGCTGGTCAGCCTGAACACGGAGCAGCTCACGCCGGAGGTCATCGACGAGACGCTGGGCGTCATGCTGAAGTACCGCGAGGACGTGGAGAACGTCCGCGGCGAGCAGACGCGGGAGTTGCTGGCCCGGGCGCAGAACCGCGGCGCGGGGCGCGGCGGCCGGCGTGGCTAGCGAGGCAGTCGGCCCAACTAGCGGGCCGGTTGGCCCGGCCGGAGGGCCGGAGGGCCAGATCCTCCCCAACCTGCTGCTCCGCCGCAGGCTGCTGCGGCGGGTGGGCCTCGACGTCCACGCGGGGCGG
>JAPPNT010000258.1 GCA_028873745.1 Chloroflexota bacterium | reverse complement strand
GTCTACAACGCGGCGTCCGGACTGACCAACGCGTACTCCCGTTCGACGCCGGTGCTGCTTGTCGCCGGGCAGGTGCCGCGCGCCGCCATGGGCAGGAACCTGGGGGCGGTCCATGAAATCGCGGACCAGCCCGGCGCCGTCCGGTCCGTGACGAAGTGGCAGCGTCAGGCGCTCCGGCCCCGCGCTATCCCGGAGGCGGTGTTCGAGGCGTTCAGGCAGATGCGGACGGGCCGTCCCCGCCCCGTGCTGATCGAGATTCCTCCCGACACCGGCGTGGAGCGGGAGGAGGTCGTGCTCCGAGACCCGGCCCGCGTCTCGCGCATCGTACCGAGCCGGGAGGACCTCGAACTGGCGGCGAAGATCATCGCCAGCTCCCGGCTCCCCCTGATATTCGCCGGCGGCGGCGTGGCGCGCTCCGACGCTGAGGAGGCCCTGGTCAGGTTTGCCGAGGCAACCAACATCCCCGTCATCACCACCAGTGGGGGCAAGGGGACGATTCCGGACAACCATCCCCTGTCCTACGGTTCCTGTTTCAGCCCCAGGGCGGAGCGGCAGGAGATGAACCAGCTCTACGAGGTGATGCAATCGGCGGACGTGGTCATCGGCATCGGCGCGCGCTTCTCGCTGGGCAACCCGGCCGGGGAGCGGTCCACCCTGATAAACATCAACATCGACGACACGGAACTCACCAGAATTCAGGCCAACACCATTCCGCTGCACGGCGATGCCCGAGCAACCATCGAAGCCCTCCTTCCCGTGCTCCTCGAGGCGGGGGCGGCGGACCGCCCTTCGCCCGTAGAGGCCGTCGCCGCGGCCCGCAGGCTGATCGCCTACTACGACATCCGACTGCACGAGCCGCAGTACCCCGTCATCGAGGCCCTGCAGCGGGGCATCCCGGAGGACACCTTCATCGTCTGGGACGTAACCCAGTTTGGATACTATGCCCGCACCCACTACCAGGTGAACCACCCCAAGACCTACATCGACTCCGGCTACTCCTTCAACCTCGGCTACGCCTTTCCGACGGCGCTGGGCGTGAAGGTCGCGCAGCCGGACCGCCCGGTGGTGTGCATGGCGGGCGACGGCGGGTTCATGTTCAACGCCTCGGAGCTCTCAACCGCGGTGCGGTACGGGATCAATGTGGTGACCGTAGTGTTCAGGAACGACTCCTACGGCAATGTTGCGCGGGACATGGAGACGGCGTTCAACGGGACGTACGAGACGGACCTGCACAACCCGGACTTCGTCAAGTTCACCGAGTCCTTCGGCGCCGTCGCCATGCGGGCGGAGGACCCGATGGAACTGGAGACGCTCATACCGCAGGCATTGGAACGACAGGCGCCAGTGGTAATAGACGTGCCCTTTGGGGACATGCCCATCCCGAGAGCGCCGCAATTCGCGCCTCTCTACAATCTCCCCTGGACACAGCCGCAAGAAGGGCTCATCAACTCATGAGCCCGTGGCTCCAGCAGGTGAGACAAAAGAGGCCCGCCGTCGTTTGCAGCCCCTGCCGCCGCACCCTATACTGGCGACGCCCATAGATAGAAAGCCCTTCCGCAAGGAGCGCGCCATGACCATCTACCTGAGCAACGAGGACGTCCGCACCCTGCTGCCGATGGACGAGTGCATCGACCTGATGGAGCAGGTCTTCCGCGACGAGGCCGAGGGCAAGGCCGTCAACCTGCCGCGCCAGCACCTTCCGCTGCCGAAGGGTTTTCACCGGACGGTACAGGGCATCGCCGAGGGCTTCGGCGTGTACGGCATGAAGACGTACGGCAGCGACCGCCGCCCCAACGCGCCCAACCGCACCCGCTACCTCGTGCTCCTCTACAGCCTCGAAACCGGCGCCCTTGACGCCATCGTCGACGCCCGGGACCTCGGCCAGATCCGCACGGGGGCCGTCAGCGGCCTCGCCACCAAGTACATGGCGCGGGAGGACGCCACCACCCTCGGCATCATCGGCACGGGGTGGGAGGCGCGGGCGCAGGTCGCGGCGATGAATGCCGTGCGGAACATCAGCCACGTGAAGGCCTACAGCCGCTCCGCCGACAACCGCGAGTCCTTCAGCGCCGAGATGCGCGAGAAGCACGGGCTCGACGTCGACCCCGTCGACTCCGCCGAGGAGGCCTGCCGCGACGTCGACATCCTCGTCACCATCACGGGCGCCAACGAGCCGGTGATGTCGGGCGAGTGGCTCGATCCCGGCATGCACGTCAACGGCATCGGCGCGACAGGCACCAACCGCCGCGAGCTCGACGCGGAGGCGGTCCGCCGCTCCGACCTGATCGTCGTCGAGCTGCTGGAGCAGTCGAGGAACGACTCCGGCGAGCTCCTTTTCGCCGAGCAGGAAGGCGCGTTCGACTGGTCCAACGTGACGGAGCTGGCGGACATCGTGGTCGGCAAGGCGCCGGGGCGGCCCTCGGCGGAGGCGATCACGCAGTTCAACGCGCTGGGCGTCGGCACGGAGGACCTCGCCGCAGCGTCCGTCGTCTACCGGAAGGCGATCGAGCGTGGCATGGGCGTGGAGCTGGGGATGTAGGGCGGTGCCCCAGCCCACGCTCGGGGTGGACTCAGTGGGATCGTAGTGTGACAAAATGACTTCTTCCGAGATGATTATGTCCACGAGCAACGGCCTCACGTTCATGTATCGCGTCGGCGCCATTGCCGTCCATAACGAGCGTGTGCTGGTCGAGCTTGCCGTCAAGAAGGGTTTCTGCTTCGCCCCAGGCGGGCGCGTGGAATACGGCGAAAACGCTGTTCAGGCGTTGACGAGGGAGCTTCGTGAAGAATTTGGCGAGGAAGTGACGATCGGCCGACTTCTTCTCGTCACCGACAACCTGTTCGAGATCGAAGGGCGCCGATACCAGGAAATGGCCCTCTACTTCCTGATCGAGTTTGCCCCCAGCTCACTGATCCTCAATCGAGAGGGATCTTTTGAAGGGATGGAGGCCGGCACAGTATTCCAGTGGATTCCCCTTGACGAAGTGGAACAGGCCAACCTCCTCCCGGCCTTACTCCATTCGCGCGTAAGGGCGATTCCTCCCACTGCCGAATATGTCGCCCACCCGGACGTCATAAACTAAGTCCCCATGACGGGCCCTGACCTCACCGTCCTTAACTGGCTGCTCGCCGCCACGCCGCTGGTCGTGCTGGCGGGCGCGCTGCTGTGGCTCAACCGCCCCGCCGAGCAGGCCGGCGCCGCCGCCTTCGTGCTGGCAGGCGCGCTCGCGTTGCTGGTCTTCGGCGCCGAGTGGGGCCACGTAGGCATCGCGGCGATTAAGGGCGTCAACCTCGCCGCCTTCGTCTTCACCATCGTCTGGGCGGCCGTCTTCCTCTACAACATCCTTGAACGACTCGGGGCCGTCGACGCCGTAGGACGGCACATGGCCGCCCTGTCCGGCGACCAGCTCGCGCAGTCGCTCATCATCGCATGGGGGTTCTCCAGCACGATCCAGGGCGTGTCCGGCTTCGGCGTGCCGGTGGCCGTCGCCGCGCCGCTGCTCATCATGCTCGGCGTCCCGCCGGTCCGCGCCGCCGCGATGACCCTCGTCGGCCACGGCTGGGCCGTCACCTTCGGCTCCCTCGGTTCCTCCTACTACACCATCCAGCTCGTCACCGGCATCGAGGAGACGGTCATCGCCCCCCACATGGCGCTGCTCTTCCTGCCGGTCACCCTCGCCAGCGGCGTTCTCGTCGCCCACATCCAGGGCGGCCTGCGAGCGGTGTGGCGGAGCCTGCCCGTCGTGATCGTCGCCGGCGGCGTCATGTTCGGCGCGATGTACGGGCTCGCGCTGGCGGGGGCGCCGTCGGTGGCGTCGCTGGGCGCGGGCATGTTGGGCACCGCGGCGCTCGTCGTGCTGTGCCGCACGCCGCTGCTCGTGGGTGCGCGGTCGACGGGCGCCGGCGCCGCGCCGGCAGCCGAGCCGGACGGCGGAGGGATGCCGCCCGCGCTCGCCTTCATGCCCTACTTCCTGCTGATTGGCCTCAGCTTCGTGGCACAGGTGGGGCCGGTGAAGGAGGTCGTCAGCGGCCTGCGGCTGGCCTTCGACTACCCCGGCTTCACGACGGGCGAGGGCTTCGTGGTCGCGCGCGCCGTCGACTACGCCTCCATCGGGTTGCTGTCGCACCCCGCGCCCCTCATCCTTATCGCGACGGCCGTCAGCGCGGCCGTCTACGTCGCGACGCGTCGATGGCGCGCGGGCCTCGTTTCCGGCGCGCTGCGTTTCACCTACGACCAGTGCGTGGGCACGACGCTGGGCGTGCTCGGCATGGTGGCAATGGCCGTCGTCATGGCGGACACGGGCATGACGGTCCTGCTGGCGCAGGGCATCGCCAAGGTGTCCGGGCCGTTCTTCCCCCTAGCCTCGCCCTTCATCGGCCTGCTGGGCTCCTTCATGAGCGGCAGCAACACCAACTCCAACGTCATGTTCGGGCTGCTGCAGGTCGAGACGGCAAGGGCGCTCGGAATCGGCGCCGTGACCATCGCAAGCTTTCAGTCGATCGGCGCGTCCGTCGGCAGCTCGATGGCGCCCGCGAAGGTGGTCGTCGGCGCGACGGTGGCAGGGCTGGGCGACGAGGTTCGGGCGATCTTCCGCATCGTCATCCCGTACGTGCTGGCGCTGGTGCTGCTGGCGGGCGTGGAGGCGTTCGTGATCGTCCGCTTCCTGCCGGGGCTGGCGCGGTAGGGGGTCAGTACGACCGCGGCATGCCCAGCACACGCTGCCCCAAGTACGCCAGCACCAGGTTATTGTTGATGGGGGCGACGGTGTAGAGGCGGGTCTCCCGGAACTTACGCTCGACGTCGTAGTCGGCGAGGAAGCCGTAGCCGCCGTGGGTGTCGACGCAGACGTTGGCGGCCTCCCACGACGCCTGCGACGCGAGGAGCTTGGCCATGTTGGCCTCGGGCCCGCAGGGCTGGCCTGCGTCGAACTTTGCCGCAGCCTTGTGCCGCACGAGGTCGGCGGCCTCGACGTGGGCGTAGGCCTGCGCGATGGGGAGTTGCACACCCTGGTTCGCGCCGATGGGGCGGTCGAAAACGACGCGCTCCCTCGCTCGCGCCGACGCACGCTCGATGAACCAGCGGCCGTCGCCAATGCACTCGGCGGCGATGAGGATGCGTTCGGCGTTCCAGGAGTCGATGACGCAGCGGAAGCCGTTGCCCTCGTCGCCGACCATGTGGCCGGCGGGGACTTCCAGATTGCGGAAGGTGACGGCGTTGGTGTGGTTGTTCATCATCACGCGCAGCGGCCGCGCGTCGACGGCTTCGCCCGCCTCGCGCAGGTCGACGAGGAAGAGCGAGAGGCCGCGCGTACGGTCGTCGAGATCCTCGAGGGGCGTCGTGCGCGCGAGCACGAGCATCAGGTCGGACTGGAGCACGCGGGAGATGAAGATTTTTTCGCCGTTGATGACGTAGGTGTCGCCGCGGCGCTCGGCGGTGGTGGCGATGCGGGTGGTGTCGGAGCCCGCCTCCGGCTCGGTGACGGCGAAGGCCTGCAGGCGGAGCTCGCCGGCCGCTACGCGGGGGAGGTAGGCGCGCTTGAGGGCGTCGCCGGCGTGGCGGAGGAGGACGCCCATCATGTAGACCTGCGCGTGGGCGGCGTTGGCGTTGGCCCCGCAGCGGTTCACCTCTTCCAGCACGACGCTGGTCTCGGCCAGCCCCATGCCCCCGCCGCCGAGCTCCTTCGGGATCATGGTGGACAGCCACCCCTCCCTGCTCAGCTCACGAATGAACTCCTCCGGGTAGCCGCGCTCGACGTCGAGGCGGCGCCAGTACTCGTCTCCGTAGCGCTCGCACAGGGCGCGCACGCCGACGCGGAGGGTCTCCCAGTGCGCGGGGGTCTCGAAGTCCATCGGCGGCCTCCATGAGGGTTGGCGGTGGGTATTGTACACCGGCGGCGAGGGAGCGGCGGCTCGCGCTAGCCCTTCGCCGGCAGCAGGCGCGAGAGCTGGTTGAGGAACTCGGCGCTGCGGACCTCGCGCTCCAGCAGATAGCGGATGTAGCCGCCCTCGACGCGCTCGAGCTCGCGGGCGAGCGGCGCGTCGATGTGGAGCTGGCGCACGTTCTCGTACGGGTGGTCGCGGAAGAAGCGCAACACCTTGAGGGCGTTCACCGAGAGGGGGAGCAGCAGCGCGCCCGCCCGCTCGTGCGGGCCGCCCGGGTCGCCGCCGCGGGCGCACGAGGTGCAGACGACGCCGCCGAGGCCGGGCGTGAAGAGGTGCTCGTCAGGCTGGACCTGCGCGCCGCACACGACGCACTGCTGCAGCTCCGGCATGTAGCCCGTGAGCACGAGGACGTGGAAGGCGAAGTGCCACAGGAGCAGGTCACCATCGCCCTCGTCCAGCATGCCGAGCGCGCTCAGCAGCAGGCGGAAGAGCTCAGGGTTGGCCTGCTCGTCAGGCGCGAAGGCCTCGACGAGCTCCGCGCATACGAGCCCGCGCGCGATGCCCTCGAGGCTGCTGCGGAGTGCGGTGTGACCGTGCAGCGTGTCGGCGCCCGCGACGACGTCGGGCCCTCGGCCCCGGGCGAGCTGGAGGGAGGCGTGCACGAGGGGTTCGAGGTGGCCCGCCATGCGGCTCGTCGGGCGGCGGAGCCCGCGCGCGACCAGCCGGAGGGTGCCGAAGTCACGGGTGTAGACGGTGAGCATCCGGTCGGCCTCGCCGTAGGCGGCCTGGCGCAGCACGACGCCCTCGGTCTTGAAGGTGCGGGGTTTCTCGTAGGAAGAGGTCACGGCTGCACCGTCGGGCTAGAGCGTCGAGAACTCGCCGCCGCCGACCTCCAGCACCTGCGCCGTGATGTAGTCGGCGTCCTCCGACGCGAGGAAGGCGATGGCTTTGGCCTGGTCCTCGGGCACCGCGACGCGTCCCACCGGTATTCGCTGCGAGTACTGCGCGCGCTGCTCCTCCGATATGTTGTCCCACCGGACGGCGGCGACGCGAGGTGTCAGCGTCAGGCCGGGCGCGACGGAGTTCGCGGTGATCCCGTAGCCGGCGGCCTCGTGGGCGATGCGGTTGGTCAGGCCGACGATGCCCGCCTTCGAGGCGACGTAGGACGCGACGATCTCCGACTTGCCGTAGCGCACCTGCGAGGAGATGTTGACGATCTTGCCCGAATTCTGGCGCTTCATATGCGGCAGCACAGCCTGGCAGTAGAGGAAGACCCCGCGCAGGTTGAAGTCCAGCACGGCCTGCCACTCGTCGACGGTCACGTCCTCGATGCGGGCGCGGGAGTTGGGCGCGCCGGCGGTGCCGCCGAGGCAGTTCACCAGGAT
>JAPPNT010000178.1 GCA_028873745.1 Chloroflexota bacterium | reverse complement strand
GATTGCAGCCGTACCGCTGGGGTTTTACGACTACGACATCGTAGCCAGCGCTCCGTGGGTGAGCTTACCTGACTTTGGTTGGCCTGGGTTGGACCTGAGCTTCGACGCGGATTTCTGGGCGCTGCTCCCGGCTTTCGTGTTTGTGAACCTGACCGCCTTCATGAAAGCGGTTGGCGACCTCTCGGTAATCTATCGCGCTTCCTACCGGAATCCGACAGCCCTCGACTACCGCGCTGTCCAGGGAGGGCTGGGCGTGTACGGAGTAGGCACCTTCCTCTCCGGCCTGCTGGGTACCCTCCCAATCGCTGCTCCGTGGGCGGCTACGGCGGTTTACATGGACTTCACACGCGTATCGGCCAGAAGGGTCGGGATTGGCCTGGGCTTGTTGACAATGGCAGCGGCCCCCTTCTCCAAATTCCTGGCGGTCCTGGTGGCCATTCCCAGCCCGGTGGTAAGCGCGGTGTACGTCATTATTTTCGGAATGCTCTTTTTCGAGGGAGCGAAGACGGTCTTCACCGGCGAGATGAACCAGAAGAAGGCCGCAATCACCGGCGTCTCCGTAGTTCTGGGTCTTTCCGCCGGCTTCTTTAGCGGAATTGTCGAAGGCATTGCCAGCGACGTCGTGGGCAATACCATCGTCGTGGGCGGCATTGCGGCCATTGGCATGACCCTATTCAACGAACTATCGGGCTTTCGCATCAAGCGGTTGCGGGTGGACCTTTCCAGGTCTTCCATACCTGCCGTCGACGGCTTTCTCAGCCAATTCGCCAATAGACATTCTTGGACAGAAAAGGGGGGGAACCGGCTGCGGCTGGTAGGGGAAGAAGTAATGTTGAGCCTGCTGGGAGAAGAGAACGGCGGACAGCCTGAGCACGAGCGCAGGCTAGTCGCCACCATTCGCCCTGAACCGGGTTCAGCCGAGTTGGAAATCGTGGTTGCGTCAGGTGACGCCGTCCAAGGGAACATCGAAAACCGCATGGCGTACCTGGAAGAGGACATGGCGCTGGAGGACGACCAGACACTATCCGTCCGCATCCTGCGCCAATACGCATCATCAGTGCACCACCGCCAATACTACGGCATAGACATACTCACTTGCCGTGTGGAGGATGCATAACGCGGACGGGGCGGCCGACTCAGGCGGGCGATTCACAAATCACCCCTACGTCCTTGCACACCGCGCGCCGTATACTTGCCCCATGCCCGACGCACTCGCCACGACGCACGTCGCCGTTGACCAGCCCCTCGACCTGCCGTTAACGCTGGAGAGCGGCCAGGCATTCCGCTGGCACGAGGACGGCGGCGTGTGGAGCGGCTTCATCGAGGGCCGGCTGCTCACCCTCGAGCGCGACGAGGACGGCCTTCTCGTCACCTACGACTCGGCGACGCTTGCGCACGCCGAGCGCGCCGTCCGCGACTACTTCCGGCTCGACGACGACCTGCCCGCCATCTACGCCCAACTGTGCGAGGACGAGCGACTCGAGGCGGCCGTGCGCCGGCACTGGGGGCTGCGGATCCTGCGGCAGGACCCGTGGGAGTGTCTCATCGCCTTCATCTGCTCACAGAACTCCAACATCCCGCGCATCGCCGGGATGCAGGAGACGCTGGCGAACTCGCTGGGCGAGACGGCAACGCTCGGGACGCTGACGCGGCGCGCCTTTCCAACTCCGACGGCGCTGGCGGCGGCGGGCGAAACGCGGCTGCGCGAGCTCGGCCTCGGCTACCGGGCGAAGTACGTGGCGGGGACGGCGGAGGCCGTCGCGGCGGGCCGACTCGACCTGTCGTCGCTGCGTGGCGCGTCGTACGACGACGCGAAAGCGGCCTTGCTGGCATTGCCGGGCGTCGGCGAGAAGGTGGCGGACTGCGTCCTGCTGTTCGCGCTGGATCAACTCGACGCGGCACCCATCGACCGGTGGGTGCGGCGGGCGCTGGAGGACTGGTACCTCGGCGGGCAGCGGCTCAGCTACCGCGACCTGTGGGCGTGGACGCGCGAGGCCTTCGGACCGTATGCGGGGTACGCACAGCAGTACCTCTTCTTCCGGCGTCGCGAGACGGCGCGGGGGAAGGGCTAGCCGCCCAGCACGGACGCCAGCGACTTCACCGTGGCGCCCGGGTGGGTTACGCCATCGATGACGACGATGGGGCGCCGGATGAGGCGGGGCTCGCCCGCCATGAGCTGCACCTTCTCGTCGTCGCTGAGAGCCGCCGGGTCCAGACCCAGCTTCTTCACCGTGGGGCTCTTGGCGGAGAACATGGCCGTCGCGGAGGAGGCCGCCGCCAGGGCGCGGACCTCGTCCTCCGAGAGGCGGTCCGCGAAGAAGTCACGCTCAGTGACCTCCACGCCTGCCTGTGAGAGAACCTCTCTCACCTTGCGGCAGGTGGTTCAGCGCTTCCAGGTGTAGACGTATGCTTCTTTCGCCATGGCAATGTCCTTTCCGGTAGGTGTGGTCACTACAGGCGGTCGCGCACCAGCGCCTCCTCGTCGGCGCGGTTGGCGACCTGCCCATCGAGGCGGGCGTGCAGCAGCTCACGCAGCAGCTCGCCGACGCGTGGGCCCTGCGGCACGCCGAGGGCGAGCAGGGCGTCGCCGTCCAGGGCGGGGCGCACGTAGCGCAGATTGTCGGCGTACTCCCGCAAGCGGCCTGCGGCTGTCGCGTCGCCAGAGAGCGCGGCCCACGCGCTCACGGCCTCCGGCGACAGCCCTTCCAGAATCCGATAGACGCCGCTGGGAGACAGGCCGCTGACGGCCAGATCATCCAGCTGCTCGGCCACGGTGACCGCGTCATGGATGATGGCCGACCAGGGTCCCGTCGCGTTGATGCGGGCGGCAAAGGCCTCCGCGTCCTCGCGCGACAGCGACGACGCGAGCAATGCGAGAAACGACATTGGCCCGCGTTCCTTCATCTGCCTTGCCGCCGCGGTCATCGCCGATGTCCACGTGAGAGCGGGCAGCGTCGCCTGAAGCATGCCAAGCTCGTCAGCGCGCGAGAGAGCATGAGCGGGGTTGTCCTCCACAAAAATGCGTTCAAGCTCATTCCGGATGCGGTCGCCGCTGACGGCTGCGAGGTGCCCGATGTCCCGGCGGAGGGCCATCTCCGTCATCATCGTCATGCGCAGGTTGAGGCGGGTCTCGTAGCGCACCGCTCGGAACAGGCGCGTGGGGTCGTCCGCGAAGCTGCCGTCGTGGATGACGCCGATGACGCGGTGGTTCAGGTCCTCCTGGCCGCCGTGGATGTCCACGATGTTGCCGAAGGTCTTGGGGCCAAGGTCCACGCCGATGGCGTTGATGGTGAAGTCGCGGCGGCCAAGGTCGCCCTCGATCGTCGCAGCCCGGACGTCGGGCAGGGCGCCGGGCGACGCGTACGACTCCCGGCGTGCCGAGGCGATGTCGACCTCCAGCCCGCCGGCCACCACCTTTATGGTGCCGAACTGGGAGGGCGGCGACACGGTGACGCCGAGGGAGCCCGCCAGCACCTCGGCGTAGCGTGCAGAAGCGTCGAGGGTGGGCACAACCTCCTGTACAACGAGGTCGGGATCCCGGGAGATCCGGTCGCGGAGGACATCGCGCACCATGCCGCCGACGAGGAAGACCTGGAACCCGTGGTTCGCGCCCTGGACGCCGCAGGCGATGAGCAACGCCATCGTCGGTCGCGGCAGGCGCTTGGTCATCAGCTTGGTCATTTCCTTGTGGTCAGGCATCCTCTCCCTCGCTGACGCCGAAATTGCAGGCGTTCAATGATGGCGCCTCCAAGCTTAGCACGGCGAGCCGCGATTTCCACTAGATTTCGGCCCTATTGCGCGCGTCTCAACGCCGGCTGGAAGACGCCAATCGCCAGGATGATCAGGAAGCCGAGGGACGCCGTCATGCCGAGGGCCCTCGGCGCGCCGTAGGCCTCGGCGAGGGCACCCAACAGCGCCATGCCGATCGGCATCCCGCCGATGCCCAGCGCGACCGCCCCCATCGCGCGGCCGCGCATCTCGGGGCTCGCGTGCAGCACGGAGAGCGTTGTCTGCATTGTCACGAATCCGGATACGCCGAAACCGACGATGACCATGACGGGAATGCCTATCCAGACTGTCGGCACCTGGCTGAACACGGTTACGGCAAAGGAGAGGAGCAGGCACCCGCCGATGAAGAGGCGCCCCAGCCGCTTCAAACCCACCGCGCTTGCCACGACAATAGTGCCGACCAGCGCGCCGAAGCCGTCCATGCCGCTGACGATGCCGAGCAGGCCGGGGCCGACGCCATAGACGTCGCGCGCGAAGACCGGCGTGATCTGGAGGTAGGGCGCAACGAAGAGGTTGATGGCCACCGTCACCAGGAAGATGTTGCGCAGTACGGGGTTGCGCCAAACGTATACAAGGCCATTCGCCAAGTCCCTGACCAGGGCAGCCAGGGAGTTGGCGCCGGCCACACGCGGGCTGGGGGCCGTTGACCGCTCCGGTACGCGTAGGAGCGCGAAGAATCCGACCAAGTAGCAGAGCGAGAGGAAGGCGTACGCGGCGCCCGGGTCCGCAAGGGCGAGGATGCCCCCGCCTATCCACCTGCCCACCATCTGCATGCCCGTAAGCGACGCCGCGTCGATGGCCATCGCGTTGACGACGAAGCGGCCGGGCAACAAGTCGCGGATGAATGCTCGGCGTACGGGGAAGTCGATGGCCCATGCCGAGCCGGTGAGCACAGCGGCGGCGTACACGAGCCAGACCCTCTCCTCCCCCAGCAGCAGCACTACGGTGAAGCCGATGGTCACGAGGAGGTTGACGGTCTGCGCGACAAGCAGCATCCGCTTCTTGGAAATCCGGTCGCCGACGGAGCCTGCGATGGGGCCTAGTACACCAAGGGGGATGAGCCGGAAGGTGCCAACGAGCGCAACCAGCAGCGGCGAGTCGGTCAACTCCAGCACCAGCCAGCCAAGGACGATGAGGTCCATCCAGAAGGCCAGGTGCCAGAGGTGGCTCGCCATCCAGAGCAACCGCCAGTCGCGGTTCACGACGGAGCGGAAGGTTGGGACGCGGGCTAGGGGGCGCAGCATGGCTTACGGCGGGTGCGTTGTGCCGCTGGCTCGATTGGGAGTCTGGTCATTGCTGTTGCTGCTTGGCCTGTTCCATCGCCTCACTGCGCTCGCGGTTGTGCGTGGCGGGGGTCGTGACAGCGAGCCCCGCATCGACGGACAGCGTCACGCCCGTCACCCAGCGGGCCTCGTCGCTGGCGAGGTAGAGGTTGGCGTAGCCGATGTCCCACGCGGTGCCCTCGGTGCCGAGCGGCGCCGTCGTCACGCGCAGATCCCGCAGCGAGTCCGTCATGCGCATCTCCATGCGCGGCGTGTAGACCTGGCCCGGCGCGATGGCGTTGACGCGGATGAGGTCCCGGCCGTGGTCGGAGGCCATGGTCTGCGTGATGCCGACGATGGCCGTCTTGGACACGGAGTAGGCCAGCGGCGAGTGCGCCCGCAGCCCGGCGATGGAGGAGAGGTTGGTGATGGCGCCGCCGCCGCCCCTGATCATGTGGGGGATGGCCGCACGGCTGGCCAGCACGATGCTCTTCACGTTGACGTCCATCACCTGGTCCCACTCCTCAATGTCCAGCGAGAGCACGTCGCCGCGCGAGGAGATGCCGACGTTGTTCACGAGGATGTCGAGGCGGCCGTAGCGGTCGACGGCGGCTTGGCACATGGCGTAGCAGTCGTCCGAGTTGGTGACGTCGGCGACGAAGACGGAGGCGTCGCCGCCCTCCTCGCGGATCATGCGCACGGTGTCCTCGGCGGCCTCCTCGATGATGTCCACAACGAGGACCTTCGCGCCCTCGCGGGCGAACAGGACGGACGTGGCCTTCCCGTTGCCGATTCCCTCCGCGATGCTGCCGCCGCCTGTCACGACGGCGACTTTCCCTTCCAAGCGTGGTCGTCTCTCCGGCATGTTCCCCTCCTCTAGGCAGAGTATACCCGATGGGCGAGCGGGCGAGACTACACGTGCCGTGGCATGCGGGCCTAGCCGAATAGCGGGTCGTCGTCCTCGTCGTCCGTGGCTGAGCGGGGGACTTCAACGGGATCAGGGCGTGCGGCGGGGCGGCGCGAGCGGGGGCGCATGAGGGCATCGTAGCTGGATTCGGTGCCGTAGTCGCGGACCTGCACGGCGACGGGGATGGGGACGGCCTCGCCGAAGAAGAGCGCCTGCTGCCGGGAACGCAGCCCGGCGAGCACGGAGCGGAGCTCGCGGCTGCCGGACGCGCCCGCCATGACAGCGTCGACGTCACGCTCGTCGTCGAGGAGGCAGCAGACCTTGGTGCCGACCTGGCTCAGCACCTCCGGATCGATGGCGCTGGGGCGCTGGTCGACGACGAGAAGCGTGACGTTGTTCTTGCGCATCTCGCGGGCGATGACGCCGAAGGGAGACTGCGACGCCACCGTCGGGCTGAGGAAGCGGTGGGCCTCCTCGATGACGATGGTGAGCGGCGTGGTGTTCCGCCCTTCCTCCGCGGCAGTCTGGCGCTCGCGGTAGCGGTCATGGATGCGGCGAGTGAGCAGGTTGGCGACGAGCATGTAGGCGAGCACATCATCGCCGTGGCGGCCGAACTCCAGCACGACGTGCTGCCCGCGGTCCAGGTGGTCCATGATGGCGGCCACGGCGTCGGCACCGGGCGCATCCGACACGAAAGGCAGCCGGGCGACGCGGTTCGTCAGGCGGCGGTGCAGGGTGGCGAGGGCGGCGCCGTTCACGTTGATGCTTGCGGCGAGCTCGCCGATCTCGTCCGAGCCCTCCAGCCGGAGGAACTCGCGCAGCCAGCGGTCGTCGCCGAAGCGTCGGCCGAGGGCGAAGGCGGCCTCCGCAGCGGCGTCGGAGATGCCGAGGGTCTCGCGGAGGGCCATGACGTCGTCGGGCGTAATCTCGCCATAGCCGATCTCGACGAGGAAATCGGGCTGCACCCTGGCGCCGCGCGACCGCTGCTCGTCGAGGGCGAAGACGGATACCTCGGACGGGAAGAGTTGCTTGAGCGACTTCACGCGCCGCCCGCGCTCCACGTCGCCGCCCTCCCAGCCGTACTCGTTGTGCATGTCGAAGATGTGGAGCGACGACAGGCGGCTCTGGAGCACGCCGATGAGGAGCAGGCGGGTCAGGAAGCTCTTGCCGGTGCCGCTCTTGCCGAAGACGCCGTTGGAGCGCTGCAGCAGCGTCCGCAGGTCCAGGCAGACGATGGCCTCCATGTCCAACGGCGTGCCGACGGCGAAGTTGTCGCCGCCCTCCTCGCCGAAGACCTGCGCGACATCGGCGGGCGAGGCACGGGCGGCGCGGGAGAAGTGCGCGGGCACCGTGCGCGCGGGGGCGATGTCACCT
>JAPPNT010000100.1 GCA_028873745.1 Chloroflexota bacterium | reverse complement strand
ACGAAAACCCGTAGCTGAAACCCGGTCCTCCAGCTACGAATTCGAATAGTCCAGTCCAAAAACGAATCCCCCCGCCAAAGGAGGACACAGCCAAAACGAATGCCCATGGGAGAAAACCAATCGGAAACAGAAAGAGGAGAATCCCCCGTTCGTCCTGAGCCCGTCGAAGGGTCGCCCTGGGCAGCGTCGTAGGGCCCCGCGCAGGTGGGAACCCCGGCGCATCCCGGAAGCTATTGGCGGAGCCCCCGCCCTACCCAACCATGTTCAGGATCACACCCGCCGCTATCGCCGACCCCAGCACGCCCGCGACGTTCGGTCCCATCGCGTGCATGACCAGGTAGTTGTTGGGGTTGGCCTCCAGCGCGACGCGGTGCACCACCCGAGCGGACATCGGCACCGCCGATACGCCTGCGGCCCCCAGCAGCGGGTTCACCTTTCGCCCCGATGCCATGTACATGATCTTGCCGAAGATGATCCCGCCGACCGTTGCCAGCGAGAACGCGACCAGCCCCAGCCCGAACACCTGCAGCGTGTCGACGTCCAGGAACTCGTCCGCCACCATCGTCCCGCCCACGGTGAGCCCCAGCAGGATGGTCACGATGTTGATTAGCTCGTTCTGCGCCGTTGACGAAAGCCGCTCGACTACCCCGCTCTCGCGCAGCAGGTTGCCGAACATGAACATGCCGATCAGCGGGATGGAACCCGGCGCGAAGAGTATCGCCAGCAGCAGCACCGTCAGCGGAAAGAGCAGCTTCATCAGCTTGGACACCGGCTGCGGCTCGTAGGGCATTTCGATCATGCGCTCCGCCTTGGACGTGAGCGCCCGCATAATCGGTGGCTGGATGATGGGCACCATCGCCATGTACGAGTATGCCGAGAGCGCGATCGGCCCCAGCAGGTGGTCGGCCAGCCGTCCGGCCACGAAGATGGACGTCGGCCCGTCCGCGCCGCCGATGATGCCGATGGCGCCCGCCTCCTGCACGGTAAACCCCAGCGCAATGGCCCCCAGCAGTGTCCCGAATATGCCGATCTGCGCCGCCGCGCCCAGCAGCGCCATCGAGGGCCGTTGAATCAGGGGCGTGAAGTCGGTCAGCGCGCCAAGCCCGAGGAACATCAGCAGCGGGAATATCTCCGTCTTGAGGCCTGTGTCCCTGAGCAACGCCAGCAGCCCCGTACCCTCGCCCAGCCCGCCGAAGGGCACGTTCGCCAGCATGATGCCAACGCCGATGGGAATGAGCAGCAGCGGCTCAAATCCCTTGTGGATCGCCAGGAAGATGAACCCCAGCGCTATCAGGATCATCACGCCGTTCTTCCAGAGGCTCGCAACCTCGCTGAAGAACTGGCTGTCGAAGGGGATTTCGCCGGTTAGCACTGTGTTCCTTCAGGTGGAGATAGTGGTCAGTTCCGTGAGTTCCGGGGCCGTACGCGGCTGCCCTGCGACGCCATGAGCGACTGCCGCCCCTGTGCCCGCCACGCGCTCGTCGGCTCCGACGCTTGCCTTCTTGCCGTCGAGTTCCGTGCTGCACCTGTCCCGCGCCGCACGAACCGCACCGCCGCCGCCATCGCCGCAACCATCATCGGGTCGACGCGCTCGCCGCCCGCCGTCTCGACTGCTTCCGCCTCCGCGTCCGCCGAGGGCGCCACAGCCGCCTCGGCAGCCGGCTCGCGCTCGGCGCCGTGAAGCAGCCGCCCCATCAACGTCGTCACCACGGCCAGCGACACCAGCGCGGCAAACACCACGCCGACGCCCGTACCCGCAATCTCGAACCCTCTCTGCAGCTCGTCCAAGTGACTCCTTCGCGCCAGGCGGCCCTGCCATTGTAGCCGCGCGCTTTGGCCGATGCCAACGCGAGTCGGCTGGGTTTAGGCTCCTTTCGCTGCCGCGCGCCGTGAATTCCCCTTGCCACCCCAACCGTGCCCCTGCTACCGTACTGACACCCTCTCTATTGGGAGCGCCATGGCCCGGAAGCGAGTGTCCCTGTTCGTCACGTGCCTTGTGGACCAGTTCTACCCCGAGGTCGGCGAGGCCACGGTGCGCCTGCTCCGTCACCTCGGCGTGGACGTCGACTTTCCCGAGGCCCAGACGTGCTGCGGGCAGGTCGCCCTCAACGGCGGCTACCGCTCCCTCGCCGCCTCCGTCGCCCGCCGCTTCGTCGAGGTCTTCCGCGACAGCGAAGCCATCGTCGCCCCGTCCGGCTCCTGCGTCGCCACCATTCACGCCCACTACGCCGACCTCCTCCGCGATGAACCTGAACTTGCCGGCGAGGTCGCCTCCCTGCAGGCCCGCACCTACGAGCTGTCGCAGTACCTCGCCGACGTCCTCGGCGTCGACGACGTCGGCGCGCGCCTGCCGTCGCCCGTTCGGGCTACGTACCACGACTGCTGCCACGCCCTCCGAGACCTCGGCGTTCAGTCGCAGCCCCGCAAACTCCTCTCGTCCGTCGACGGCCTCGAGCTCGCCGAGATGAAGGACTCGGCGGCCTGCTGCGGTTTCGGCGGCACCTTCGCCGTCAAGTTCGCCGATATATCGACGGCCATCCTGAACGAGAAGCTCCGCAACGTCGACGCCACGGGCGCGGACGTCCTCACCGCCGTCGACGCCAGTTGCCTCATGCACATGGGCGGCGCGCTCCGACGCCGGGGCGCCCGCACGCGCCCGCTGCACCTCGCCGAGCTCCTGTGCGAGGGCCTCGAGGAGCCTCGGTCGTGACCGAGGTGCTCTCCGCCCGCTTCAAGTCCCAGGCCGCCGAGGCCCTCGGCAACGTGACCATCCAGGAGTCGCTTGACCGCCTCGTCAACTTCCGGCAGGGCCGCGTCGACGCCATCGCCGAGTACGGCCAGGACCGGTGGGACGCCCTCAGCGACCGTGCCCGCGAAATCAAGCGCGACACCCTCGAACATCTCGACGAGTACCTTGATCAGCTCTCCCGCCAGGTTGAGCGCGCCGGTGGCCACATCTTCTTCGCCACCGACGCCCAGGAGGCCAACGACTACGTCGCGAAGGTCGCGGCCGCCCACGACGTCAAGACCGTCATCAAGAGCAAGTCCATGGTGTCGGAGGAGATGGGCGTCGCCGCCGTTCTGGAGTCCATGGGTATCGAGGCGGTCGAGACGGACCTCGGCGAGTACATCATCCAGCTCGCCCGCGAGGCCCCCTACCACATCATCGCCCCCGCCCTCCACAAGTCCAAGGAGGAGGTGTCCGAGCTCTTCCAGCGCATCCTTGGCACACCCGCCGAGAGCGACATCACCGCCCTCGCCGGCATCGCGCGTCAGGTGCTCCGCGAAAAGTTCCTGCAGGCGGACATGGGCATGACCGGTGCCAATTTCGGCGTGGCCGAGACCGGCACCATCGTCATGGTCACCAATGAGGGCAACGGCCGCATGTGCTCCTCCCTTCCCCGCGTCCAAGTCGCGACCATGGGCATGGAGCGCGTCATCCCCCGCCTCCGCGACGTCGCCACCTACCTGCCGCTCCTGACCCGCTCGGCGACGGGCCAGCGCATTTCCAGTTATGTCTCATTCGTTACCGGCCCCCGCCGCCGCGACGAGGAGGACGGCCCGCAGGAGTTCCACCTCGTCATTTTGGACAACGGCCGCTCCCGTATGCTCGCCGACCCGGAGCTGCGGGAGGCCCTCTACTGCATCCGATGTGGCGCCTGCCTGAACGCCTGCCCCGTCTACGGCAAGGTGGGCGGCCACGCCTACGGCTGGGTCTACCCCGGCCCCATTGGCGCCGTCGTCACCCCGTCCCTCGTCGGCGTCCCCCGCGCGAAGGACCTCCCCTTCGCGTCGACGCTCTGCGGCGCCTGCCGCGACGTCTGCCCGCTCAAGATCGACATCCCCCGCATGCTGCTCAAGCTCCGCAGCGACGCCGTCGAGGGTCCCGCCGAGACCCGCGTCCCCCGCCGCGTCGAGTCGCTCATGATGCGCGTCTGGCGAAGGACCGTCGCCGGCCCAAGGCTCTTCTCGCTCGCCGGCAAAGCTGCCTCAGCCGCGCAATGGCCTCTCTCGCGAAGGGGCGCCCTGCGATGGCTCCCGCCGCCACTCTCTGGCTGGACCCGGTCCCGAGACTTCCCCCGCGCCGCCATGCGCCCCTTCCGCGCCCGCTGGCGCAACCACGAGGGCCGCCATGGCCGATAGGGAACAGTTCCTGGCAAACATCCGCGACGCCCTGTCCTCGAGCAACCACTCCGTTTCACCGGCGCAAGCCGGTGCCCAGCCCCCCGCTCGCCCTGACTCTGTCGAAAAGCCTCCGCCCTCGGACCTCCTCGCGCAGCTCGAACGCACTGCCGCGCTGCAGAGCTGGCACTTCACCCGCGCCGCGGACGAGAATGAAGCCGCCGCCAGCATCGTTGAGATCGCGAAGGAGCATGGCGCGGGCCGAGTCGTCCGTACCGCCCACGATGTCCTCGAGCGCATGGCGCTGGACGCCGCCCTCACCGAGGCCGGAATGGAGAGCGTCCTTCTCGCCGAGACCCTTGGCGGCCTCGACGCACAGGCGCGGCAGGACACCGCCGCTGCGGCAGCCGTCGGCGTCACCGGCGTCGACGCTGTCATCGCCGAGACCGCCTCCGTCGCCCTCGTCCCCCGCCGGGGCATGAGCCGCCAGGCCTCCCTGCTCCCGCCCGTCCACGTCGCCGTCGCAACCGCCGACCAAGTCGTCGCCTCGCTGGACGACGTGCTCGCCCTCCGCCTCGACGCGCTTGCCGAGGCCGAGGAGGCAACCTGGTACATGAACCTCGTGAGCGGCCCCAGCCGCACCGCCGACATCGAGCAGACCCTCGTCGTAGGCGTCCACGGCCCCGGCGTCGTCTACCTCGTCGTCATTGGCGAATGACGCGTCATCAGCGAGTCACCCGCCCCCGGACCGCCCGCAACCCCCGACGCGTCGCCCGCACCAGGTGCTCGTACGGCAACGCCATCGCATCCTCCACCGACACCGGCCCTGCCGCCATCCCCGCCAGCGCCGTGAACCCCTCGGCGTAGAGCTTGCGCCACCCCGGGCCTAGGCTCCCGCCGACGCCCAGCACAGGAACGCCCCGCGCCGCCGCCCGGTTGGCCACGACCGCCGGCGCCTTGTGGTACGCCGTCTGCCAGTCGAGCCGCCCCTCGCCCGTGACCGCCAGCGCTGCCCCGTCCAGCCGCGCGTCCAGCCCGACGGCCTCCGCCACGATGTCCGCGCCCCACGCGATCCTCGCGCCCAGAAAGGCGACCATCCCCGCGCCCATGCCGCCCGCCGCGCCGCCGCCCGCGATGCCGGACACGTCCACGCCGAGGTCCCGCCTCGCTACGTCCGCCATCCGTCCCAGCGCCCGGTCCAGCAGTGCGACGTCTTCCGGCGTCGCCCCCTTCTGCGGGCCGAACGTCGCCGCCGCGCCCGTGGGCCCGCACAGCACGTTGGTCACGTCCGACGCGATGACCAGCTCCGCCTCCCGCAGCCGCGCGTCCAGCCCCGATGCGTCGATGCGGTCGAGCTCCAGCAGCCCCGCGCCGCCGTTGGCGATGTCCGCACCGTCCGCCCGCAGCAGCCGCACGCCGAGCGCCGCCGCCAGTCCCGCCCCGCCGTCGTTCGTCGCGCTCCCGCCAATGCCAAGGATGACCCGCCGGTGTCCCGCGTCGAGAACCGCTCTGATGACCGCCCCCACGCCGTGCGTCGTCGCCCCCATTGGGTCCCGGACGCCTGCTGGCAGTAGCGCGAGCCCGCAAGCCTGCGCCGTCTCCACTACCGCCGTCCGCCCGTCTCCCAGCGACCCCCAGCGAGCCGCGCACGGCTCGCCCAGCGGCCCGGTGGTCTGCACGGTGTGGTACGCGCCGCCCGTAGCCTCCACCAGCGCGTCGAGCGTCCCGTCGCCGCCGTCTGCCACGGGGCACCGCACCACGTCCGCGCCCGGAAACACCCCAACCGCCGCCTCAACCATGGCGTCCGCCGCCCGCCCGGCTGAAAGCGTCCCTTTGAACGCCTGTGGAGCAATCACAATCTTCATACGGACAGGGTAGCGTTCGGCGTGAGGGTCGGCCAGTGGGCGGCCTTCCCGTTATACCGACGCAAGTCGGTATCCAGGAACCCCGCGCCCAACGGACTCATCCTCCGCTACGCCCCCCAACCCGTCATTCCCGCGCAGGCGGGAATCCAGAGGGGCAGGGCGGAGAGGCTCGTTCGCTCAGAGGGAAATCTAAGAGTGCGGTGCCGTTCGTGGTGAGCCTGTCGAACCGCGCAGGAGTGGCGCCTAAAGCGTCATCGCCCGTCGAGGATACCGCCACCGCTCGGCGCGCATAATGGCCTCCAGCGCCTCCGCTGTCTCGTCCAGCCGGCCGTTCTCGTTCACGACCACGTAGTCGAACATCGGCATTCGCTCCATCTCCTGCCGCGCCGTGTCCAGCCGCCGCTCCAGGTCGCCGCCCGCCTCGCTCTTCCGCGCCCGCAGCCGCCGCTCCAGCTCCTCCATCGAAGGCGGCGCGAGGAAGACGTACACGCCGCCGGGGTTCAGCCGCTTGATGGTCTCGGCCCCCTGCACGTCGATCTTGACGATGACGTCGATGCCGCTCGCCAGCGCGCCGCGCACCTGCTCCTTGGGCACGCCGTAGCGGTTGCCGTACACGACCGCCCATTCGAGGAAGCCGTCTTCCGCCAGCTTGCGGTCGAAGTCGTCCTCGTCCATGAAGATGTAGTCGTAGCCGTCCCGCTCGTCCATCCGCTTGGGCCGCGTCGTCGCCGTCACGACGAAGTGCACGGGGTACTCGCGCTCCCGCAGCCGCAGCAGCACGGCGTCTTTGCCGACACCCGACGGCCCTGACACGACCACCATCAGCGGTTGCGCAGCGAGCGCCTCGAAGTCAAGGGAGTCGTTGGGTGGGGTCACGCGCCACCCCCGCCGTGGCGCACGTCGAGGGGGCTGGCCGGGGTGTCCAGCAGGGCCGTCGGCGCGATCATGCCGTTCACTCCCACGCTTTCGGAGGGTTCTAGTCTCGCCGGTAGATGGTCGGGTCCTGCTTCTGCTCGCCCATGTCGCGGAACCGCTTGGCCACCGTGTCGCCCAGCAGCATGCCCATGAACTGGTCGGACGCCTTCAGCCCCTCGGTCGGCGTGGCATCGTCGCCCTCGCGTCCCAGCATCCACCGGGCCCGCGCCTCCCACGCGTCGACCAGCGCCTGCTCCAGGCCCGCCTGGTCGTCCTTCACCATGCCCCGCAGCCGGTGCAGGTCCTTGATGCACTCGTCCAGCCAGTACACCAGCGATTCCTTGTTGGTCACGGCGATGTCCCGGTGCATGACCGGGTCGCCCGACGCGAGCCGCGGGGTGTAGCGGGTCCCCCGTTACGCCACCCCCCCCATCAACCGCCCCCCCCCCCGCTTGGTCGTCGCGGTGACCACCGC
>JAPPNT010000246.1 GCA_028873745.1 Chloroflexota bacterium | reverse complement strand
CCCCTTGTGCTCGACCTCCTCGGTGACCGTGAATCCGATGTCCTCCATGTACATCTCGATTGACGCGCCCACGTTCTTGACGAAGATGTTGACCGGCCCAATCTTCGTGATCTTGAAGGGCCGCGCAATCATCACCCCGCCGACCTCGTACGTCTGCTGCAGCATCTCCTTGCTACGGTAGCCGGAGTTGATGTCGATGCCCTTGGCTATGGCGTCGTCGACCTCGTCCTCCTCGGACATCTGCGGGAGGCCGGGCTCCTCGCGGAAGCCCCGGTAGTACATGTCGCGCGGTTTGCTGCGACCGTTCCACCCCTCCTGCTCGATGCCGTAGTAGAGCTCGTTGACATGGCCGTCGGGGTCGTAGCAGTAGACATGCCAGTTGCTGCCGGGCATGTCGCGCCCGACGCGCATGATGGGGACTTCGCGCTCGTTGAAGTAGTGGTAGGCGCCGATGACCTCCGACAAGGCGCCCGTCTGCCAGGTGATCTGGTTGATGTTTATGCCGTGCGCGCCCGTCATACCCTCCGTCGACTTGCCCTCGGCCGCCGCGCGCCCCGCCGCCATCGCGTTCATCACCTTGGCGTTGAACAGCACGAAGGCGTGGTGGTCTGCGCCGTAGCGCATGAAGTAGCCCTTGCCGATATCGATGTCCTTCAGCCACTCCTGCACCTGCGGGTTGGGGCTCGACTTGAAGTCGTTCTCGTCCGAGACCTTGAAGCCGAGCAGGTCCCGGTAGAAGACCACGCACTCGTCCATGTTGTTAACGTTGAAACCAAAGTGTCCCAGCCGGCGGATCTTGAAGGGCTGCCTAAGCATCACCCCCCCGACGTTGTACTGCTTGCGGCCGGTGTCCGTCGCCATTAGTCCGCCTCCTCGCCGTGTCTCAACTGCCGATGGTGGAACCGCCGGGAAGGGTCTCAGAAGTTCGCCCTAGTGTAGCAAAGTGCAACCCAAGTTGCCTATTGATGGGCTTTCCCTTGACCGCCCGGCGCGCCCGCCATAGCATCAGCCCATCCACTACCGGAGGGGTGCCGTCATGCCGACTCGTGAAGAACTGAAGCGCAGCGTCGCCGAGGAGATCGACCGCCGCGGCGAGGAGCTCGTGCGCGTCGCCAAGACCATCCTTGAGCACCCGGAGCCCGGCTTCCGCGAGGTCAAGACCGCCGCCGTCGTCGACCGCGTCATGGGCGAGATGGGCGTGCAGCGCCGCACCGGCATCGCCATCACTGGCGTCAAGGGCCAGCTCGAGGGCGGCGCGGGCCCAGGCCCCACCGTCGGCGTGCTCGGCGAGCTCGATTCGCTGCTCGTGCCCGGACACCCCCATGCCGACGCCGCCACGGGTGCGGCGCACGCGTGCGGGCACCACGCGCAGATCGCCATGATGCTCGGCGTCGGCATGGGCTTGCAGGCCCCCGGCGTACTCGATGCCCTCAGCGGTCGCGTCGCCCTCATCGCCGTGCCGGCGGAGGAGTACATCGAGATCGAGTACCGCAATGAGCTCCGGCAGCAGGGCAAGCTGGAGTTCCTCGCCGGCAAGGCCGAGTTCCTGCGCCTCGGCGAATTCGACGACATCGACCTCGCGATGATGACCCACACGTCCAGCAACTCGCACGAGGGCAAGCTGGCCCTTTCGTCGACCAACAACGGCATGATCGCCAAGTTCATCCAGTACCAGGGCCGCGCGGCCCACGCGGGAGGCGCGCCGCACATGGGCGTCAACGCGCTCAACGCCGCGATGCTCGCCCTCTCCGCCATCCACGCCCAGCGCGAGACCTTCCAGGACAAGGACACCGTGCGCGTGCACCCCATCATCACGCGGGGCGGTGCGTCGGTGAACTCCGTCCCCGCCGACGTCCGCATGGAGACCTTCGTGCGCGGCAACAACCTCGCCGCCATCGCCGACGCCGACATGAAGGTTGACCGCGCGCTCCGTGCTGCCGGCGAGGACAACGTCGGCCGCGCCGGGCACCGCACCGGGTCGACGGACATGGGCGACGTCGGTCAGGTCATGCCGACCATCCACCCATACGTCAGCGGGGCCGTCGGCTCAGGCCACGGCGTCGACTACCTCATCGAGGACTGGGACAACGCCGTCCTGACCGCCGCCAAAGCTATGGCGCTCACCGTCGTCGACCTCCTAGCCGACGGCGCGGCGGGCGCCAACGAGATCAAGTCGAACCACAAGCCCAACATGACCATCGCCGAGTACCTGAAAGTGCAGGGCGCCACCCTGCGGCAGGAGACCTACAGCGGCTAGTCCTTCAGCATCGTCGCGACGAGCACCGCGGGCGTGCCGCCGCTCCACGGGCTCGACGCCGTGCCAAAGCCCGCGTCGAGCAGCCACTGCAAGTGCGCGTCGAGGCCGCCCGTGAAGCTGACGAGATCGTAGTCGAGAAAGGCGCCGCCCGCCCGCAGCACGCTGAACGTCTCCTTGTAGAGGTCCTGCAGGTGCCGTCCGTCGGAAAGCAGGTTGTGCAGCGCGAGACCGGACACGGCGAGGTCGAAGCGGTGGACAAGCCCCTCCGTCCACGCGGGCGTCGACAGGTCCGCTGTCACGAACGCCGTCCTGTCCGCGTACGCCGCGAGCCGCCGCCGCGCGTGCTCCAGCATCGGCGCCGAGTAATCGAGCAGCGTCACCCTCGCGTTCGGGAACGCCTTCAGCGCCTCCTCCGCCACAATCCCGTACCCCGCGCCAATGTCCACCACCTCCACCGGAGCGTCCGCGGGAAAGGGCGCGTGCGTCATCATGTCCCGCAGGATGGGACGTCGCTCGCCGTCTCGAGTCAGGTCGTGGTTGATCCAGTGGTCAACATACTCCTGCGAGTGCCAGTCGTGGTGGCCGCCGGTCGGGTGGCGGTCTTCGTGCGTGGTCATGGCCCGTCCTCCGTTGTGACGCGATGACCCCATCATACAACGTGCCCGCCTTTTCGCGGCTCGGCAAGCCGAGTACCATAGCGCCATTCCCGTCCCCGGAGGATGTCATGCCCAAGCCGAAGATTGCCGTCTTCTCCGGCCCGCGCGCCACAGTCACCAACTCGCCGCCGCTGGTCACGAGCAACAAAGCGAGACTGTCCGGCGAGCCCCTCCTGCCCGGCCGGTTCGACCATCTCGTCGGCCAGCTCCTCCACGAGCCCGTCGTGGTGCGCATCCGGAAGTGGACGGCACACCCGCTCGAGGAGGACGCCAGAGCCCTCTACCACGACAACGGCCTCGACTACTACGAGGTCGAGCTGCGCCCTGAGGACGGCCCCTACCTGCTGCCCTACATGGCCCGTCGCAACGACGGAACCCCAAACGGTGCGCCCTTCGGCTCCGGCCCCGGCGAGGACGGCCGGCAGCACCACTACCCCGACGCCTCCCGAGTCTTCGCCGACATCGACCGCACCATCAGCGGCCGCAGCGACGGCGGCGTCGGCAACCCGCTCGACACCCGCGCCGAGTACGACTTCATCCGCGTGCTCCCCCCCTCCGGCTACACGCAGCGGGGCGAGGTCCCCGGCATCGACTTCTTCGCCAGCGGCGGCCCGCCGTACAGTAAGTTCCCCACCAGCGCGGGCCTCGCGCGCGCCGCCAACATGGTCAACGCCGCCCTCGCCACCGGCGACTACGCCGGCGGTCTCTGGCTGGAGGGCAGTCCGACCATCGAGGAGACCCTCTACTGGCTGAACCTGCTCGTCGACACGGACCTGCCCATCGCGGGCGCGGCCTCGCAGCGTCCCCACGGCCAGCTCGCCAACGACGGCGACCGCAACCTCGTCGACGCCATCGACTACATCCTCTCCGGCCAGGGCAACGGCGTCGGTGCAGTCGGCGTCCTCGACGAGCAGCTTTTCGCGAGCCGCGAGTTCAAGAAGGCCGACGACCGCCCCGGCAACTACAAGGCGACGGGCGGACACGGCGGCATCCTCGGCAGCGTGGGGCCGCCGGTCACCGTCTGGTATCGCCCCAACTACCGCCATACCTCCTCGTCATCCGTCCGGCTGACGGCCCTGCCCACGCGCCTCGAGTTCCTCGACGCAGCGGCCGACACGACGCCAACGGGCATTGACCTCAAGGACACCGACGGCGCGCTGTTTGGACACGTCGTGCCCAGGGTCCACATCGTCAAATACGGCGCGTACATGCAGGCCGACGTCGAGGGCTCGCCGGACACCGAGGTCGACATCCTCGCCCGCATCGAGCAGGGCCTCGCCGAGCGTGACAGCGCCGACCCCACCTCATGCAAGCTGCACGGCTTCGTGCTTGAGGGCGCGTCGCCCTACGGCTTCGGCACCGAGGGCCAGGTCGCGGCACTGACCGTCGCGGCGTACACCGGGATGCCGGTCGTCAAGGTCGGCCGCGCCGACCCGGGCGGGCGCGTCCCCAGCAACGCCAACGACGCCTTCATCGAGGGCAGCAACTTGGACGCCAACAAGGCCCGGCTGCTGCTCATCGCCGCGATGATGAAGCTCGGCCGGCTGCCTCGCGCCGCCGACCCGCGCAGCCCAACGGCCGAGGAGCGCGCCGCCCTGCTGGCGAAGGTGGAGGAGTACCAGGAGATCTTCGAGACGCACTAGCCCCCTGCGCTTCCGTCATTCCCGCCCTCCCCCTTACCGTCATTCCCGCGCAGGCGGGAATCCAGAAACCCCGCTCCCAACGTCCCTCGTCGCGCCAACGACGCAGAGGACGTGCCCCCGCTCGCCCTGATCCCGTCCTGAGCTTGTCGAAGGAGCCCGTCGAAGTCTGTCCTGTGGCTCTCGAAGGGGCCTTTCTTGACACCGAACCCTCGACCATGCGCCTCGCCCCCCACTACCCTCTCCCTATGAACCACCGTACCGCCCCACTCACCCGTCACTCTTGCGCCCCATCCCCGCACCCAGCGCAAAGAGCTGTTTTGGCACCCTCAACACGGAGCGCCGTAAACGACGAAACCGTTTGCGTCGGTCTCCCCATTCCCTGCACACGCTCCATTTCGGCAGTCGCCGCGCCGATTGTCAGGACATGCGGCGTTGTGTTTCGCAGCTCAATGCAACACAATCCGCTCCCCATACGAATTGCCTCTTGCAACGCCATGCAAGTCAATGCAACTCAACCCTCTTCCAGCTACGGGCCTCCGAGAGCCGTTTCCGCCGTTAACGGCCTTCCCAGATTGGGAAACGAAAAAAACTCAATGAAAACGCCAAGGAAACTCAACTCAATTCCCCCTTCTCGCACCCGTAACTCCTTTCAGCATGAGGTCTCGAAGGGTAAGGACGGGGTCGCAGGCCCGAAGGCTCGCCCTGCCAGCCAGCCTTCCGTATAATGGGCGCACCCAGCGCAAGAGGAGCATGGACAATGGCAACAACGCGCATCCTGATAGGCATGCATGACGGCGTGACCTCAATTTCGAGCGGCGATGGCGCCGCGTGGGCGCAGGGGCCGGTGACCCCGCTGGAGCATGCGGCGGCAAAGGTGGCGGTCGCGCCCTCCGACCCAAGCCGTGCCTACCTCGTCGCCTACGAAGCCGGCGTGCACCGCACCGACGACGGCGGCCTGACATGGCGGCAGCTCTCCGCCTACCCCACCGACCACGCCCACAGCGTCACCGTCCACCCAACCGACCCGGACCGCGTCTACGTCGGCAGCGAGCCGGCCACGGTCTACCGCACGTCCGACGGCGGTGAGACGTGGGAGGAGTGCTCGGCTTTCCGAGCAGTCCCGGGATCGGACGAGTGGACGTTCCACTGGGAGGGCCGCCACGCCCACGTCCGGTCGCTCTGCCTCTCGCCCGAGGACCCCGACGTAGTCTACGCCGGCATCGAGGTCGGCGGCATCCTGCGTTCGCGCGACGGCGGCGACACGTGGGAGCACCTGCAGGGCGCGCACCCGGACGTGCACAAGCTCGTCGCGAGCCCGTCGCTGCCAAGCACCGTCTATGCCGCCACGGCCCGAGGCCCGTACCGCAGCGACGACGGTGGCGACACGTGGCTGGACATCGGCGAGGGTCTGGAGCAGCGGCACAACATCCCCATCGTGCCCTCGCCCGACGACCACAACCTCGTCATCGCGGGCGTCGCGAGCAGCGCCCGGCGCAAGGACGCCCAGGCCGTGCGCTCGACGGACGGCGGACGGTCGTGGGACCTGCTGCAGAACCTCGGCGCCGGCGAGAACATGGTCGTTGCGCTGGCGTGGGATCCGTCGAACGCCACCCGAGTCTTCGCGGGAACGGACCACGGCGTCGTCTACGCCAGCGACGACCGAGGCGCAACGTGGCGCGTCATCTGCGACGCCCTCCCGACAGTCGCCGTCGGCGCGATCGCGGTGACGACGCTGGAGTAAGGGCACATCCTTCACTGCCACCGCCTCCTTGCCCTTACCAGCGCGCGCCGATACCCTGCTGGATGGGCAAGGGAAACGGGATGCTCCAGCGGCTGAGGGCAGGGGCAGAGGGGAGACAGAAAAAGGGAAAACAATTCAATTCGTATCTGGGCCCCCGCTCAACAGCTATGAATTGTTTCTCAAACAACCCCTCCGTCAGCTACGAATTGTTTCGGAAACAATCCGTAGGGAACAGCTATGAATTGTTTCAAAACAATCGTTGACGCGCAGCTACAAGAATGTCTTTGTTTTCGCACCATCCCCTCCCGCCGCCACGGTCGACTCTGTATACTGGTACGGCAATGACACCCACTGCTGATAGCGCCAGGAGGGGCGGATGCGCCTGCAGCCGGTAATCCTTGCCGGCGGTTCGGGCAGCCGGCTCTGGCCCTTGTCCCGCCAGGACATGCCCAAGCAGTTCCTCCCCCTCATGGGCGAGCGTTCCCTGCTGCAGGAGACCGCCCTGCGTCTCGCCGGCCTCGAGGGCTGCGAGACGCCCATGGTCGTCTGCAACGAGTCCCACCGCTTCCTCGTCCTCGACCAGCTCCGCGAGGCGGGGGTCGAGCCGCCCTGCGTAGTGCTCGAGACCCAGGGCCGCAATACCGCGCCCGCCCTCGCCCTCGCGGCCCACGAGGCGCTTCAAGCCTCGCCCGGCGATCCCCCGCTGCTGCTCGCCATGCCCGCCGATCACGCCATCGGCGACGTCGAGGGCTTCCGCAACGCGGTGCTGGAGGGCGCCAGGGTAGCCGGTCGCGGCTCGCTGGTGACGTTTGGCGTGACGCCGGACTCCCCGGAAACGGGCTACGGCTACATCCGCACCGGAGCCGCAGTCGAGGCATCGGCGGCGCTGGAGCTCAGGCAGTTCGTTGAGAAGCCCGATGCCGAGACCGCGCAGGTCTTCCTCGACTCCGGCGACTACCTGTGGAACAGCGGCATGTTTCTCATGCCCGCCACTCTGTGGCTGGAGGAATTGGAGCGGAGCCGGCCGGACATCGCCGCCGCCTGCGAGAAGGCCATGTCGGCGGCCCAGCGCACCGCGCCCTTCGTTCGGCCTGAGGCGACTGCGTGGTCGTCCTGCCCCAGCGAGTCCATCGACTACGCTGTCATGGAGCGCGCCGGTAGCG
>JAPPNT010000250.1 GCA_028873745.1 Chloroflexota bacterium | reverse complement strand
ACTGAGGACAAGGCTCGCCGGGAGCGCGACTTCCCGGGGGCGCGGGCTTCCAGCTTGCGAGGGGGCGAACACCCCCGTCATCCGCGCGAGCACGATTCCTGCGCATTTCCCGGCGAGCCCGGCAACCCCGGTAACCCCGGTCTCCCCGGCGTTCAGGGCATTCAAGGTGAGCCGGGTCTCCCCGGTAACCCCGGTCTTCCCGGCGTCCAAGGCCCGCAGGGCCCGCAGGGACCCGTTGGCCCGACCTCGCCCGCCAGCATCGTCCTGTCCGAGAATTGCTTCACGGATGGCGAGGAGCACAGCATCGAGGTGGCCGGCTCCGGTTTCGCAGCGAACCAGGTAGTCTTCGGCGAGATCGTCACAGGTGGCGACACGATCGCGGTGGTCGGCGGCACGTCCAACGACTCGGGCGCGTTCAACATCACGTCGACGCTTGACCTCGAGTCGCTCGCGGCACTGACGCCTGGCGCTTACTCGCTCTACGTGCGAGACGTGGAAGAGAACAGGGCGACCGCACCCATCGTGGTCGCCGGCGGCAAGTGCTAATAGCTGACTAGCCAGAAGCTGAAAGAAGCCTCCCGCGATCGCGGGAGGCTTCTTCTTTTGTGCTCAACTGGAGTTTCCCCGTGTCGCCACATTCCAGTTGGGATGGTGTCAGGCAAGGTGTTCTGTTAGATTGCGCGCATCAGTGGCTGCCTGCAAGGAGTCGACATGACAGCGAGACGGGGCGCATCCCTACGAAAGCGTGGACTGGGATTCGGCATCTTCACCGCCGTCGTGATGGTGGCGGCGCTCGTGATGGCGGCGTGCGGGCCGGAGGGACCCACGGGCGCGCAGGGGCCGCAGGGCCCGCCCGGCGAGCCGGGGCTCCCCGGTAACCCCGGCAATCCTGGTCTCCCCGGCGTACAAGGTGAATCCGGAATAGCGGGCCTCCCCGGCAATCCCGGCATCCAGGGGCTCCCCGGCCCTCAGGGTTCTCAGGGCCCCGCCGGCCCGACCTCACCCGCCAGCATTTTATTGTTTGAGAACTGCTTCAAGGACGGCGCAGAGCACGTCCTAGACGTGGCCGGCTCCGGGTTCGCGGCCAATCAGGTGGTCTTCGGTGAGATCGTCACGGGCGGCGACACTATCGCGGTCGTCGGCGGCACGTCGAACGACTCTGGCGCGTTCATGATCACGTCGACGCTGGACCTCGAGTCCCTGGCGGCGCTGACGCCTGGCGTGTACTCGCTCTATGTGCGGGACACGGAGGACAACAGAGCAACAGCGCCCATCGTAATCGTGACTCCATACACCAAGGGATGCTGGTGAACCACTAGTCAGAAGCATAGAGAAGCCTCCGGCGATGGCCGGGGGCTTCTTTCTTTTGCACGGCGCGGGGGAGGCGGTTGCCTTCAGTGACGGGGTGGATACCAGCTTGTGAGGGCAAGGCGAGGTGATTGGGAGACGGGCCAAGGAGAACCTCGGGCCCCTCGTTCTTGCTTCGAATTCACCCAGCGCGAACCGGAGTGGCGGGCGGGGTTGGGGGGTGAGCTTCTTGTTGGCTACTGGCGCTGGACGCGGACGCGGGTTATGCGGCGGCCGGAGGTACTGAGGACCTCGACGCGGAGGCCGCCTGCGACCACCTGATCACCCTGGCTAGGGATCTTGCCGAGCTTGTTGAAGACCAGCCCGCCCATGGTGTCGAAGCCGTCGCCTGCCAAGTCCACGGCAAAGTGCTGCTTGAGGAAGCTCAGGTTCACTCTCGCGTCCAGCACAACCTCATCATTGCTGATGACCTCGACCTCCTGCTCCTCCTGGTTGAACTCGTCGACGATGTCGCCGACGATCTCCTCCAGGATGTCCTCAAGGGTGACGATGCCCGCTGTGCCGCCATACTCATCAATGACGATGGCCATGTGGCCGCGACGGCGCTGGAACTCGAGCAGCAGCTCGTCGACGCGCTTGCCCTCGGGGACGAAGAGGGCGGGCCGCAGGTAGTCGCGCAGGGCCGCGCCGTTGGCGGCCTCGGCGAAGTGCAGCAGGTCACGGGCGTGCAGGATGCCCTCAACGTGGTCGATGCCGTTGTCGTGGGCGAGGATGCGGCTGTGGCCGGCCTCTCGCATGAGGGCGAGGGCTTCGGTGATGGGGGCGTTGACGTCGATGGCGACCACGTCCGGCCGCGGGACCATGATGTCGCGGACGGCGATCTCCTCGAGGCTCAGGATGGCGTGGATCATGGCCAGCTCACGCTCGTCGGGAGGGTTGACCTCCTTGCTGAGGGGGATGAAGACCCGGTGGTAGCGCGCCTCCAACTCCGAAGTGATTGCCGGCAACGACTCCGGCCTGCCGACGATAGTCTGCAGCAACTTGTAGATGAGCACTGTGACCGGCCCCGTGACCACCGTAACGACAACGCCCAACGGCGCGCCGACGAGGGCGACTCGTTGCCACTGGCCTCGGAGGACGGGGTAGAAGGCCAGCGGCAGGAGCAGAGCGAGGCCGGTCCCGCCCACGAACGAAAGGGCAAAGATCCATGTGGCTGTGTCCTGCAAGGACAGGTACAGAATCAGCGCCACGATGGCGATGCCGTCCAACGCCACCTTCACCGCAAACAGCGTGAAGGCTGTTTCCATGTGCTTGCTCATCAGCGCCTGCAGCGCACTGCGGGAGAGACCCGTGTGGTTGCCGTTGGCGTTGCCGTTTCTGGACTCCACACGCGTCAGCGCGTGCCTGTAGAGCAGCACCGCGGTGGAGAGCACTATTGCGATGATCCAGACAGCCATGGCGAGCATGGCGTCGCTACTCAATTCCGGTTACTCCTTGATTTTGCCGTTTTTTGAATTGCCAACTGCGGTTGACCTTGCAGGCACACCGACGACCGTGTCGCCGTCTGCCACGTCACGGGTGACGACGGCACCGGCGCCGGTCCGCGCCCGCCTGCCGACACGCACGGGCGCGATGAGCACCGTGTCCGAGCCGACGAAGGCGTCTTCCTCGATGGCGGTGCGGCGCTTGTCCGCCCCGTCGTAGTTGGCGGTGAGGGCGCCTGCGCCTATGTTGGCGCCGTCGCCGACGGTTGCGTCACCAATGTAACTGAAGTGGCCGGCCTTGACCTCGCGCCCGAGGGTGCTGTCCTTGATCTCGACGAAGTTGCCGACGTGCGATCCGGGCCCAACGTGGGCGCCGGGGCGGAGGTGGGAGAAGGGGCCGACGTCGGCGCCCGCCTCCAGCGTCGACTGCTCCAGCACCGACGCGACAACCGTGCAGCCGTCGCCAAGCGTCGAATCAACGATTACGGCGTTGGGGCCGATGATACAGCCCTCGCCGATGCTGGTTCGGCCGCGGAGGTGCGAGTTCGGGTGGACGACGGTGTCGCGGCCCAGGGACACGCCCACGTCAATGTATGTCGCGGCCGGGTCCACGAGCGTTACGCCGTCCAGCATCCATCGATGGCGGATGCGGGCTTGCATGGCAGACTCGGCGAGGGCGAGGTCGGCGCGAGTGTTCACGCAAATGACATCACGAGGGTCGTCGGCAGCGACTGCGTGCACGTAGCCTCCACGTTCACGGAAGTGGGCGGCCAGCGCGGTGATGTACCGCTCGCTGTTGGACGCGAGGGGCAACTGAGCGAGCGCGTCCCAGAGGCCGCTGACGCTCAGGGCGTATACGCCTCCGTTGACCTCGGCGACGGCGCGCTGCTCTGGCGTGGCGTCGCGCTGCTCGACGATGGCGGCGACACGGCCGCCAACATCGCGAAGGACGCGGCCGAGGCCGGGCTGCAGGGGGTCGCGAGTCGTGAGGAGCGTCATGCTCGCGCCCGTCTTCTCGTGTTCGGCCTTGAGGCGCGTGATGGCTTCGGGCGGCACGAGGGGGGTATCGCCGTTCATCACGAGGACGTGCTCGGCGGCAGGGCCGACGCAGCTCCGCGCCGCGAGGAGGGCATCGCCAGTGCCCGTAGGGACTGATTGCTCCGCAAATTGGACTCGTGCCGCCAGGTGCGCTATCACGGCGTCGGCCTCGCTAGGGACGACGACGATGGGATGCCCGTGGCCGGCGGCGGCGAGCGCAGAGAGGACGTGGTCGATAATAGGGAGGCTGCTGAGGGGGTGGAGGGGCTTCGGGAGGGCAGAACGCATCCGGGCGCCGGCTCCAGCGGCCAGAACGACTGCTTGCCAAGTATCCACAGTCCTGCCGGTCACCGTCGCTTCCTCAGCGCCGGATAAGAACGATTCTTCCTTCAAAGGACTACTAAAGGGAGACCCTCCCGCTGGCGGTTATTCCGTCATCTATGCTAGAAAAGCGTCCCCCGCGTGTCAAGAAGCGCAGAGGCTTGGGGCGACCGTGGTGGGTATAATGGCGGCGACTCGCAGCGATGGAGGCAACCATGGAGATTTCCGAGTTCACCGGCGACGGCATGCGCGTCATCAAGACCAAGACCGCGCCCGGGGAGTCTTGCAGCTACGCTTACCGACGGCGCCGCATCGACGTGACCATTCCCGCCGAGACGGACCCGATCCCCATCGATCGCAACCAACTCCTGTACGTGCTGCCGACACCGCTGCAGGATGACGAGTGGATCAGCAACCGCACGGACGCGAAAATGATCGACCTGTCGGAGCTGTCGTCGTGCCCAGAGGGGTAAGGCGCCGCGCCTTCTAGGCCTCGTCCTCGGCGTAGACGATGTCGAGCAGGGCCTCATCGAAGGAGGCGAGCACCTCGCCGGCGACGAGGCCAATGTACGCACGCAGGCGGGCGGGATTGAGCGCCAGCGAACCGTCGTCGCGCTGCGAGAAATCTGACGGTGAGACGTCAAGGTCAGGAAGCTGCAGCTCCATCAGGCGCGTGACACGGGACTCCGCGATGTACTCCACGTTGACGTGCAGCAGCTGATCAAACTCCGCCCTGGTGAGGGACTTCGGCATGGGTTGCCTCACAATGCACAGTGTTTGGGGGACTTGTCCACTCTATTCGGACGCTCGCGGCGACGCAAGGGAGACGCGCACTTGCGGGCGAACGGCATGCTGGATACCCTAGAAGTGTACGGACCACTCGGAGAGATGGCAGAGTGGACGAATGCGCCGCACTCGAAATGCGGTATGGGGCAACTCATCGTGGGTTCGAATCCCACTCTCTCCGCCAAGTTTACCTTTTCCCGCACCCTTCCTCCTGTGAAACATTCGCAGCGCGGCATGTCTGAATGTTTGGGCGGGTTCGGTGAGTAGGATCGTTCGCGACTGGCCTCGGCGCCCTCTGTTCTTGACTTCCCCTGCCGTCGCACCTAGACTGCGCGAAACGCGGCGCAATTGGCTTGCCAAGTGTGCTTCGGCGTCAACGCCGGCCACACAAAGCCGGCAAATCATTAACCAGAGCGGCCAAGACCCCCACACACCTCCTGCACCACCAGGGTGGGAGAACGGGGTCCAGGATGTTCAGGCCGGTCTCAGCGCTCCTGGCCACTTCAGGAACGCAGTCGCGTTCCCCAAATGAACTGCGGCCCAGCAACTCTCTACGCACCTCCCTCACTTCGGGCAATTCCTTCCTCACACCCCTTCCCTGCTCGTCTTATGGCATTCGGCAGAACAGCTTTCGGTATGCCGGATTGGCCGCGCAAGGGTCCAGTCCGGCGCTTGTGAGTGAAAGGAGGGCGTCATGCGGAAGTATCAGCTAAAGCAGGGGGCATGGTGGGTGGCTCTCGCCTTGCTTGGGGCGCTGCTGCTGTCGGCCTGCGGAGGCGGAGACGACGAGTCGACGCCTGCTGCAGAGGAGCCGGCGGCAGCTCCGGCTCCCACGGCGGTCATGCAGGACTCGACCACCGTCAGCCCCACCGCGGCGCCCGCTGAACCCGAGCCCGCGATGCCGAAGGTCGACCGGGTGATCATGGCGGTCACTCCTCCCTCGACGGAGTTCTCCGCCCCGCGCATGGGCGGGCAGCCGCAGGCGTTCCAGGTTCGGCCGATCTACGAATACCTCATCGGCATCGACGCGGAGACGGGCGGCTTCGTCCCGGAACTTGCGACGGAGTGGAGCCTGGAACCCGATGGCCTCTCGTTCCGGTTCAAACTGCGTGAGGGCGTGAAGTGGCAGAAAGACTTCGGGGAGTTCAGCGCCGAGGACGTGGTCTTCACGCACGAGCAGTTCATCAAGGAGGACAGTGTCCACGGGCAGACGACAAGCTACGCCGAAATGGTCTCCAGCGTGGACATTGTGAACGACCACGAGGTCATATTCCGGCTGGGCCGCCCGGCCGCTGAGTTCATCACGGTGATGTCCGCTCAGCAGGGGAACATGGGCGACCAGGTCAGCAAGGCGCACCATGAGGCGGAGGGCGAGCCGCTGAACCTCAACGACTCGGTCGTTGGGACGGGACCGTATCAGCTCCTCGAGCGGGAGCAGGAGCGCTTCCTGATCTTCGAGAGGGTGCCGTACGAGCACTGGCGGATCACGCCCGATTTCCCGGAGTTTGAGTACCGATGGCTGGCAGAGGCCTCGACGCGCCTCGCCGCGCTGATTGCGGGCGAGGTCCACCTGGCCTCCATTCCCAAGGACAACGTCGGCACCGCGACCAGCGAGGGCATGAAGCTCATCCAGGGCAAGGTGCCCGGCCAGCGGACGTTCATCCGGTACTACTGCTGCAACTTCGACTCGGAGGCGAACGCCTGGACGAACCCGGACAGCCCGCTCATGGACATTCGCGTGCGGAAGGCGTTTTCAAAGGCGGTGGACCGGCCGCAGCTGAACGAGGCGTTCTTCGCCGGGGCCGCCGTGCCGATGTACAACGCGCACCAGAACCCCAGCCGCGAGGGATGGGACGAGACGTGGGTCTCCCGGTTCGAGGAGGAGTACGGTTACGACCCTGTGGCGGCACGGGAGCTCCTGGCGGAAGCGGGGTACGGGCCGAACAACCCGGTGGACGTCAACCTGTTCGTCATTCGTGAGACGCGCGGCATCCCAGCGTCCATCGACCTGACCGAGGCCATCGGCGGTTACCTGCAGGACATCGGCGCGAACGTGAAGCTGCTCCACGTCGAGCGCAGCGGCATCGGCCCCGGCACCAGGAACCCGCCATTCGAGTTCAACAACCACCTCAATCTGGACATAACATCGTCGGACCTGTTCATCGCCATCAGGGTCAAGAACTCGGGGACGGGCCTGCCGGGACGGCTGTATGGCTTCGCCACGGCGGATATGGATGACGCCTACTACCGGATGATCAGCGAGGTGGACGACGTCAAACGGAACGCCATCGCGCGGGAGTGGGGCAACTTACACTACGACAACCACGCGAGCAACCCGCTCTTCTGGGTACCGGCGGAGATCGTGGTCAACCCGGAGTTCGTCGCCGACTACGTGTGGCCGGGTGCGTTCACCGGGACGTGGAGCCACATCGCCAACATCAAGTCCGCGACATAGCAGCGACCGCACGTCAACAGCCCCGGGGCGGGGGGCCGGTTCCGCGGGCCGGGGGAAGGAAAAATTGGGAGGGGTGGGTCGTGGGGTT
>JAPPNT010000023.1 GCA_028873745.1 Chloroflexota bacterium | reverse complement strand
ACAGGCTGCCAAGCGACATCTCGAAGATGGCGGTATCTACCGTAAGCGGTGGTGGAGCTGAGGGGATTCGAACCCCTGACCCCCTGCTTGCAAAGCAGGTGCTCTTCCGACTGAGCTACAGCCCCTTGCGTGCGCCGTTCTCGCCCCCATCGAGAGCCTCAGGACAGGCTTCGACAGGTCCCTCAGGACGAACGGGGGCGTCTTTTCATTACAGCAGGCGCCGTTCGGCTTCGTCAACTTGACGCTGTCGGGGGCGCCCTTCGACAGGCTCAGGGCGAACGGGCGTCGGCCGTGTGGCTAGTGCGTCAGGATCTGGTCCAGGAACATGCGGGTGCGGGGCTCCTTTGGCGCCGTGAAGAACTCAGCGGCGGTGGCGACCTCGACGATCTCGCCCTCGTCCATGAAGACGACGCGGTGGGCGACGTTGCGGGCGAAGCCCATCTCGTGGGTGACGCAGATCATCGTCATGCCGTCGGCGGCCAGCTCAGTCATGACCTTGAGGACCTCGTTGATCATCTCCGGGTCGAGGGCGGAGGTTGGCTCATCGAACATCATGAGGCGCGGGTTCATGGCGAGGGCGCGGGCGATGGCGACGCGCTGTTGCTGGCCACCGGAGAGCTGTCCGGGGAACTTCTCCGCCTGCTCGGAAATGTCCACGCGCTCCAGCAGCTGGTAGGCCAGTTCCTCCGCTTCGCGCTGGGGCATGTGGCGGACCTTCTGGGGCGCGAGGGTGATGTTGCGCAGGACGGTGAGGTGGGGGAAGAGGTTGAACTGCTGGAAGACCATGCCGGTCTCGGTGCGGATCTGGGTGAGGGTGCGGAGGTCGTCGGTGATCTCCATGCCGTCGACGACGATGCGGCCGCCGTCGTGCTTCTCGAGCTGGTTGATGGTGCGGAGGAGCGTGGACTTGCCAGAGCCGGAGGGGCCGATGATGACGACGACCTCGCCCTCCTCGATGGTGATGCTGACGCCGTTCAGCGCGGTGAAGTTGCCGAAGCGCTTCACCACGTTCTCCATGCGGACCATTTCCCTGCCGTTGCTCTCCGTCATGGCTGCTTCCCTCCGAGTCTCGCTACCGGCGCTGTCCCACGCCCAGCCGTGCCTCCGCGGCGCCGCCCAGCCTGGAAAGCATGTACGACACCGCCCAGTAGATCAGTCCGACCACTATGTAGACCTCAAAGAACGCGCCCTCCGCGATGTCCGTCTGGCCGCTCAGGATCTTCTTCGACTTTTCCAACGTGTTCACCAGGGAGATTGCCGCGAGGAGCGCCGTGTCCTTCCACAGGGCGATGAAGCGCCCGATGATGGCCGGGATGACGGCCCGGATCGCCTGCGGCAGGACGATGAGCGCGTACATCTGCATCGACGACAACCCCAGCGACTGCGACGCCTCCCACTGCCCTCGCGGCACGGACTGGAGCCCGCCCCGGATGACCTCGGCGATGTAGGCCCCGCCGAAGAAGGCGAAGACGATCATCACGCGGTACACGAGGTCGATGCTGCTAAAGGATTCGCCGATGGGGCCGAGCTCGTCCTGGAGGAACGTCGCGAAGAGGAGCCACACGAGCAGCGGCGCGGCGCGCACGACCTCGATGTAGCCAACGGAGGCCACGCGGATTGATGCGTAGGGGGAGATTCGTCCAAGGGCGAGGGCAAGGCCGATGAAGAAGGAGAAGAACCCGCCGACGACGAAGACGAGCACGTCCAGGAACGCACTCTCCCAACTGTTGCTGGACACGCCGATCTGCAGCAGGACAATCGTCGGGATGAGGAGCACCCAGAGGGCTCCCAAGCCCTGCAGCATGATGGGGTTGCTGCGCCAGGGCGCAATGCGCTGGCCCACCCATGCTCCGGCGGCGAGCGTCGCGAAGACGGCCGCCATGAGCAGCCACGTCGAGCCGAAGGGGACGGCCAACCCGAGCGAAATGGCGTAGAGCCAAGAGGGCGCCCATCCCTGCTCCATCACGAGGACGTTGTTGATGCCGGACACCGTCGTCGTTTGTTCGCCGGCCTGAATGACGTCCGTGAACTCGCGAGCCTCGATGCGGACGTCGGTCCCGAGCCCGAGCGTGAGCACGATGGCCGCGATGACGCCGATGACCATCAGGTACGGCCGCAGCCGGCCGGACCATATCCCGTAGGTGATCGAGATCAGTCCCACGACGAGGAAGATGGCGATCCAGATGCGAAGGGTCTCGTCCGGCGGGTAGCTGCCGATGAAGAAGAGCCGCCGGTTGATGGCGACGAGGCCCCAGTTGGCCTGGAAGAGGACGTAGCGGACGGCCAGGAAGATCAGCAGCGCGGCTGTGCCGAGAGACACGACCGTCAGGACCGAGTTGCCCCGGCTGTTGAACAGATTCGCCTTGGCCCAAGCGACTCGCTCGGCCAGGGTGCTCTGGCTGGTGGCGGTGACGGTCGTCATTTCAGCTGCACGTTCCGGTTGATGGTGTTCATGATCGTCGAGATGATGAGGTTGGTGATGATGAAGACCAGGAAGATGAACAGGTAGGTCTGCAACAGGTTGCCGGCGTTGTTCACGATGCGGTTCGAGATGAGAACGATCTCGCCGTAGGCGATGACGTGGGCCAGCGTCGAGTCCTTATTGGCGTTCTGGTACTCGTTGTTCAGCGCCGGGATCATGATGCGGAGGGCCTGCGGCAGGACGATCAGCGTGAACCTCTGGTAGACGGTGAAGCCAAGCGACGATGCCGCCTCCACCTGCCCGTGCGGCACCGCCTGGATCGAACCTCGGACGATCTCCGCGATGAAGGCGCTGAAGTACAGCGTCAGCGACACCAGGGCGCTGATGTAGCCGAGGCCAAGCTGGTTGCCGCCCGCGTACGTGAAGAATCCGGACTCGGACTGGGCGACATCGGGGAGCGTGAGCCGGAGGGGGAGGAGGAGCGCGAGGAAGGAGACCACCGCCGCGCCGAGGAAGATGCCGGCCGCCCATGTGTTGCCGCGCATCGACTGGCCCGTCTCCTCCTCCTGCCTGTCCTTGCGCCGCCGCACTGCGACGGCCACGACTGCCGCCGCGACGAGCACGAGCGGCCAGATCCACCACATGCTGTGCGTCGGCTCCAGCCATGGGATGGCCAGGCCTCGGTTGCTGACGTAGAAGAAGCCGTCGATGCCCGTACGGGACTGGATCTGCGGCAGTGCTCGAAACACTCCGAAGGCGAAGAAGAACATGATGAGCAGCAGCGGGAGGTTTCGGAATGTCTCCACGTAGACCTTGCCCAGCCGGGTGAGGATGGGGTTGTTGGCAAGCCTCGCGACGCCGACGGCCAAGCCGAGGAAGGAGGAAAGGGCGATGGCGAATACGACCACGGAGATGGTGTTGCCGGCGCCCTTGAGCATGCCGAGCCAGCGCGGGTCACTGGCCTCGACCTCGAGGGCGGAGAAGATGGAGCTGCGGTCGGGGCTGCCGTAGGGGCCGGTGATGAAGCGGAAGTCGAAAAGGTTGGAGAAGATGGAGTAAACCAGGTAGAGGGCAATTAACGCCGCGGCAACCCCAACGACAATGTTCACCACTCGGGCGCGGGAGTTGCTGTGGTTCCAGACGTCGAGCAGGTATTCTTTCATCGCTGGCGTCAGAATATATGGAAAGGCATGGCCCGTGCAAGACGGGCCATGCCTTTGTCCATCGGCTTTTCGCCGGGTCTGACGAATTACCGCATCGGCGGGGAGTAGATGAGGCCGCCGTTGACGTAGGAGTCATTGAGCGATCCGGCCCGCGTCAGACCGACCGCCTCAAGGGTTGCGTCGTAGGCCTCGCCGTAGTTGCCCACCTGGCTGATGACGGACTGCATGAAGGTGCCAGGGATCTTCCCGTGGCCGATGCCCAGGTTGCTGGGAGCGCCGCCGTCAAAGCCGACGCCCAGGAGCCGCGCAACGGTGTTGTTCGGCGGGTTGGCGGCCATGGCGGAAACGTTGGCGGACGTCACACCCTGCTCCTCAGCGATGATCATGCCGTTGACCACCCAGCGGACCACGTCTTCCCACTCGGAGTCGTAGTCACGGACGCTGGGGCCGAGAGGCTCCTTGGACAGCGTCTCGGGCAGCACAACTGCGTCGATGCCGTCGTCGGACTTCAGCGTGAACTGGTGGCCGCCGAGCTGCGACTTGTCCGAGGACCACGCGTCACACTGGCCGCCGATGAAGGCGCCGCGGATGGCCGCGTTGTCCTGCAGGGTCAGCTCGGAGTAGGTCAGGCCGTTCTCGGCGAAGTAGTCGGAGACCGCGCCCTGGGTGCTGGTGCCGTCCAGGATGCAGATGGTGGATCCACCGAGCTCATTGACGCTGCCGACGCCGGAGCCGGCGTGAACCATGATGCCCGCGCCGTCGTAGAAGGTGGTCGGCGCGTAGGCGACTTCAAGGTCAGCGTCGCGGCTGGCGGTCCAGGTCGTCGTCCGGATCAGGACGTCGATTTCCTTGGCTGCCAGGAGCTCGAACCGGTTGGCGGAGGTGGCTTCCTTGAACTCGACCTTGCTGGCGTCGCCAAACACGGCAGCGGCCAACGCACGGCAGTAGTCCACGTCATTCCCCTCAGCAGAGCCGTCCGGGTTCAACACGCCGAAGCCGGGGGTGTCAGCCTTGACGCCGCAAATCAGGTTCCCGCGCTCGATGATCACATCGAGGGTGTTCTCGCGGGCGTCTTCCCCGTCATCGGATTCACATGCGGCCACAACGAACACAACCAAGAGTGCCGCCATCACCGCAAAGAGCGAAACCAGCCTGCCGTGTCGGTTCATGTCCCCTCCTCTCCATATCACAGACTGTCAATGAAACAATGTAGTTATGCTCAGACTACAATGCAAGGTACCTAAGTGCCTCTTCATGGTGCGTTTTCCATTTCTCTCGCTCCGAAAGGGTGCACCTATCAGCTATGCGTATGTGCGCGCCAGCTACGAAAACTCCTAAATCATAGGCATTGCAGGGAAACCGCGACCTATAGAAAGAATCTATAACACGAAACCCTTGATGTGACTGCCTCATTCCGGATTGTTTGAAGGGAACCCGACGCACAAGGTTCATGTCCCCGCCGAGGCCGCCTCTCGTGACGTTGGGTGGTGCAGCGGCGGGCGGGCGGTGACGAGCAGCAGGGCGGAGAGCACCAGGATGCCGACGCACGGCCACCAGACGGCCTCGTAACCGCCGGTAGTGTCGGCGACGTAGCCGGTGACCGGCCCGGCCGTGGCGGCGAAGAGCATCGTCGCGAGCAGGGCGACCGACCTGACGGCGCCCGCGTGCTGTCGGCCGAAATAGGCGGCGTAGACGATGCCCTGCAGCGCGCCGAGGGAGTTGATCGCCCATGCCCACAGATAGAGGGCGACGAACATCATGAAGGCGTTCTGCACGTTCAGCGTCAGGATGAAGCACGTCATCATGATGAGCATGTTGAGCGCCAGCAACCGCTCGAGGCCGACGATGTCCACCTGCCGCCCCATGGTCACGGCGCCGACGAGCGTCCAGATCTGCGCGGTGCCCGCCGCGACGGACATGATGCTCGCGTCCATGCCCTCGCCGACGAAGTAGGGGAAGCGGAAGATGACCATGGACGTGGTGCAGAAGGTGAACACGCTGTAGGCAAGGGTGATGCGCCAGAAGACGGGTGTCCGCATCGCCTCGGACCGCGTCCACTGGCGCGCCTCCGGGTCGAGCCGCGGACCGGACGTGCGGGCTTCGCGGGGCGGGTCGCCGTCGGGCATGAGGCCGATGTCCTCGGGCTGCCGCTTGAACACGAGCAGGGAGACCGGCACGATGACGGCCAGGCCGATGATGCCGAGCGTCAACCAGCCCGTGCGCCAGCCGTAGGTCTCGATGACCCACTGCACGGCGGGGAAGGCGATGAGCAGTCCGAAGGGGGCGCCCATCGACAAGATGCCGAGGGCGCGTGCGCGTTGGCGGACGAACCACTTGGCGACGACCGGGGCGCCGTAAATCGACGCGGGGCCGTGTATGCCGACGAGGCCGGTCACGACGTATGCGAGGATGAACCACCACGCAGGGTGGAAAAAGCTGAGGCTCCCGAGGAGCAGGGCGGCGATGCCTCCCGCCACGGCCAGGAGCACTCTCGCGCCGTAGCGGTCGATGAGGCGGCCGATGACGAGCCCGCCGACGGCCGCGGCCAGCAGGTGGCCGGTCTGCGTCCAGCCGAAGAGCGCACGGCTCCAGCCGAGGGACTCGCGCATGGGCTCGATGAAGAGGCCGTAGGTGGGGCCCGCCACAGCCATGGCCGTGGCGCCGACGATGATCATTCCCCAGACGACATACCAGCCGTAGAACAGGCGAGGTTTGGTGGACTGCTGCACGGGCGGAGCGCTCCTCTATGCGGGGTCCGGGAAGCCCTGCCCATTGTGCGGCAATTGCCTATTGTGCAGCAATAGGAGGGCGGATGCGCCACCACCTGCCGTCGGGGAACCAAACGGGAGCAGCTGCGCTATCGCGCCTGGGCGGGTTCAACCTCGCGGGGTTTCACGGCGTCGTTGTAGTGGGTGAAGACGAAGACGGTCCCGATGGTGGCGAGGGTCAACGGAATCAACATGAGGAAGACCGTGAGTCCCAGCGCCGCAATCTGCCCGTTGAAAAGCGGGGGCGAGATGACGACCCCGATGAGCGCAAAATCTATGACGCCGATGAGAACGAGGGGTACGGCACGGACCCAAATCGCGGCCAACACCGCGATTGCGGCGAGGCCGAGGCCGATGTTCGCGCCCAAAGCCGTCGCGTCGTCGGTCGCCTGCGTCAGCCCATACTGGGCGCCGATGGAGAGCGGGTTGTTGCCGACGTAGGCGATGGCGGCAGCCATCACAACGCCCGCGGCCACGCCCAGCCGAACCAGGTAGACGCCCGTGCGGAAGCGGTTGCGAGCCTTGAGGGAGGGGTCAACTTCAATCGCCACGCGGGGTTCGGCGCCGGGGGGCACCCTGCGCCGGTGACCGAAGACGATGTCCGCGCTGAAGGCCACGATGATGTAGCCAAGAGTGATCGCCACAGTAAGCGAGAAGGGCCAATATTCGAAAACCTGACCCCAAAACCCCTCAAAGACAGCTAGCGTTACAACTGCGTCGGCCATTGGTCACCATACTCCTATATATGAACAGAACTGCATGATGGCGCAGGAAGGTCTATGCCCACAACTATGGTAACACCACCTGATGCCAGTGCGAAAGCGGTTTGCAACACCAATTGCAAAATTTGCCCGCGTCAGGCCGGGGCGTGTGCACCGACCTTCTCCGGCTATCCGCCATACATCCGGCACCGGAAAGCTGTATACTCCGCTTACCCCAGGCTGGATAAACGGAGCGTACATGGCCCGGACTCAGCAATCCGACTCCGACCCGCGCGGCGAGGGACTCGGCACGGCGGCGCTCGTCCGCTCCGGGGTCTTCTACGGGTGGTGGGTGCTGCTGGCGCTGGCGCTCATGCGGGTCATGGCGTCGGGCGTCGGCAATCAGGTGCGCAGCCTGCTGGTGCTGCCCTTCGAGGAGG
>JAPPNT010000087.1:4365-7604 GCA_028873745.1 Chloroflexota bacterium | reverse complement strand
ACGGGCGCCCGGGGTGGGGGGGGTTCTGTATACCGCCCCTTGTTTTTGATGGGGTTTGCGCCGTTAAACGGTGGGTGGGGCCAAGGGGGTTGGGTTTGCAGGGGTTCCTGCCTGCGCAGGAACGACGGGGCCCTTTCGAATTCCCTCAGGGTGGGCGGCGCTCCTTCATTGCTCAACATTCGCGGATGCGATACTTCATTTGCGCGACATTGACGCGTCTGTGATAGAATCTCCGAAACTCGCCGCAGGAGGGATGCGATGCTTCCCGACATCTCCAAGGCAACCAATCCGAAGAGACACCGCCGCGAGGGCCCAAACGCGGACACCGAAGGCGCGCAGGAGTTTCAGCGACAGTACCCCGTTGAAGCGCGCCGCTACAACTGGATCCAGAACCAGGTCCTGTGGCCCCTGCGCCACGCGGACGTCAATCCCATCAAGGTAGACCTGGGCACCCCTGAAGAGTTGACCGAGCACATTAAGAACTACGTGCTCGAGGTGGGCGCCGACGCGGTGGGCATCGCGGACATGGACCCGAACTTCGTCTTCGCGGACGCGGAAATGCCCGAGCACACGCACGTGATCGCATTTGGCGTCGCGATGAAGTACGACATGATGTCGGACATCGGCGCCAACTCGCAGCGAGAGGTACACCGCGTCTACTTCAAGATGCTGGACATCGGCGTCCGCGTCGCGCAGTACATTGGCGGCTTCGGCTACAACGCCACCGCACACCCCAACGGCGGCGAGCTCGCCCATATTCCGTTTTCCTACTTGGCCGGCCTTGGCGAGCTTGGCAAGCATGGTTCCCTGATCAGCCCCGAGTTCGGCTCTTCCTGGCGGCTCTCGCTTGTCTCCACCGACCTGCCGCTGGTGGCCGACGGCCCCAAGGACTTCGGCATCGACGCCATGTGCGACCGCTGCAATGTCTGCACGCGCTTCTGCCCCGGCGACGCCATCAAGCCTGAAAAGAAGGAAGTCAACGGCGTCCTCCGCTGGCACGTCGACACGCCCGCCTGCGAGCCCTTCTTCCAGAGGCTCTGGGGCTGCAAGATCTGCCTGATGGTGTGCCCGTTCAACGGCCGCGGCGTTTTCAAGGAGGGGTACCGCAACATCGCGAAGGACCTGGCGCAGGCCAAGGACTACCATGGCTACTTGCCCATGCTGGCCTCGCACACGCCCAACGCGGACACGAACCTGGTGCTCTCGAAGTACATGGACTCGGACGCCTCGTAATCTGAGCAGGCTTAAGCACGAAGGGGGCAGCCTTTCGCCGCGATGGCGGCTGGGCTGCCCTTTCCTCTTGCGCGTCGGGAGGGGCAGGCGCGGCGATCCCGGTTGCGGACGGTGGCCTCGCCACGGGCGAGGTGGGCTATTCGCTAATCGCCCCTACGGACATCGTTGCGGGCAGGGTTTCTGGGTACCGGCTTTCGCCGGTAAAACGGGACGAGCAGAGGCACAGTTAATTCCAATCGCGGCGGAAGCGCAGGCGCCACGTCGCGCGGAAGACCTCCAGGGCGGCGCTCGTCAGGCGCACCTTGGAGCCCTCGGGCACGTGCCGCCACGCGACGGGGGCCTCCGTCACGCTGAGGCCCAGCCGGCGCGCGGCGACCAGCATTTCCAAGTCGAGCGCCCAGCCGTTCTCGGTGAGGGACGGCAGCATGGCGTCGAGAGCCTCGCGACGGAGGGCCTTGGCGCCGCACTGGGGGTCGTGGACGCCAAGCGCGAGGAACAGCCGCGACCACATGGGGGAGAGGCCACTGACGGCCCGGCGGGGTAACGAACGGGAACTCGGCGCGAGGGCGAGGTCGTGCCTGCGCCAGCCCACGGCTACGTCGTGCGCTTCGAGGGCATCCAGGAGCTTGCGCGTCTCGCCGGGGGCGACCATGTTGTCGGCGTCGACGAATGCTATGTGGGCCCCCGTGGCTTCTCGCAAGCCAGCGCGGATGGCCGCTCCCTTGCCGAGCACATCGTCTTCTGCGATCCAGCGGACTGCCGGGCACTCGGCAGACGCCTCGTCGACGACACGCTGGGTGCCGTCGGTGCAGGCGTTGAGGACGACGATGAGCTCCCATCGCTCGCCCCAGACGGGGTGGTACTCGGCAGCGTAGGCGCGTAGCGTGGGGCCGATGCGGGACTCCTCGTTGTGGGCAGGGATGACGATGGAGACGTCCACGCGGCATTTTCTCCTTTGGGGCGGGTCGGTTGCGCAAGCAAGGCTATAATAGGGAAGGCCGGACACAGAGGACAAGGTGAAGGGGTAGGGGTCAGCGCCCCCTTCGAGAGGCTCAGGACAGGCTTCGACAGGCTCAGGGCGAACAGGGAGACAGGCGCCGCTCCGTTTGCAGGGGTTCCTGCCTGCGCAGGAACGACGTGGAGGGCGGCGCAAGGAGGCGACATGCCGCAGGTGATGGTGACGGGAGCTGCCGGGTACATCGGCAGCATCGTGGTGCAGGCGCTCATGCAGGGCGGCTACGACGTCCTGGGCATCGACGACATGAGCCGGGGGCACCGTGCTGCGGTCGATGAGAGCATGACCTTCTACCGCGTCCGTACCGGCGACCACGACGCCATCGCGCGCATCATGGACCGCTCGCCCGTCGACGCCGTCGTTCACATGGCGGGCTACTCGCAGGTGGGGGAGTCGGTCGCGGACCCGGGGCTCTACTATAGCAACAACATCCGAGATGACCTGACGCTGCTCGAGTGCATGCGCGAGAACGGCATCACCAGAATGGTCTTCTCATCCAGCGCGGCGGTGTACGGCGTCCCGGAGAGCACGCCAATATCGGAGGACCAGGCCATCGCGCCCATCAACCCGTACGGGCAGACGAAGGCATGGATGGAGGCCGCTTTATCGTCCTACGCGAGCCAACTCGGCTTCCAGGCGGTCGCGCTACGCTATTTCAATGCGGCGGGGGCGCAGGGTCCCCTCGGCGAGGACCACCGGCCGGAGACGCACCTTATCCCCAGCGCCATCAACGTTGCGCTGGGCGTGGACCCGGAGTTGGCGCTCTTCGGCGACGACTACCCGACGCCCGACGGGACCGCCATCCGCGACTACGTGCACGTTGTCGACATCGCGAGGGCGCACGTGCAGAGCCTGGAGGCGCTGGGGGAGCTGCCGCGCATCGCGTACAACCTCGGGACGGGGCAGGGGCACTCGGTGAAGGAAGTGGTCGACATGGTCTCGCGGGTGTCGCTGGAACGGGTGCCGGTGCGCATCGAGCCGCGCCGGCAGG
>JAPPNT010000087.1:0-4355 GCA_028873745.1 Chloroflexota bacterium | reverse complement strand
GCTCGTCGCCGACCCGTCGGCGGTGAAGAGGGACCTCGGGTGGGAGCCGGAAATGTCGGCGCTTGACCAGATCGTAAAAGACGCATTCCGGTGGCACCGGGACCACCCGCAGGGGTATCCGGGCGGGTAGAATTCGACGAAACTGCGCTTTTCCCCCCTTGACGGGCCGGTGTAAGATTGGAACTTACCCACTGTGTGGTTCGTCACACAGTAGATAGGGCTCCGGGCGGAGCGCCCCGATCGTGAGGGCGCGCGCCGCCACCCGGAGTCTCAGCAGCAATCCTACGCATCGTGTGACTCTGGCCTCCGGCAAGGGCATTCGGTAGTGATTCCCGATCAGTGACCTGGCCGAATATGCCCATTGCGGAGGTCCTGATGCAGTATCTGGAAGTCATCCGGAACACGGACACGTTTGACCTGCAGCGCAGGGAGATCATAGAGGACGCCATCAGACTGGCCGTCATGCTCTACAGGTCCAACAACCTGCCTAAGTGGTTCAAGTCATCGGTGGACCGGGAAGACTAGCAACACTCAGGCCTTCATGCAGCGCGGCCTCTCCGCCGCGCTGTTCTCATTTCCCCCGCCCCACGCTGTCACAGTCGGTTACCATGGTGGCATGACCGGCAACGGCGATCCCACCGGGCGGCGGCCCTCCCAAAGGAGCCCATGACCACTCCCCACATTGCGCTCGTCCGCAAGAGCGGGCACTTCATGCTGGCTCTCGTGCGTGTTGGCGCCGACAACCGCTGATGATCCTTGCCACCGATGCCAGAGTCTTGTCCGACAATTGACATCATTATCGATACGTCATATCATTAATGAGATGGCCACTTTGGCCATTATTCCTTAAAGTACCCTATAAATCTGCCAAGTTTCTTATAACATATTGATACTTTATATCAATTCTGTTCACATTGACAGTATACCGCGGATGGATGCATTGGGCAGGCAACGCATTCCGGCCAACCAGACCTAATCCAGAAGGAGAGGAATACTCATGACCACGCCTCACGCACACTTTATGCCCGGCCCGAAAATACTGCGGGCAACCGCTTGCTGGTTGATTGTCTCGACGCTGTTGTTGCTCTTCGCCGCTTGCGGTGATGACGAGGCGTCCACGGGCGAGAACGCGGCAACCCCCACCGTGCCCGTCGCTCCAACAGCCGCTCCCCAGGCGACGCCGCCGGCTGCGGCGACTCCAGTCCCTACAGCCGCCGCCACGCCCCAGCCAGCCGGCGTGACTATCAACAACTGCGGCGAGGAGACCGTCTACGACGCGGTCCCCGAGCGGGTGGTCGCCACAGACACGAGCGCCCTCGAGGTGCTGACGGCGCTGGGGCTGCAGGAGCACGTCATCGGTTACTTCGGCGGGACTCCAGACCGGCTCCAACCTCAGCACCAAGCCCGTGCAGCGCAGGTCGAGCGTCTTGGGGGCAGCTTCCCCTACCCATCGCTGGAGGCGGTCCTCGCCCCCGGGCCCGATATGGTGTTCAGTTACGGCTTCAATGAGAGCGCAGGTCTCACGGGGCAGAACTTGCGGGACTCTGATGTACACAGCTTCTCGTTTACGGAGGCCTGCCCGGACTTTGACGGCAACGTAACCCTGGAGGTGATGTTCGGGGACGTCCGCTCCATGGCGCAGATCTTCGACGTCGAGGACCGCGCCGAGGCGCTCATCGCCTCATGGGAGCAACAGATTGCAGAGGTGACTGCGGCGATCCCGGCAGGTGAGCCAGTCCGCGTTTTCTACTTCGACTCAGGCGAAGAGGCTCCATTCACGGCACTCGCGGGCTCCGTAATGTCGGACATCATCAGCCGCGCTGGCGGGGTGAACATCCTCTCGGACGTGAGCGGGACGTGGGGTGTTGTGGAGTGGGAAGCCGTGGTGGAGGAAGATCCGGAGTTGATCATCTTCGTCGACTACGGTTTTGGCGGCCCGGATACGAACCGGACCTTCCTGGAGTCCAACCCGGCTTTGTCCGGAATGTCTGCGGTAGAGAACGGTCAGTACATGGCGCTGACGTTCCTGCAGAGCGTGCCCGGGCCACAGAACCTCGACGCGCTGATAAAGGTTGCGACCTCGGTGCGGCGCGTGAACGCCGCCCGCTGATGCGCGGCAATGGCCGAAGGGATGAAAACCCATTCATCCCTTCGGCGGGGTACTCACCACCCTGGAGGAAGCCACGAGCACGGGGACACCAACCCAAGCGGGCGGTCTGAAGCGCGTTTTCGCCTTAAGCTACCCGATCGCCGTGGCGAACCTTACCCACATCGCGCTCGCTCTGGTTGACACCGCGATGATCAGCCGCGTATCCACGGAAGCACTCGCAGCAGCGGCTGTCGCCTCGTCGGTCAACATCGCCGCAGGGATGCTGTTCGGCGGATGGGCGACAGCCGCGCAAGTGATCGCGGCCCGGCGGTTCGGTGAGGGGCGTCCGGCGGACATAGGGCGGTTGCTGGACGTCTCGTTGCTCGTCGGCGCAGGTGCCGGACTTATGGTGCTGCTCGCCCTGAGCATTGGCGCGGGTCCGCTCCTCACCGCATTCGGCGTGAGCGAGGCCGTGCGGTCCGAGGGTGTGCCCTATCTCAGGGCGCTGGCGTGCGCCGCACCGCTCGCCGGCTCAACGGCCATGTTCCGGGCCGTGTACGCCGGCATGGGGGAGACCAGCGCGGCAATGCGCATGACTTTCCTAGTCAACGCGATAAACATCCCCCTGAACTATGTCCTGATTTTCGTAGCCGGCTGGGGGCTGCTGGGCGCGGGTGTGGGGACGGCAATCTCCATAGCTGCGGGATGCGCCTACATGGGTCAGTTCGGTTGGAGACGGTTCCGAAGCACGTACGAGCTGTTCCGCATCGGGCACCTGCGCCAATCCCGAGACACGCTTCTTCGGCTTTGGACTATGGGTTGGCCTGAAACAGCCATGCTCTTCCTGAGCTACACCAATAACGTCCTTGTGCTGAGGATCGTCGCCTCACTGGGCACATCGGTCATCGCCGGGATGCAGGTCGTCACAAACATACAGCAGGTTATCTGGACGGTGATCTGGGCCCTTTCGACAGGAGTATCGATCGCTGTGGGCCACAGCCTCGGCACCCGCGACATGGGCGCAGTGGCGCCGACGGAACGGGCCGGGCTGCTGCTGATGGTCGCCGTACCCGCGGTCCTGCTTGCGCCGGTGCTGGTGGCGCCGTCCGCAATTCTCCATCTGTTGACCCCGGACAGCGCCGTCGTGAGCGAGGCCAGGGGCGTGCTCATCATCCTGGCGCTGCAAGTGCCCTTCATGGCTTCAAGCATGACGCTGGCCGCAGTGTTGCGGGCGGCCGGCGACTCCAAGTGGATCTTCTACGCGTCCACAGTTTCCAGCTACTTGGTGATGGTGCCGCTGTCGTGGCTGCTGGCGATCCCCCTGGGGTGGGAACTCGCTGGGGTATACGTAGCCGGGATCGCCTTCTTCGCGGCGCGGACAGGCGGGTCCTGGTGGCGGTATCGGCAAGGGAAGTGGCGGCTGGCAGAGATATGAGATCATCATCGACGGACAGGCTGAATCGCTCCGGCGCAAAGCGTTCACGCGGCGGCGCCGCGATGCCTCGCGGGCTGGCCGGACTCGGCTTCGCCGCGGCGTTAGGGGGTCTCTGCGCCGCCCTGGCCGTGTCGATCGTGCTGGCGGTGACTCTGGGTCCCGCAGACATATCTCCCGTCACGGCCTGGCGGATTGGGTTCCACCAACTCTGGCCGGACCTGGCATCGGCCGACTGGCCAGCGGCGCACGAGCGGATCGTGTGGCACATACGCCTCCCGCGCGCGCTCCTCGCCATGCTGGTCGGTGCAACGCTAGCTGTAGTTGGCACGGTGCTCCAGGCAATGGTGCGGAACCCATTGGCAGACCCGACCATCCTTGGGGGCACCTCCGGCGCGGCAGCCGGCGCGGTGAGCGTCATTGTGCTCGGATGGGGCTTCGCGGGGATCTACACGCTGTCGGTCGCCGCCTTCGCGGGCGGCCTCATCGGTTACGGACTGGCGTTCCTCTTGGCGCACTCAGCGGGCGGCCTCAGCCCATTGCGGCTGGTGCTAGCGGGAATTGCGGTGAGCTACCTGTTCGCGGCGCTGACCAGCATGCTTATCTTCATCAGCGAACAAAGTCAGACGGCACGCATCGCGCTCTTTTGGATGCTCGGCGCGCTTGGCGGTGCGCGCTGGGACCAGCTGGGTCTGCCAACGATTCTCCTCGCCGCCGGGCTCATCTATTTACTGGCCCAAGCCCGTCCGTTGAACCTGTTGCTCTTCGGCGATGAGACCGCGACGAGCATGGGCGTGCCGCCGGACCGGTTGCGCCGTATCCTCTTCGTGGTCG
>JAPPNT010000063.1 GCA_028873745.1 Chloroflexota bacterium | reverse complement strand
CCACGCTCAGTTCAAAGGCGTCGTTGTCTTTCGTCAGCGCCACCGCCGACGCGATGGAGGACTGCAGCGACTCCGGCAGCCGGTCGACGCGGCCCAGGTGGCGCAGGCGGACGCCCTCGCCATGCAGCTCTTCGGTCTGCTGCTCAATGACGTCGGCGAGTAGGTCGAAGAGGCCGGTGACTTCTTCTTCGGGCCGCGTCCAGTTCTCGGTGGAGAAGGCGAAGAGGGTGAGGTGCTTGACGCCGTGCTCGGCGAAGCAGCGCGCGACGGGCCGGATGTTCTCGGTGCCGGCTCGGTGCCCGGCGAGGCGAGGCAGGCCGCGGGACTTGGCCCAGCGGCCGTTGCCGTCCATGATGATGGCGACGTGGGCGGGGACTTCCAAAGCCGGCAATGAGGCCGTCGATGGCCCCGGCTCGACACCGGCGTACGCGTCCCGGGCCCGGCGCTTCTGCACGGGCTAGACCTCCATCAGTTCTGTTTCTTTGGCTTCGCCCGTCTTGTCAATTGTCGCGATGTTGCTGTCAGTGATCTTCTGGAGCTGGTCCTGGAACTTGCGGCTGTCGTCCTGGGAGAGCTCCTTGTTTTTCTCCTGGGTCCGAATCTTGTCCTGCACGTCCCGGCGCACGTTGCGAACGGCGACGCGGGCGTCCTCGACGCGCTTGCGCACACTGCGGACGAGGTCCTTGCGGCGGTCCTCCGTGAGCAGGGGCAGGGTGAGCCGGATGATGGAGCCATCGTTGTTGGGCGTAATGCCGATATCCGATTTCAGGATTGCCCGCTCGACGGAGGCGATGGCGCTCTTGTCCCACGGCTGAATGGCCAGCACGCGGGCCTCGGGCACCGACACGGAGGCAAGCTGGTTGAGGGGCGTCTCGGTGCCGTAGTACTCGACGAGGATGTGCTCGACGAGGCCGGGACGGGCGCGGCCGGTGCGCACGGAGTCGAGCTCCCGCTGCAAAGCGTCGTTGGCGCCGTGCATCCGTTGTTCGGCATCCTTCAGGTGTTCGTCCGCGGTGGGCATGGCGTCCTCCTAATCCCTGCTCAGCAGACTCTCCGGGACATCCGCTACCAGGGTGCCAAGCTGTTCTGCGTTCAGGAGCCGCATGAGGCTGCCTGATTTGAACATGTCAAATACCACAATGGGCAGATGGTTGTCCATGCAAAGCGAGACCGCCGTGTTGTCCATGACCTCCAAGCCCTTGTTGAGGACATCCATGTATTCCAGATAGTCGAAGCGCTTGGCGTCGGGGTTGACGCGAGGGTCGGCGTCATAGACGCCGTCCACCTGGTTCTTGGCCATGAAGATGGCGTTGGCGTTGATCTCGACGGCGCGGAGCGCGGCGGCGGTGTCCGTGCTCATGAACGGGTTGCCGGTGCCGGCCGCGAAGATCACGACGCGCCCCTTCTCCAGGTGCCGGATGGCCCTCCGGCGGATGAAGGGCTCGGCGACGGCCTGCACGGTCAGCGCGCTCTGCGTCCTAGTGTCGACGCCGACCTGCTCCAGGGCGTCCTGCAGGGCGAGGGAGTTGATGAGCGTGGCGAGCATGCCCGCGTAGTCGGCGGCGGCGCGCTCCATGCCGCGCTCCGCGGCGTCGGCGCCGCGCCAGATGTTGCCGCCGCCCACGACGACGGCCATCTCCACGCCGGTGGCGACGGCCTCCCTGATCTCCCCGGCGAGGTAGGCGACGGCCTCGCTGTCGATGCCGTAGCCTCGGCCCCCCTGTATGGAGGCGCCACTCAGTTTGAGGACGACGCGCCGGTAGGGCGTTGCCATGGAATGCTCCCTACTCTTCGGCCAGGGCGTACCGGACGAAGCGGCGCACCTGGATGTTCTCTCCCATCTTCGCGATGGCGTCGTTGACCAGGTCCTGGATGGTCTTGGAAGGGTCCTTGATGAACGACTGCTCCAGGAGGCTGACGCCCTCGCCTTCGTCATCGTCGCCGACGCGGTCGGGGTCCATCGCCGCGACCTGCATCGCGAGGTCGTGGGCGAGGGCACGGAACTCGTCCGTTCGCGCCACGAAGTCCGTCTCGCAGTTGAGCTCCAGCAGGGCGCCGATCCGGCTGCCGCTGTGGATGTAGGACTCCACGACACCCTCGGCGGCGGAGCGGGTGGCCTTCTTCGCGGCGCTGGCCAAGCCCTTCTCACGGAGGATGGCCTGGGCCTTGCCCTGGTCGCCGGCGGCTTCCTGGAGCGCAGTGCGGCAGTCCAGAATGCCTGCCCCGGTGATTTCCCGGAGCTTGCGAATGTCCTCAACACTGACTTGCACCATTGTGATTCCGTCCTTTGCGTACTCTTGGCGGATTATGGGCACACCACATCCGCGTCATCCATGCCCAATGTAAAGGTCCGGGACTACTGGCTGTTTTCGCTCTCGTCCGGGAAGAAGACGTGGTCTTCCAGGTCCTCTTCCGTCGCCAGGTCCTCGTAGTCCTCGGCAGTCGTGTAGGCCTGGAACTCGCTGGAATCGATAACCGCGTCGGACTCTATGGCCTCCTGCTCCATGAGCAGGGCTTCGCGCTGCTGCATCCCTGCGAGGACGGCGTCGGCCATTCGCGCGGTGACCAGGCGAATGGAGCGGATGGCGTCGTCGTTACCGGGGATGACGTGGTCGACGAGGTCCGGGTCGCAGTTGGTGTCGACGAGGGCGAAGATCGGGATGCGGGCCGCGCGGCCCTCCTCCACGGCGATGCGCTCCTTCTCGATATCGATGACGAAGAGGGCGCTGGGGGGACGCTTCATGTTGCGGAGGCCGCGGAAGTACTTGCGCAGGCGGCGGAGCTGGTCCTCGGCCTTCAACGCGTCCTTCTTGGGCAGCCGCCGGAGCTCGCCGCGCTCCTGGCGGTCCTCCAGGCTCCGCATGTGGTCAATGCGCGACTTGATGGTGGGGAAGTTGGTGAGCGTGCCGCCCAGCCACCGCTGGTTGACGTACATCATCCCGCAGCGCGTGGCCTCGTATTCGATGGTCTCCTGCGCCTGCTTCTTGGCGCCAACAAAAAGGACGTCGCCTCCATGCGCGACAAGGTCGCTCAAAGACTGCGCCGTCCGCTCCAGCAGGACAAGTGTTTGTTGCAGGTCAATGATGTGGATGCCATTGCGCTGGGTGAAGATGTAGCTCTTCATCCGCGGCTGCCACCGCCGGGTCTGGTGTCCGAAATGGACGCCCGCTTCCAGCAGTGACTTCATCGTCACCGGCTCCCGGGCCGGCTGTTTGGGTTGTTCCTGCTCTTCCGAAACCACAACTTGCTCAGTAGTCAAACCGTGCAACTCCTTGTCCAATAGTTGATCCGTCTGTTAAACGCGCCGAACGGGAGTATAGCATGGCCGTAGGGGCCGGGCAAACGCACTGGGGGGTATGACAGTCCCTCATCCTTGCATGCCGTCACAACCTTTGTGCGCCGGGCAGGGCGGCCATACGACGGTCAAGGGTCAGGGTAGACAGGCCCTCTCTCTGATAGCCCTCGACAATCAGGCGGTCCACCAACCCTGGCCCACCGTCGGCACGCAGTGTATCGAGCGTCGCCTCTTCCCCTTGCGGTGTCACCAATCCGCTTTCAAAAACCGTGAATAGTGCGGCACGGGTTTCCACCTTGCTGGCGCCATAGTGGTGTTGAAGAGTCACGTATGCCTCGCCAATGACCTGATTGGACACGACTACGCCTACTCCACGCTCGACCAGATGGGACAGCTCTTCAACGCAATGCGTGTAGAGATCTTGCGGCTCTCCGGTAACCAACCTCATCAAGACCGAGGTGTCAATCCCGATACGGGGTGATGTCAATTTCACCCTCCCTGTATGGGGTAAAGTCCAGCAACGGCGGTATGTTGGGGTCAATCTTGTCCCGCAGGTAGGCCAGCTTGGACAGGTCAATGCGCTTGGGCCGCAGCAGAAAGCCTTCCGCGGTCTCAGTGATCTCCAAGTGATCGCCCGGCTTGACGCCCATGGTGTCCAACACCTTTGCCGGGAACGTGACTTGTCGCTTAGACGTGACTTTGACGAGCATGAAACCTCCTTACCAATAGTCTACTCCGGTAAGGAGGTTCCGACAAGCGGGAAATGGGTTCGAATGGTGCTCGTCACCGCCCTATTCACCCCCGGCGCGCCAGGTTCTGCGCGAGGCGCACCAGCGAGCGGACCGGGATACCCGAGGCGCCCTTCACCCAGACGCCGTGGTCCCGGCTGACCATGTAGACGCCCGCGATGTCCATGTGCACCCACGGCGTTTCCTCCGCGAATTCGCCGACGAAGTGTGCCGCCGTGATGGAGCCGGCAGGGCGGCCGCCGGTGTTTTTGATGTCGGCCACGTCGCTCTTGTTCTGCTCCTTGTAGTCGTCGTCGAGGGGCATCTGCCACATGCGTTCGCCCGACTGCTCGCCGGCCTCGATGACGGCCTCTACGAGCTCTTGGTTGTTGCTGAATACGCCGGCGCGGACGCTGCCGAGGGCAATGCCCATCGCGCCGGTCAGCGTCGCGATGTCGACGATGCGCTTCACGCCGAGCTCCTGCCGCGCGTAGGTGATGGCGTCGCCGAGAGTCAGGCGCCCTTCGGCGTCGGTGTTGTCGACTTCGATGGTCTTGCCGCTCATGGACTTCAGGATGTCTCCTGGGCGGGTGGCGGAGCCGCTGGGCATGTTCTCGGTGGCGGCGGCGATCATGGTCACGTTGATGCGCGGCTTGAGCTGGCCGATGGCGTGCATCGCGCCGATGACGGACGCGCCGCCGGACATGTCGGCCTTCATGCGGCCCATGCCCTCCGCACCCTTGAGTGAAATCCCGCCGGAGTCGAAGGTGATGCTCTTGCCGATGATGCCGAGGTTGTTGTCAGGGTCGGCGGGGTCCCCGCTGTAGCGGCAGATGATGAATTTGGGCGGCTCCACGCTGCCCTGCGCCACTCCAAGGAAGGCGCCCATGCCGAGCTCCTCGCAGTCGGAGCGCTCGAGCACGCGGAACTCCAGCCCATGGCGCGTCGCGACCTCCTCGGCGTGGGCGGCGAGGCGTGTCGGCGTCATCTCGTTGGCAGGCTCGTTGGCGAGGTCACGGGCGAGCGACGCAGCCTCGGCCATGATGCGGCCGGTGTCGATGCCGCGACGCACGGCCTCCTCGTCCTCGGGGTTGAAGACCATGACGGCGAGTTCCTCAGGCTTGCCCTCGTTGCCGCCGTCCCCGGTCTTGTGCTGCCGGAAGTTGTAGAGGCCGAGCAGCGTGCCCTCGGCGAGGGCCTCGGCTGCTTCCTCCGGGTCCATGCCGCCGATGCCGGCGCCGTGGAGGATCGTCGCCGCCTTCTTGACGCCGAGTCCGCGCAGGTAGCGGGCCGCGTCGCCGGCGACGTCCCGGACGGTGTTCGCGGTGAAGTCACCATCCTTGCCGAGCCCGGCCACTACGACGCGCTTGGCGGGCATCTTGCCGAGGGTGTGGATGACTGCGTTGCCCTTCTTGCCGGTGATCTCGCCGTCCGCGATGAGGTCGCTGATCGCGCCGTCGAGCGCCTCGTCGACTGCGCCGGTGGCGCCGCCAGGTGCGGTTACGCCCTGAAAGAGGTTGACGACGATGGCATCGGCCGCCACCTCAGTGATGTCTCCAACTACAACCTTGATTTCCATGGGTCCTCCCGTGTTGCGCGTAAAGCGCTGACTAGGATGGGGCACAGTGTATAGCGAAACGGAGAGCCGGGGTAGTCTTGGCAACGACGGCGGCAGGAAAGCAGAGAGGGGGCGAAGCTAGCCGTCGGACTTGGCGTCGGCCACCGTGGCGTGGAGCTGCAGGCCAAGCGCCTTCACGACTTTCAGGACAAGGGACAAGTCCGGGGTGGAGTCGGCGGAGAACATTTTCTTCAACTCCTCGACGTCCATTCCGAGATCGTGCGCAACCTTCGCACTCCCTTTGTAGCGCACAATGTCCCAGATTACGTCTCGCACCGCCGCGAAATAGCCGTCCTGGAATGCTTCCTCAAGGGCGACGTCCAGATAAACAGCCGCTTCTTCATGGTCCCTGATGGTCTTTGCGGGATCCCAGGGTCTGGTTTTGACCCTCGTCTTCTGCGTTGCCATTGCCGTACCCCCTACCGTTCCCTGGCCAATTCAAGGGCTAGCCTGATGTCGCGATCCTGACTGCTTTTGTCACCGCCAGCCAATATCACCACGAATGTTTCACCTTGTTGCTTGTAGTAGACCCTATAGCCGGGGCCGAAGTCGATGCGCAACTCGGAAACACCCTCTCCAACTGGCCTTACGTCACCAGGATTGCCGAGGCTCAACCTCCTAATGCGTTCCCTGATCCGGCCCCTTGTCGTCCTATCTCTTAGCCTAGAGAACCATCGGGCAAACTCTTGAGTTTCTTGTATCTCTATCATAGCTCACAGTGGTGCCTTCGATGTAGTGGCCGCATTGCCCTCTTGAAGGCTGTATAGGCTTAACTACTCCCCCACCACCGCGGCCAACTCCTCCGGCCCCGTCGCTGCGCTCGCAAATTCTTCCGCGAAGGCTTCCGGTGTCATGTTTGCTGCTTCGGCCAGCCTGGTCAGCATGGCGGGATCCTCGAGGTCGCGGCGGTTGAGGCGGATCATGTACTGGCGGGCGACCCGGTAGTGCTCCGATTGCATGTCAACCAGGCGTACCTTCGTCCTGCCCGTCTCCGGGTCGCGCATCTGCTCGAAAGGGATGATGCGCAGGTTGCCGCCTTCCAGGCACACCATGCCGCCGTAGCGCAGCTCCTCGTCATCGCCGAAGGTGTCGGAGGTGAGGAAGCGGACCGCCCCGTGGCCGAGGTCGCGGGTGTAGTCGATGTCGAAGGGGATGGCCGGTGCGCAGCGGAGCTCGTAGCCGAGCACCACGTCGACTGCCTGCAGCGAGCGGCCGCGCTCCTTGAATCGCCGCTGCATCGCGCGTCGGAGCACGAGGCCGAGAGGGACATCGCCGAGCCGTATGTGCCCATACGGGTCCCGTTCTGCCGTCTCTCCCACGAGTGTTTCGAGCTCGTCGCTGGAGAGCTTCTCCATGATGCCCTCAGCGACGACGGCGAGGCCGTCCTGCCGGCCCATGACCTGCCGCTTGAGGATGGCGCCTTCCAGCACGCGGCAGACGTCGTCCATCGTGATCTGCGCCGACGGGAACTCCTCCGGCACGACAGTCACCGTCGCGCCCGCGGACTTGCCGATGCCGAGCGCGAGGTGGCCCGCCTTGCGGCCCATCGCGATGACGAAGAACCAGCGGTTTGTGGTCCGCGAGTCCTCCATGAGGTTCATGACGATCTGCGTCCCAACGTGGCGGGCGGTCTCGTAGCCGAAGGTTGGCAGGTCGGCGGGCAGGGGCAGATCATTGTCGATGGTCTTGGGGACGTGCACGGCGCGGACGGCGCCTCCCGTCGCCCGCGAGACGGCGTAAGCGCCGAAGGCGGTGTCGTCGCCGCCGATGGTGACGAGCATCCCAATGCCCCGCGCTTGCAGGTTTGCGAACGCACGCGCGGTGCCGTCTTCGGTCGCCGTCGGGTTGGCGCGCGACGTGCGCAGGATGGAACCGCCCTGGTTGTGGATGCGGGAGACGTCGGAGATGTACAGGTCGCGGAACCGCTCAGGGCTGCCGTCCATGAGAACGGCGTAGCCGTCGAGAATGCCGACGACTTCATAGCCGCGGTTGATGGCCTCGATAGTGGCGGCGCTGATGACGCTGTTGATGCCCGGCGCAGGTCCGCCGCCCACGAGAATGCCAATCCGTCCCTTCGACG
>JAPPNT010000175.1 GCA_028873745.1 Chloroflexota bacterium | reverse complement strand
CGATCGATTTTGACCAAACGGTAGACTGGCTACTCGGGGTACCTGCCAGATCCGTTCCACGAGGATGCTCTGACTCGGCAAGACTGCCTAGGCCGGCGCCTCCGGCAGACCTCGGCCTCCAGCCAATAGCCGGCAGGGTCCGTCCCAACACGAATCACACGACGGCCCTCCTCGATCTGGCCGGGGAATCGGGCCTCGTCCGTCTGATGCACCCTCCCGCGCTAGCACTGGGACCTTGTTCATCTTTCGGATGAATGAGAGGCACGAGAACCTTCTCGCCGAGCTGGGCCGAGAGAGTACGGAGAACTCGAACTTCGCCAGGTCTGCGTCGCTGTTGGAGGCCTCGGCGCTGGATGAGACGGGGATCAGCGACAGGCTGCCTGACCACGTATATTCGGAGGAGTCTTCCCAGTGGTAAAGTGGGCCGGGGACGCAAAGGGCTATCCGTGTCTGAAAGACCCTTCCTAGAACAAGACCTCCCAGCGAAAAGGTCGCAAATCGGTACGCATTGGCCCACCACCGTCCAGTCGATGACCGGGCTTGCCGCTACCCCTGCTCTCCCCAGTCACCCGTGCGCCAGGAGCCAAACAGTGAACTTGACCTATTTCTCCCCAAAGACTGAGAAACGCCGCAGCAATATTGACGGCCGAGGCCTCTTTGCCCGTGAACACATCGCCAAGGGTGAGGTCGTCGTGATGAAGGGTGGGTATGTCTTGTCCCGCGACCAGCGGGACGAAGTGCAACTTGTCGTTGGAGAAGCCGAGATACAGATCATGGAAGACATGTTCATCGGCCCCATCACTCAGGAGGAGCGCGAAGGGGGCATGATTCATCTCAACCATTCGTGTGACCCTAACGTTGGCGTTCAGGGGCAGATCGCCTTCGTCGCCATGCGCGATATCGCAGCGGACAATGAGCTTACAGTCGACTACGCAATGACTGACGACGAGGACTACGAGATGGAGTGCAACTGCAGAACTCCGTTCTGCCGGAAGTCCATAACGGGACGTGACTGGATGAAAGAGGTAATCCAGCGCAAGTATGATGGTTACTTCTCTTGGTTTATCCAGAGAAGGTTAAATGCTCAGCGAATGGCAGGAGCTAGCCAATGACGGAACCGATGGAGATCTACCCGATGGCGATGTTCCCGACGCTTTCCGTTGCGGACATTGACGCGTCGGTGGTCTGGTATTCGGAGAAGGTGGGATTCGCGACCGTGTTCAGCCTGCCGGGGCCGGATGGCGAGACCGTAATGGCGCATCTGCGGTGGCGGAAGCACGCGGACTTGCTGCTGGCGCCGGAGGCGGGACCGACGCAAGCCGGGCGGGCCAAGGGCGCCGGCGTCGCGCTGTCCTTCCTGGCGGATGCGATGCCCATCGATGACCTGGCAGCGGAGCTTGCGGGCCGGGGCGTGGAGATTGCGGAGGGGCCCGTTTCGCGACCGTGGAACGTGCGGGATTTCGTGGTGCTCGACCCGGACTGGTACCGGCTGGTGTTCTTCGCGCCAGTGGATACGTCGCGGGACTTCGAGGACGTGATGGGGGACGCGCTCCAAGGGTGAGCGGACTCGCCTCCGCGTCGACCCCGCGACCTTGGAGGACAACCGGGAACCGCCCAACGGTCCCCACCGTCCGCTAAAGCCCCCGGGCGTACCGTCCCAGCGCCCAGAGCGGGAAATAGTTGCGGTACAGGGCGTAGTTGATCATGAAGGCCGCGCCCAGCTCCGGTCCCTGCTCGTGGGGGCCGCCGGGGGACTCGTACCGGTCGGGCCTGTCACCCGGACCGTAACCGGGGAAGCCGCATCCCGTGAACTGCGGTTCATCCCACGTGCCGTCCTCCCGTTGACGCTCGATGAGGAATGCGATCCCCCGCCGCACGGCGTCGCTCTCCCTTTCGCCTGCCGCCATGAGGGCTATGAGGGCCCAGGACGTTTGGGACGGGGTGCTCTCGCCCCGCCCCCGGAACCGGGGATCGGCGTAGCTGGCGCAGGTCTCGCCCCACCCCCCGTCCGGGTTCTGGTGCGCCAGGAGCCAATCGACGGCCCGGCGCACCCGCGGCTGCGCCATGTCGATGCCCAGCGCCCGGAGCGCGGGGAGCACGGCACCCGTGCCATAGATGTAGTTCACCCCCCAGCGGCCGAACCACGGGCCGTCGTGCTCCTGCTGTTCCCAGAGAAAGGCGAGGCCCCGCCGCACCGCCGGATGGTCTGGGGAGCAGCCCAGCTTCCCGTACATTTCCAGGACGTGGGCGGTCACGTCCGCGCTGGGCGGGTCGAGGAGTTCGCCGAAGTCAGCGAAGGGGATCTTCGCCAGCTCGCGGGAGGTGTTGTTCCAGTCGAAGGCCGCCCACCCGCCGCTCGTGCACTGCATGCCGGTCAACCAGCTAACGGCGCGCGTGATCGCCTCCGCCTTTGCGCGCTCCCGTTCCTGGTCGCCCAGGGGCGTGTCCCGGAGGACCCCCACGATGACGGCGGAATCGTCGATGTCGGGGTAATGGTCGTTGGCGAACTCGAAGGGCCAGCCGCTGGGCTCTAGGTGGGGCCGGTACACGGCCCAGTCCCCTGCGACCCGGATCTCCTTGTCTACGAGCCAGGACGCCGCCCGCTGGAGGGCGGGGTGGTCGGCGGGCACCCCCGCGTCCAGCAGGCCCCGCATGGCCAGGCACGTGTCCCATACCGGGGAGAGGCAGGCCTGCACCCGGAGGGCATGGCCGTCCGCCGACGGCAGGCTCCAGTGCTGCCGGAAGCCCTCGAGCCCCCGCGCGACGACGGGATGGTCCAGGGGAAGGCCCAGGGCGCTCAGCGCGACGAGCGAGTAGACCCACGGCGGCTGGATCCCGGCCCACGAGCCGTCGGCCTCCTGGTGATCGATGATCCAGTGCATTGCAGCCATGATGGCCCGCGCCCGGCTCGGCATGAAGGGCAGCCCCAGGGAGAGGCGGATGAGCCGGTCGAGCAGGAGGAACCCCCCGCGCAGCGAGAAGGGGTTGGCCTTCCATCGGGAGAGGGTGAAGGACACGGGCCCGTCCGGATAAAGCTCCAGCACCCAGTGGTCCACGGGCGGGGGCCGGGTGGGGTGGAGGGTGAGGATGATGGTCATCGGCACGATGGTCGCCCGGGCCCAGCTGGCGAAGCGGTAGATGTTGAGGGGGGCCCAGCGGGGCAGCAGCAGCAGGTCCGGCGGCATGGCCGGCGTCCCCTTCCAGTCCCACTGGCCGAAGAGGGCGAGCCAGATCTTCGTGAACACCCGGGCCTTGGGTATGCCGCCGGCGGCCACGATGAAGGCGCGGGCCCTGGCCATGTGCGGGGCGCTCTGGTGGTCGCCCGCGAGCTTGAGGGCGAGATAGCACTCGATAGAGGTGCTCAGGTCTCCCGGGGCGCCATGGTACATGCGCCACGACCCGTCGGGGGACTGCCTGCGGCGGATGTCCTCGGCGACGCGGGGGATGCGGTCGCCCTCGTCCGATCCCAGGAAGCGGGTGAGCATGATGTACTCCGCCTCCATGGTCGGATTGGACTCCAGCTCCCCCCACCAGTACCCGTCCGCATGCTGGGCGCCGAAGAAGTAGGCCTGCGTCCGCCGCACTGCCCGCTGGACGCACTCCCAGAGGCCCTCATGGGTGACCGTCTCTGCTCCCTCCCCGTGGTCTTGCCGGCGCATCGCCGCTCCTCCGCGTCCGATTGGCCCGGACACGCCGCTCCGCGCGCCCCCGCGTGCTCACGGGTGTGCGGTGTACCATTCGACGGCGTCCTGGAAGGCCCGTCGCACCGGCGTCTGGGGCATGCCCAACGCCCGCACACTCCGCGACGGGTCCACCCACATCCGTGTTGCGGCCATGCGCGCGGCCTCCAGGGGCAGGGGGGGCGGGCAGCCAAGCATCCTTCCCGCGGCCTCGCTCGCCCAGGCGGCGGCCAGGAGGGCGCCGTGGGGCAGCCGGACGCGCGGTGCCGGAATGCCCGTCAGCTCGGAGAGGATTCCGAGGGCCTCGGACAGCGTGAGATTGCCCGCCGTGTTCCCCAGCAGGTAGCGGTCCCCGGGCTCCCCGCGCTCCAGGGCGAGCAGGTGGCCCTCAGCCACATCGGCGACGTGCACGAAGTTCAGCCCGGTGTCCACGTAGGCGGGCATCCGGCGGCGCAGGAAGTCCCGCACGATGGCGCCGGTGGGCGTGGGCCTGGCGTCTCCGGGACCCAGGGGCGCCGTGGGGCAGACCGTGACGATGGGCGCACCGTCCCGCACCAGGGCCCGCACGGCACACTCGGCCGCGAACTTGGACCGCTTGTAGGGGCCGCGCATCGCCTCGGGTCCCGCGAGGTCGTCCTCGGTGGCAAGCCGTTCCCGGGAGAACGCAGTGCCGCCCACCGTGCCGGTGTAGACGATGCGGTCGACGCCCTCGGCGAGGGCGGCCTGCAGGACGTTCGCCGTGCCGACCACGTTGACCTCGTGCATGCGCGCCGCCTGCGCGGCGTCGAAGGTGCACAGGGCGGCCAGGTGGACCACGGCATGGCAGCCCCGCACGGCGGCGCGCATCGCCCCCGGGTCACGCACGTCGCCCCCGACCGTGTGGACACCCTGGGGCGGCTGGTACGTGTCGGGGCGCCGCGCCAGCGCCACGACCTCGTAGCCCCGCCGCAGCGCCGCGGCGGCGACATGGCTTCCGATGAAGCCCGATGCGCCGGTCACCAGGATGCGTCTCACGGGAGGAGCCCGCCCTCCCGCAGGATGCACCGGGCGGCCAGCCGCAGGGACCGGGACGCCCACCGCGACTTGAGGGCGAGCGGGAGGAGCTTGGTGACCGCCGAGGGGCGGGCCATCGCGCGCATGGCGTGCGCCCATTCCCGCCGGCCCCCGTCCGCGACAACGGCGGCGAGGAAGGTCGGCAGGGGAAACCGGGCCTCGTCCAGCACGGCGCGGATGCCGATGAGCGGGACGCCCCGCGCCGCCGCCGCGTCCGCGATCCAGCGCCCCTCCATGTCCGCCACCAGCGCGCCGCTGGCACGGTGCGCCCGGTGCTTGGCCTGCGGGGTGAGGAGGGGTTCCTCGACCGTCAGGATGGCGCCCTCAAGCACCGTCAGCCCCGCCTGCCGCAGGAGCACGGCTGCCCGCGTTGTGGGGAGGGTGCTGGCGATGGGCGCCCGCGCCCCCTGGAGAAAGGCGCTGCCGATGACGAGGTCGCCCGGCTCCAGGCGCGGGTCGAGGGCGCCCGCATAGCCGAGAGACAGGAGGAGGCCGCACGGCGCCGCGTCGAGGAGGGCGGCGACCTGCGTCCCCGCAACCCGGCCCATGCCGACGACGCGCGCGGTCGCCCCCGCGCCGCCCCGCGCCATCCCGCCGAGTTCCCGTCGGGTCGACGCGACAGTCAGGAGGGGGCCCGCGCCCGCATCAGGACCCATGGCGGTCTCCCGGGTTGCGGGGGGCGGGACGGTGCGCCGGCTCCCTGCCGGCCTGCCGCTCCCGGAAGGCGGCAAAGCGCCTGGCGGACGCCACGGCGGCGTCGGCGCCTGTGAACAGCACGCGGGCGATGTCGCGGTAGGGTATGGAGAGCTCACGATCGCCGCCGGCCACAAAGAGCTGGGCGAACGGGTCACATCCCCCGGCGGACCGGTTGAAGAGGAAGCCGGTGATCCTCTCGCCGTTCCGGAGCACGACGGTGACGTCGCCCCGGTAGTGGAAGGCCCGCTCAACCAGGGCCGCGACTTCGGCGCAGGCCGGCTCCCCGTCCCGGTCCCTACCGGTCGCCTCGTCACGCATGGCCTACAGCCTCCCGGTGGCGGTGGCAACGGCGGCGTCCCGGAGCCCGCGCCACGTGGCGAAGGTGGCGTGGACGGCCGTCGGCTCGAAGCCGCAGTGCACCATGCAGTGCTGGCACTGGGGGTTGCCGCTGGCCCTCCCGAAGGCCTCCCAGTCCGTCTCGTCCATCAGCGCCCGGAAGGTTGGGGCGTAGCCCTCCTGCAGCAGGTAGCAGGGGCGTTGCCAGCCGAAGATGGTGTAGAGCGGGTTGCCCCACGGTGTGCAGTCAAAGGCGCGCTTGCCCATGAGGAACTGCAGGAAGAGGGGCGACTGGTTGAAGCGCCAGCGCTTTTTCTTGCCGCCGAGCACGACGGAGAAGAGCTCCTGCGTGCGCTCCCGTTCCAGGAAGGAGTCCTGGTCCGGGGCCTTCGCGTAGTTGTACCCCGGAGACACCATCATGCCCTCGACGTCCAGGTCCATCATCGCGTCGAAGAAGTCGCGGACCCGCATCGGTTCGGACGTGTTGAAGAGCGTGGTGTTGGTGGTGACGCGAAAGCCCTGCCGCAGGGCCTCCCGTATGGCCTCCACGGCGATGTCGTACACGCCGTCCCGGCAGACCGACGCGTCATGGTCATCCCGCAAGCCATCCAGGTGCACGCTGAAACTGAGCCGCTTGGAGGGGGTGAAGACGCCCGTCTCCAGCTTCTCCTTGAGCAAGAGCGCGTTGGTGCAGAGATAGACGTATTTCCCCCGGCGCGTGAGGGCGGCCACAAGCTCGCCGATGTGCGGGTAGAGCAGGGGTTCGCCCCCGGGGATGCTGACGATGGGCGCGCCGCACTCCTCGACGGCGGCCAGGCATTGCTCCACGGTGAGGGCACGCCGGAGCACGTGCGCGGGATACTGGATCTTCCCGCAGCCCGCGCAGGCGAGGTTGCAGCGCAGGAGGGGCTCCAGCATGAGCACGAGCGGGTAGCGCTGGCGGCCGGCGACACGTTGCTTCACCACGTGCCACGCCACGGTCCACGCCTGTGAGATGGGCACCCCCATCGCGCTGGTCCTCCGCTGACTCTTGGTTCGCGGGTGGTCTGGCGGAATGCAGTGACGCGCCCATGCCGACTGCGTCGTTGCGCTGTACCTCGGCGTCTGGGAGGAGACGGGCCCCGCACGGTGAGGGGAAATTGAACCGCACAGGGCCCGGCCCCCGAGTAAGGAAGGTCGCTCTGGCCGCCCCGCCGGCGGAGGTGAGGAACTGGTTGCCGCGCCCATTGCACCGGGTCTCGCCCTGTCTCTGAGACGGCGGCTGCAGTCCCGAGCCCCCGGCAGCCGGACCGACGCCACCCTCAGGATACCGGCCTGAGATTAACGTTCTGTGAGTTATGGGATGTCTTCTGTGAGGTCTTGTTAGCATCAGGGCAGCGCACCGCACTGGCCACACTTGCGCGCGGGGCTGCCGAATCCAACGCCGCGGCCCTTCGCCCCAGGGCGGACCTGGCAGGAGGCCATGCCAGCGGACGCCGCGGGCCAGTGGCGTCGTGCTTCTTCGGCCCGTGATGAAACCCCTACCGAAGGGGACCGTCGACCATCTGTCGACGCCTGAGCCCGTCAGGCCGCCGCGCGGTCTCCGTAGAGCTGGTCCTCACGAGGGGCGGACGCGGCTGCCCGGGCTTGCCCCCGCGCAGCGGCTAGCACTGCCCAGCATGGATGAGTTGGCGGCACGTCTCGCAGAGTGGCTTGCCGCCGGTGCCGAGGAGCCGCATAAGGCGATCGATGTCCTTGCCGTCGGTACACCGCGTGCAGAGGTGATAGGTTGGCGAGCCCGACGCATGCCATGGTGAGACCCTGGCCATGACTCCTCCTTCCATCGTGGATACCCCGGGGAATGGCCATACAGGGACGACGCCTGCGGTACAGGAGCCAAGATCCAACGCCGCACGGCAGCTCGTCTTGTCAATGCTAAGTTAGATTTGACCCTTTTCCGCTAAGTTAGAACTGACCCACC
>JAPPNT010000116.1 GCA_028873745.1 Chloroflexota bacterium | reverse complement strand
GTGGAACATCATCCGGCAGGCGTACCGGTTCAACCTGCCGGCCTTCCCCGGCACGGAGTACATGCTCGCATGGGTGCGCATCGACTACACGAGGGGACCGGAGGGCCACACGGACTGGGTGAACCAGCTCGACTTCGGGCTGCTGTCCAGCCAGGGCCACGACTACATCATCCCCTTCAACGTGCGGCCGCCGCAGCCGTTCCTGAGCGCTCGGCTCTACCCCGGCGCCCGCATCGAGGCGTGGACGATCTGGCAGGTCGCCGTCGACGACCCGGCGCCGCTGCTGGTGTTTGGACTCGACTCCTTCTACCGCGCCGGCAAGGGGTATTTCTCCACCGTGGCGGCCGAGGACGAGGAGACCACAGACGAGACGGCGGCTTCAGAATCGTCGGACGCCACGTAGGGACAGGCTCTTTACGGAGCCGTATAGAAGGCTGGCAACACACAGGCAGGTGAGCGGCGGTCCGCATGAGCGGGGCGCCGCCCGTCACCCATAAGGAGATGCAGATGTTCAACTCAGCCTCGCTGGGAACACTCACCCTCACGGTCGCAATCGCCGCTGTCGCGCTGGGAATCGGCATCGGCATCGGGTACCTCGCCTTCGAGCCCCAATCCACGGAGGCGGCTTCCAGCCTGAACGCCAGCACGGAACGGGTGATGCGGCTGGAGGCGTCCATTACCGAGAAGGACACGCGGTACCAGGAGCTCCTGGACCAGGTGGCCGGCTTCAGGGAGCAGGTCGCGCAGGCCAACGCCGACAACGAGGCGCTGCGTGACGAGTTGGACCGGCAGGGCGTCACCCTGGCCGCCGCGCAGGACATGGCGCGCGGCGTGCAGTCCGACCTCACCTCAGCCGAGTCACGCGTGAGCGTCCTGGAGGGACAGCTTGCCGGCCATGAAGAGCTGGCGGCGCAGATTGCCGAGTTCCAGGACGCCCTCGCGCCGCTGGCCGACGACCGCCTGCTGCTCGTCGAGCTGCGCAAGGACACGCCAAACACGCTGGAGGAGGCGACGGAGTACTGGGAGACGGTGAAGGAGTTGGCAATCGCGTCCGACCCGACGCTTGGAGCGAAGGTGGACCGCGTCATCCAGTTCCTGCCGACCTACTTCGACTGGTTTGACGGCGAGTACAACGACACGTGCGAGTCGCTGCAGGCATTCTTCGACACGGGGGCCGTCGAGTTCGGCACCCTGTCCGGCGACCTGCAGAGCGACGTCTTCCTGCTGCTCATCAACCGCATCGACGTCGCCTCCGGTCTCGTAGAGGAGTAGGCCCCGGACATTCCTGCACCGGCAAGATATGCAAGCTGACGGAAAGGGGAGCAAGGCATGAAGCGGAGCTTGAGGCTGGTCCTGGGGTTGGCGGCCCTGACCCTTTTGTTGGCGGCGCCCCATGCCGCACTCGCGGAATCGCCCGAGAACGACGCCAACACGCAGTCCGACCCGGAAGAACTGGAGCGTCGGGCGCCCCAGGTCATGAGCCCATTCCTCAATGAGGTGGAGAACCACGCCAACGTCGCGCCCTTCACCTACCTGACCCCCTTCACCTACCTTCTCTCCAGCTCCGTCGGCGTCATGGCGCGCGGGCTGGACCCGCGAGGGCCGCTGAATTTCACGCACGCGGTCAAGAACCCCTACGGACCGCCGCCCGGACTGGCGTGGGAGAACATCCCGGAGGTCTTCATGGCCCCGCAGGCGCCGCCGGCCGCCCCGTCATCGCAGGGCGCGGGCTTGGTGCCCTTCCGTGACCCGGCCCCGGCCTTCAGCCGCAACATTCTGATCCCGCGAGACTTCTCCAACTCGCCCATCCAGACGGAGCCGCACATCGCCGTCAACCCCTTCGACCCCGACCACCTGGTTATGGGCGCCGTCGACTACAACTTCCCCAACGTGAGCATCTACGTCTCCATCGACGGCGGCGTGACGTGGGAAGGGCCGGTGCAGCCGCCCTTCCTCGCCGAGGACCTCGGCGCCGGCGGCGACCCGGTCGTCGCCTTCGACCGCGAGGGCAACGTGTACGTCATCTTCATCTCCATCGGCGTGGACGAGTTCACCGTCGGCCCGGCTGCGGACGCGGCGACGGTGTCGAGCATCGCCATCACCCGCTCGGAGGACGGCGGCCGGACGTGGAGCGAGCCGATCTCCACCTACCGCAGCTCCATCGACAAGAACCTGGCCCCGGGCCGGGCCGGACGCCTGGAGGGCGACATCAGCCTTGGCTTCCTCGACAAGCCGTGGCTGGCCATCGGCCCCAGCGCCGAGGACCCGGACAAGGACGTCATCTACGTCACCTTCACGCACTTTGAGTCCGTCTACCCCATCGTCTTCCCGTTCTCCGGCAACTTCCCGTTCTTCGGCGTGCCCATCCTGGAGACCTCGATCAAGGTGGTCAGCTCCGACGACGGCGGAAGGAGCTGGAGCGAGCCGGTGACGGTCAGCCCCGTCGTGCGCCGAGTCTTCGCGGCCGACGCCTCCCCGCCCGACGAAACGTCGGAGGAAGGCTCCGGCGACGAGACCCAGGAGTTGCAGGAAGCCCCGACGGCGGCTGTCGGCACCCAGCGCGTGCTGCAGGGCTCGCAGCCGCAGGTCGCGCCCGACGGGACCGTGTACGTCACCTGGCTGGACTCGACGGACGACGACTCGCAGGAGGGCCTCGCCGAGAACTACGTCGCGCGCTCGGAGGACGACGGCAGGACGTTCGGCAAGCCCGTGCGCACCGCCGTCTACAACGAGACGGGCTTCTCGCCCCGCAACGGTTTCTTCCGCTACTGGGGCTCCTCCTTCCCGCAGATCGCCACCGGCCCCGGCGACGAGGTCTACATCGTCTTTACCGGGCGCCCGCCGGACACGAGCGTGGACGACGGCGACATCTACTTCACGCGCTCGCTGGACCGCGGCGAGACGTGGACGCGGCCCAGGGCGCTGAACGGGGACGAGACGCACCACCTGCAGTTCTTCCCCAGCATCGCCACGTCGCCCAACGGCGACATCCACGTCATGTGGGGCGACTTCCGCGACGACCGCTCGCAGACGCGCTACCACATCTACTACACAACCTCGACGGACCAGGGCCGCACGTGGGGCTTCCGTGACGAGGAGCTGGACATCGACACGCCCGACACCCGCGTGACCGACTTCCACTCCAACGCGAACAAGGGCTTCCCGGGCGGCGTCTTCATCGGCGACTACTTCTCCATCGCCGCCTCAGACAAGGACGTGTACCTCGTCTGGGCGGACACGCGCCTCGCCGAGTTCGGCCCGACGAACCAGAAGATCGGGTTCACGCGGCGCGCGGCCATCCAGTCGCCTGAGGTGTTCCTGAACCCGCCGGCGGGGCCGGGCGGACAGCCCGTGACGCTGCAGGGCTTCAACTTCCAGCCCGACATCAACGTGCTCATTCGCGTCGGCGGCGTGTCCGTCGCGACGGAGCGCACCAACGAGCTTGGCCGCTTCACAAGCCAGGTGTTCATCCCAATCTCGGGCGAGGGCGCCCACGCCATCGACGTCTTCGACGAATCGGGCAACTTCGCCACGTCGTCCTTCTTCATGGAGTTCGGGTTCGACAACATCCAGGACACCCAGGAGGACCTCGTCGAACGCATGGGGGCGCTGGAATCGCAGATTTCGGGGCTGAGCGGCCTCGCTGCTGCGGCCGTCCCGGCGGCGCCCGCGGCGACGGCGGAGCCCGCGGCCCCTGCTGCAGCCCCCGCGCCCGAGGTCGTCATACCGGAGATCCCGGCGCCCATCATCGAGGACACACAGGCGCCGTGGTGGCTGCTCATCGTCGCGGTGGCGGGCACGGCCGTCGTGGTGGGCGGACTGGCCTTCCTCGTGGGGAAGAAGGCCCCGTCCGGCGGCGGGTAGCCGTAGGCAGACGCGCCCCTGAAAGGTGAAAATAGTGGGGACACGCCGGTGAACGCCGCCGGCGCGTCCCCGCGCAGATGTTGATAGCGGAAGAGGAGGAGGCCCCATGCAGGCCCGTCGAGTACGGCTGTTGCTCACCTTGGGCGTCGTGTTGCTCCTTGCGCTCGCACTGGGCATCGGGAGCGCGCTTGCCGCCGGCCCGGAGCAGGCGCAGAAGGGCCCAGCGGTCGACAAGGTCTACTTCAAGGCCTTCCACGTCGACCGCGCCCCGCTCGACCTGGAGCAGGGCAACATGGACCTCTACCTCTTCGGCCTCAAGACCGCCGCCGCCACCGAGCTGCGCGGCGACGACGACATCCAGATATTCGAGGCCCCCGCGACGACCAACTCGCTCATCCTGAACCCGGCGGAAGCGCCCGAGGGCCAGCTCAACCCCTTCTCCATCCGCGAGGTCCGCTGGGCCGTCCAGCACCTCGTCAACCGGGAGTTCGTGGCGGGCGAGATCTACCGCGGCATGGCCGACCCGATGGTCACGCACGTCAGCCCCACGGACTTCGACCAGCTCACCGTCTTCGACATCATCCGTGACCTCAACATTCGCTACGACCCGGAGTTCGCCCGCGGCCTCATCAACGAGGCCATGACGAACGCCGGCGCGGAGATGGTCGACGGCGTCTGGAACTACAACGGCACGCCCATCCGCATCAAGTTCATCATCCGCATCGAGGACGAGCGCCGGGAGATCGGCGACCTGGTCCGCGCCGAGCTCAACGAGGCCGGCTTCCAGGTCGACCCGGTCTACCAGAACTTCGCGCCCGCCATCCTGACGGTCTACGCGTCAAACCCGCAGACCTTCTCGTGGCACATGTACACCGAGGGCTGGGGACGCTCGGCGCCCGTGCGCTACGACTTCTCGGCCATCAACCAGTTCACCGCGCCGTGGACGGGCGGCATGCCCGGCTGGCGCGAGGCCGGCTTCTGGCAGTACGAGAACGCCGAGCTGGACGAGATTGGCCAGCGCATCTTCCGCGGCGAGTTCAGCACCGAGGCCGAGCGCAACGAGCTCTACCAGCGCGCCACCCGCATAGCCGTCGAGGAGTCTGTCCGCATCTGGGTGGCGACGGTGCAGAACAGCTTCGCCGCCAATTCGGAGCTGACGGGCGTCACGCAGGACCTGGTCGCGGGGCCCAAGGCGCCGTGGACGCTGCGCGAGGCCGAGGTGCCCGGCCAGAGCGAGCTGACCGTCGGGCACCTGTGGGTGTGGACGGAGCGGACGACGTGGAACCCCATCGGCGGATTCGGCGACGTCTACAGCACGGACATCTGGCGCAACCTGAGCGACCCGCCCATCTGGAACCACCCGTTCTCCGGCGTCCCGCAGCCCGTCCGCGCCTCGTTCGAGGTCGAAACGGCGGGGCCGTCCGGCAAGCTGGCCGTGCCCGCCGACGCGGTCGTCGTCGACCCGCCGACGGACACGTGGGTGAACGTGCCCGCCGGGACGCAGGCGACCAGCAAGGTCACCCTGGACTACAGCCAGTACTTCTCCGCTGACTGGCACCACGGTCAGGACATCACCATGGCAGACGTCCTCTACTCCATCTACCAGGGCTTCGACATGGCCTACGACGAGGACAAGTCCAAGATTGAGCGGGCCCTCGCGGTGACGGCCCGGCCCTTCCTGGAGACCTTCAAGGGCATTCGTGTGCTGGACGACAACCGGCTGGAGGTCTACGTGGACTTCTGGCACTTCGAGGAGAACTACATCGCGTCCTACGCCAGCACCTCCAGCGTGTCCATGCCCTGGGAGGTGCTCGCGGCGATGGACGACCTGGTCTTCAACCAGCGCCGTGCGGCCTACAGCGACACAGCCGCCGCCCGCTTCGACGTGCCGTGGATCAGCCTGGTGCAGGACCGCGACGGCCGGCTCGTCCGCACGACGCTGCTCAACTTCCAGCGCAACGGCACCGTGCCGGAGAGCGTCTTCACCGTGAATGGCCGTTCGTACGTCTCGGCGGCTGAGGCGCAGGCCCGCTACCAAGCCGTCATCGACTGGTTCAGCGAGCACAACCTCATGGTCATCAGCAACGGCCCCTTCATGCTCACCCGCTATGACCCACCGGCGCAGTTCGCTGAGCTGACGGCCAACCGGCACCCGGACTACCCATTCTCCAAGGGCGACTTCAGCTTCGGCGAGGCTGAGCTCGTCCGGCTGTCCGACACGCCCTCGACGCCGCTGCAGATAGGCGCGTCCAACACGCTGTCGGTGCAGGTGGACGGTCCGGGCACCGTCGGCCTGCAGTACACGCTCTTCGACCCGGCGGAGAGCAAGGTGCTCGCGATGGGTCAGGCGCAGCCCGGCGGGGGCGGCGCGTTCACCATTGAGCTCGGCCAGTCGGTCGGCGACGCCCTGCAGCCGGGGCTCTACCAGCTCTTCCTCGGCGGCTACAGCGACTCGGTCTCCAGCATGACCCAGCGCCGCATCGACCTCGAGGCGTCGCTTGACGCCGCAGCCGCCACGCCGAGCACAAGCGCCGGCACGACGACAACAACCACAACCGAGCCCGCCCAAGCGGCCGCCACCACCGCGCCCTCGGGCCAGACGGCGCCGGTGCAGCAGCAGGAGAGCGGCGGAGGCTGCGGCCGCGCCGAGCAGGCCGAGTCGGTCTACGCGCTGGCCGGCCTCGCGCTGCTGGGCCTCGTGCTGCGGCGGCGGGTGCGGCGGTAGGGTTTCTCTCGACAGGAACTTTCGAGGGACGGCTCTTTCGGGGCCGTCCCTTTTGTTGCGCCCCACTCGCGCCTGTCGACGCCTCCTTCGCTATACTGGTGACTGCGGCGCCGCGCCGCGCGAACTCTGAGCACGATGGAGGAGCCCCTTGGCCCTCGTCCGCACCCTCGGCCTCCGCGCCGCGACGCTCCTGGGCGTGCTGCTCACGGTGCTCGTCCTGCTGGTCGTCACCCTGGGCTCCACCGGCTTTTCCGACCGCATCCTCACCGCCGTCATCAACGAGGAAATCCGCGCCCTTCGCACGGCGCAGGCCACGCAGGCCCGCGACCCCGACGCCCTCGAGGCGGCGCTGGAGGTCCGCCGGCAGGAGCTCATCGAGTTCTACGACCTGGACAAGGCGTGGTGGGAGCGCATGCCCGCCACCGTCTTCCGCGTCATCACCCTCGACCTCGGCGAGGCGCGCACGCTCCGCAGTTCCGAGGGCAGCAGGCGCGTGTCCGACATCGTGCTGGAGCGGCTGCCCAACACGGCAATCCTGCTGACCACCAGCCTCGTCATCACCGCCGTCATCGGCCTCGCCGTCGGCGTCAAGATGGCGACGCGTGTCGGCACGAGGCTGGACCGTGCGGTGTCCTTCGGCGCGGCGGTCTCCTTCGCCCTGCCCGCGTGGTGGACGGGCATCCTGCTCATCCTGCTGCTCTCCTTCCAGTTCAACATCCTGCCCAGCGGAGGCATGTTCAGCACGCCGCCGCCGGAGGGCGGCATCGCCCGCTTCTTCGACCTGCTCAAGCACGCGCTCCTGCCCATCATCACGCTCGTGCTCGTCAGCGTCGGGCCGTACCTGTACGCGGTGCGCACCATGACGCTGAACGTGGCGCAGGAGGACCACGTCCTCGTCGCGCGCGCCAAGGGCCTCGCCGAGAGCGCCGTCATGCGCCAGCACATCCTCCGCGTCGCCGCGCCGCCCATCGTCACGGGCCTCATCCTGAGCCTTGTCGGCTCGCTGGGCGGCTCCATCCTCGTCGAAACCGTCTTCAACTGGAACGGCATGGGCCGCCTGTACTTCGAGGCGGTGGCGGGCACGCCGGACGAGGGCCTCATCGTCGCCCTCACCTTCATCTTCACCCTCATGTACGTGGCGGCGCGCTTCGTGCTGGAGGTGCTCTACCTGCTGCTCGACCCGCGAGTGAGGTACAGCGCATGAACGCAACGC
>JAPPNT010000090.1 GCA_028873745.1 Chloroflexota bacterium | reverse complement strand
CCCCCCCCCCCCCCCCCCCCCCCTCATTTTTTATAACCCCCACCCCGGAAACCCCCATTCGCCTTAGTCTCGGGGGCTCGGAGTTGTGTATAAGACACAGGCCCCATCGACCGCGCGAAGGAGGCCATTCGGCAGGCCTACGAGCAGGGGTTGCTCGGCCAGGACATCCTCGGCTCCGGCTTCTCCTTCGACATGGAGGTCGCGCTCACCGGCGACTCCTACGTCGCGGGCGAGGAGACGGCGCTCATGGAGGCCATCGAGGGCAAGCGATCCATGCCGCGCTTCCGGCCCCCCTTCCCGGCGCAGGCGGGCGTCTGGGGCAACCCGAGCAACATCAACAACGTGAAGACCGTCGCCTATGCGCCGGAGTTGGTCCGGCTCGGCGGCGAGTGGTTCTCCGGCATCGGCTACGAGCGCAGCAAGGGCACCGCCATCCTGTGCCTCACCGGCAACGTGAACTACCCCGGCATGTATGAGGTGCCTTTCGGCCTGACGCTGGGGCAGGTGGTGAACGACATCGCGGGCGGCACCGCGACGGGCTCACCGGTCAAGCTGCTGCAGACCGGCGGACCCCTCGGCGGCGTGCTCGGCCCCGACAGCCTCGAGATCACGCTCGACTACGAGCTGATGTCGCAGGCTGGCGCAATCCTCGGCTCCGGCGGCATCATCGTCGCGTCCGAGGACGTGTGCGCCGTCGACCTCGCGTGGAACATGGTTGCCTTCTGCCAGTACGAGTCGTGCGGGAAGTGCTTCCCCTGCCGGCTCGGCATGACGCACCTGCTGGACACACTGGAGCGCATCGCCTCGAACGCAGGGCGCCCGGCGGACCTCGACCTGATGCGCACCATTGGCAAGACGATGGGCATGGGGTCGCTGTGCGGGCACGGGCAGCTCGGATTCAACCCCATCAGGTCGTCGCTGCAGCACTTCGAGGAGGATTTCCGCGTCCACCTGGAGGAGGGCCGGTGCCCGACGGGAAGCTGCACCGCCCGCTTCCACCGCCCCACGCGCACGTCGCCCGAGGCCGTGTCCGGCTGGTACGTCGAGGAAGAGGCGGCTGCAAAATCGACCGCGTAGCCGCCAAACGATAGGAGACAGGGGCCAAGCGAATGACGGAGCCCATCAAGCTCACCATAGACGGCGTTGAGGTCGAGGCCAAACCGGGGCAAACCGTGCTGCAGGCGGCCATCGACAACAACGTGTACATCCCGTACCTGTGCTACTGGCCGGGCATGAAGCCCTACGGCGCGTGCCGGATGTGCTGCGTCGAGGTCGAGGGCGGCCGGGGTACCCCCGCGTCCTGCACGCTGCCTGTCGCCGAGGGCATGGTGGTGAGCTCGCTGGGGCAGGAGATCCGCGGGCTGCGCGAGAGCGTCATGGAGCTGCTGCTCTCTGAGCATCCCCACGGCTGCCTCACCTGCCACCGCATCGAGCTGTGCGGGCCGCAGGACATCTGCCTCCGCCACGTCCGCGTCCTCGACCGCTGCGTCGTTTGCCCCAAGAACGAGCGGTGCGAGCTCAAGGACACCGTGCGTTACGTCAATGTCAACATGGAGTCGCCGCTGGCCTACAACTACCGTAACCTGCAGGTGGAGACCGGCGACCCCTTCTACGACCGCGACTACAACCTCTGCATCGTCTGCGCGCGCTGCGTCCGCGTCTGCGAGGAAATGCGCGGCGACGACGCCATCGCGATGATCGAGCGCTCAGGCACCGTGCTGGTCGGCACGTCGCAGGGCATGTCGCTGCTCGAGTCCGGCTGCGAGTTCTGCGGCGCCTGCATCGACGTCTGTCCCGTCGGCGCGCTGGTGGAGCGCGACCATAAGTGGGACAAGGCCGTTGAAACGGTCAAGACCACGTGCACGCACTGCCCCGTCGGCTGCCAGGTCGACCTGGAGGTGGACCGCCGAGGCCGCGTCATCCGCTCGATTGGCGATTGGGAGTCGCCCGTTAACACCGGGCAGCTCTGCTACATGGGCAAATTTGGCAACGAGTTCGTCAACAGCCGTAACCGACTCCGAACGCCCATGCTGCGCCAGCACGGCGAGCTGGTCGAGGCGACGTGGGAGCAAGCCCTTGAGGCCATCGCGTCGCGGCTGCCCGACTACAAGGGCGGCGCGTTCTCGCTCTTCTTGACGCCGCGGGCCACTAACCAGCAGGCGTTCCTCGCAGGCATATTCGCTCGCGAGGTCATGGGTACGAGCAACGTAGACCTCTCCGTCGACCACCGTCCTGAGCTCGTCGAGCCCCTCGCCCGCCGACTCGGCACGGCCGCCGCGACGGGCGCCCTCGCCGAGCTGGAGAACGCGGGCTGCGTCCTTGTCGTCAACGCCAACGTCACCGAGGAGCACAACGTCGCCGCCATTCCCATCAAGAAGACGCACAAGGCGGGCGGTAAGCTCATCGTCATCGACACGCGCGAGGTCGAGCTCTCGCGCTACGCCGACCTCTGGCTGCGGCCCTACCCGGGCACGGAGCGCGCGCTGGTGGGCGGCATGCTCCGCGTCATCCTCGACGAGGGCCTGCAGGACGACGTCTTCATCGCCGAGCGCTCCGGCGGCCTCGACGCGCTGCGGGAGTCGCTTGCAGGCTACACACTGGACGCCGTCGCGGACGCAACGGGCGTCGCCGCCGACAGGATCGCTGCCGCGGCAACCGCGTTCGCGCAGGCGGGCAGCGCCGCCGTCATCTACGCGCTGGACAACGTCGCTCAGGAAGAGCGTGTCCCCGTCACCGACGCTCTCGTCAACCTCGCCATCGCGACGGGCAACGTCGGGAAGCCCGCCACCGGCCTCTTCCCGCTGCGCCCCGGCGCGGCGAGCCAGGGCGCCCTCGACGTTGGGTGCTCGCCGGGCGACGATGGCCTGAGCGCGCCGCGCTCGCTTGAGGCCATCGCGCAGGGGGACGTCAATGCTGCCATGGTCCTCGGCGACAGCGCGCTGTTCACGCCGGAGGCTGTCCACACGTTGACGCACACAGACTTTCTCGTGGTGCAGGCCATGTTCTCTTCCGAGCTCACGGAGGCCGCCGACGTGCTGCTGCCGATGACCTCCTTCGCTGAGGAGGACGGCGTTGTGACCAGTCTTGACCGCTGGGTGCTGCGCCGCCGCGCCGCTATCGAACCCAAGGGCGAGGCCCGCCCTGCCGACGCCGTGCTCACACAGCTTGCCCGCCGCATGGGCGTCGACGGCTTCGGCGGGCATCCGTCGGAGACGCTGCAGGCCATTCGCGATGCGGTTCCGGCCTACGCTGCCGCTACGGACTACGCCCTCGACGCCGGCGGCGTGCAGTTGCCGTGGTCGATGCCGGAGCGCGCCGAGCTGACCCCCCTTGCGCCGATGCCCGCTCGCGCTGGCGACGCGGAATTCCTCTTCGCGCCTGGCCGCGTCCTGTCGTTGCCGGTAGGCGAGGTCGAGGTGGTGCGCAGCAACGGCAAGAACGCTATCCGTCGCGAGGACGCGCTTGAACTTCACCCCGACGACGCTGCTGCGCTGGGCGTCGGCCCCGGCGATGTCATCGACGTTGGGGCGAACGGCCACCGTATCCGCGGCCTCGTACGCACGACGGGCCCGCTGCGCGGTGTCGTCTCGGCAACGGTCCTCTTCGGCGAGCTCGCCACCGCCCTCGACCAGTCGCCGGACGACGACCCGATGTTGCGCGTCCCCGGCCTCCACATCATGCCCGTGCAGGTGTCAAGGGTCTAATTCTCATCAGATTTGTGTATAATTGAGCTATCACATGGTGAGGCCAGGGCGCAATGGTACGAGTAAACATCTCTCTCTCGGACGAAGACCGCGACCGTTTTCGGGAACAGGCCAAGCGTGAAGGCATGTCCCTCAGTGCGTGGCTGCACGCTGCGGCCAAGGAACGCCTTGGCGGAAATGGCGTAGGTGTTGGCCCGCGACGCGGTATCAAGCGCGTGCACACCGCTAAAGACCGAGAGGCGTTCTTTCGCAAGATTGATGCACTGCATGGTCCGGACCCTAAGCCCAGCCCAACGTGGGAAGAAATCAACAGGATTGTTGATGAAGGCATGCGTGAGAGACACTCAGGCGCATGAACTTTGTTGATGCCAATGTCTTCTTGTATGCCGTTGGAAACAGGGTTGACCTCAGAGAACAAGCCTACGAGGTGTTTGAGTCAGCGGAACGTAACTATGAATCCCTTTGTACATCTGCCGGTGTCTTGGAAGAAATCTGTTTTGTTCTCTGGCGAGAGGGAAATGACAGCCTCGTAGGACCTGCGCTGGAATTGGTCTCCTGGTTTGACGTGCAGGTATGGGCGTTGGAGCAGGAAGACGTGCAACAGGCCGTTATACTTCGGGAGATGTTCCGTTCGGTCGATGCCATGGATCTCTGCTATCTTGCATCATGCTTGCGTCGCAATGTCTCCAGTTTGGAGACCTTTGACCGAGAGCTTGCCCGCGCCGCCGCCGAGATCCTCGCCTAACCGCCCATTGCCGCGCTCTCGCCCCATCGTGTACCATTGTCTGGTTGTACCTAATCTGAGATTGCCAAGAGGACCCGCATGGACGCCCACCACCTCGTAGAGGTCACGAAGAACCCGAACATCCCTGAGTTTCGAGCCGGGGACACGGTCCAGGTCAACTACAAGGTCCGCGAGGGCGAGCGCACGCGCACCCAGCCTTTCCAGGGCGTCGTCATCCGGCGCGTCGGCGGCAAGAGCCCCGCGGCCTGCTTCACCGTCCGCCGAGTCACCAGAGGATTCGGCGTCGAGCGCACGTTCCCCCTTTACTCGCCGCACATTGAGTCCGTGCAGGTGCAGCGCTACGGCAAGGTGCGCCGCGCCAAGCTTTACTACCTCCGGCAGCGCTCTGGGCGCGCAGCCCGCATCAAGGAGCAGACCAACCTGCCCGCGTGGCTGAAGGCGAGCCCCGCCGCTGCGGCGGCCGCCGCAGCCGCCGCCCTCGCCGCGGAAGCTGAGGCCGCGGCCGCAGAGGCGCTCGGCGAGGAGATAACGGCGGAGGCAGCCGACGCCGCAGCGGCGGACGCCGAGACCGAAGCCGATGCCCCCGTCGATGAGGCTGCTGACGACGCTGCCGAGGAGGAGCCCGTCGCGGAAGCGGAGACAGCAGCCGAGGACGCTCCCGCAGACGAGCCGGAGGCAGAAGCCCCTGACACAGAGGCGGAAGCTCCTGAAGCTGAATCCGAGCCAGAGCCCGAAGCTGCACCCTCGGAAGATGAGGCTGCCACAGACGCTGAAGAGCAGCGGTCCTGATTCCCCGGCCCTTCGCCGCGCGGCCGGTCCACAGGTGATGCCCTATGGCTGCGCAGTGGGAGCGGCACGAAGCCCGCTACGCTGAGATTGCCGTTGACGCCGCGGTAGGCCCCGAGCGGACCTTCACGTACGCCATCCCGGACGGCGTGCGCCTGCATCCCGGCCAGCCCGTCCTCGTCCCCCTGCTGTCGCGCCGTGTTGGCGGCGTCGTATTCGCCCTCTCCGACACCACGCAAATTCAGGGCATCCGCCCCGTCCTCGCCGCGCAGCACCCCGATCCGGTCCTCGCGCCGCACCAGCTCGAGATCGCGTGGTGGCTCAGCCGCGAGACCCGCTGCACGCTGTACGAGGCCGCCGCCGTCATGCTCCCGCAGGACTTCCGCCGCCGCCTGGTCCGCTACTTCAGCCTGTCCGTCCCCGCGCCACAGCCGACCGAGCTCGTTGCCACGTCGCCCGCCGATTCCCGCGTGCTGGAGTTTCTGGCGCGCCGGGGCCGCGTGTCGCAGGACGCGCTCGAACGCTCGCTGGGCGCGGCCTCTGTCCGCGCCGCTCGACGCCTCGCGCGCGCCGGGATCGTCGCCGAGGGCTGGGAGCTGTCGCGGCAGGCGGCGCGGCCCGCGTTCTCTCAGCGTCTGCTTCTCAAGGTGACCGTCGATGAGGCGCACTTGGCGGCGGGCACCTTCCCACCCACGTCACGACGCCTCGCACTGTTGCAGCAGGTGCTGTTGGAGGAGACGCTGGACGCGGCGCAGGCGCGAAAGGAGTTCGGCGCCGACACCGTTCGCCGGCTCCTCGGCTACGGGTTGCTCGAGCTGGAGCAGACGCGGCGCGTGCGCGACCCGCTGGAGGCGTACACGCCGCACCGCGAGGTCCCGCTGACGCTGACCCCCGAGCAGTCCGAGGCCGTTGATCAGGTTGCGGCAAGTGTGCGGGAGGGTCGGCACGAGGTCTTTCTGCTGCACGGGCCCACCGGCAGCGGGAAGACAGAGGTCTACCTGCGCGCCCTCGCCGAGTGCATCGCCGCGGGCAAGCGCGGGCTGCTGCTCGCACCCGAGATCTCGCTGACGCCGCAGATCGTCGCGAGGCTGCAGGCCCGCTTCCCCGGCCGCGTCGGCCTGCTGCACAGCGGCCTCACGTCCGGCCAGCACTACGACACGTGGTGGCGCGTCCGCGAGGGCGCCTTCGACGTGCTCCTCGGCACCCGCAGCGCCATTTTCGCCCCCATGCCGGACCTCGGCCTCGTCATCCTGGACGAGGAGCACGAGTGGACGTACAAGCAGCCGGACGTGGCTCCGCGCTACCACGCCCGCTCGACGGCCGTCACCATCGGCCGGCTGACGGGCGCGTCCGTCGTCCTCGGCAGCGCGACACCCGACGTCGCGACGTACCACGCTGTCGGGCGCAACCGCGTCCGACTCCTCGAGCTCCGCGACCGGCTGCGGCCCGGCCCGCGCGGCCCGGAGGCGTCGCCCCTCGCCGACGTTGAGGTCGTCGACATGCGGGAGGAGCTGAAGGAGGGCTTCCGCAGTATCTTCAGCCGCGCCCTCGGCGACGCCCTGTCGGAAACACTGGAGTGCGGGCGGCAGGCCATCCTCTTCCTGAACCGGCGCGGCTCTGCAGGTACCGTACAGTGCCGGGACTGTGGCCACGTCCTCCACTGCCGCAGCTGCTCGACGCCGCTCACCTACCACGCGGAGGGCGAGCGGCTGGTGTGCCACCACTGCGGGCGGCGCTACCGGCCCGGCGGTGCGTGCCCACGGTGCCGCAGCCCGCACATCCGCTACCTTGGCCTTGGCACGCAGCGCGTGGTGCAGGAGGTTGAACGAACGACGGGCGCGCGCGTCCTTCGTTGGGACCGCGACGCCGCCCGCGAGCGCGACGCCCACCGCGAGCTCATGGAGCGCTTCTCGCGGGGCGATGCGCAGGTGCTCGTCGGCACGCAGATGGTCGCGCAGGGCCTCCACCTGCCGAACGTCACTCTCGTCGGCGTCGTCCTCGCCGACCTCGGCCTCTACCTGCCCGACTTCCGCGCCGGCGAGCGGGTATTTCAGCTCCTCTGCCAGGTGGCGGGGCGCGCGGGCCGCGGCGACGACCCTGGCCGCGTCGTCGTACAGACCTACACGCCCGAGCACTACACCGTGCAGGCGGGCGCGAGGCAGGACTACCACGCCTTCTACGAGCGCGAAGTCGCTCTGCGCCGGGAGCTCCGCAACCCGCCCTTCTCCCGCCTCGCGCGCTTCTCCTTCTCGCACTCCAACCGCGAGTACGGTTCGAACGAGGCGCGCCGGTTCGGGACGGAGCTGCAGCTTGCCCTCGCGCAGCAGGGGCTCACGGAAATCGAGGTGGCCGGGCCCGCGCCGGGCTACCCCGCCCGCCTCCGCGGCCGTTACCGCTGGAACGTAGTCCTCCGCCTCCCGCCCACGCCCGCAACGGACATGCCGTCGCTCCTCTCCACGCTGCCCGTCCCGCCGACGTGGACGGTGGACGTGGATCCTGTGACGCTGGTGTAATGGGCGCGAGTGACAAACGTGCCCCTCCAATTCGCACCAACCGGAGAATCGCCATGACGCGCATCAAGCCCATCACAGACAAAGCCCAACTGCCGCCGGAACAACAGCATGAGTGGGACGCCATAGCTGCCGAGCGAGGTCGCGTCCGAGGGCCGTTCGGGGTCATGCTTCACAGCCCCGGCC
>JAPPNT010000049.1 GCA_028873745.1 Chloroflexota bacterium | reverse complement strand
TCGCGTGCGGCAGCGTCTCCCGGCTCAGGATGCTCGCTGCCCCGTTGTGCCGGGGGTGGTGCGCGGTCTGCCCCGCGGCCCGCTGCTGCCGCGCGGGAGCCGCCTGACGACGCCGAGCCGGCGCAGCCTGCGAGGGCGGCGCGGCCTGTTGGGCGCGTGGCTGCTCGCGCTGCGGCTGCGGCCGAGGCGGCTCCACCTCCAGCGACGGCCCCTCCAGCGAAGGACCTTCGAGCGACTGTCCCTCGTAGGTAGGCGGCGGGGGCGGTTCGGTCCGGCGCTCGGCCCGTGGGGGAGGCTCGGGCGGGGGCTCCGGCGCCGCGACATCCTCGCCGCGCTCCATCTGCTCGCGCACCTCTTGGATGCGCTCCTGCGCCCGCCGTCTCAGCTCCTCCAGCCTGCTGTTGGCCATCGCCCGATCACTCCCGCCGTTCAATCCGTTCGCCCTGAGGGAAATCGAAGGGCCTTACGAACGGATTGAACGCTGGCTGCGCAATGCGCTCCTGGTGGGATCTAGTTCTGCGTGTTCTCTTCCTGCTCGCCGCCCAGGCTCTCGCGCATGGCCGTGTCGGCCTGCACGTTGCGCATCCGGTAGTAGTCCATGATGCCCAGGTTCCCGGCGCGGAAGGCGTCGGCCATCGCCCGCGGCACCTCGGCCTCCGCCTCGACGACCCGCGCCCGCATCTCCTGCGTCCGGGCCACCATCTCCTGCTCCTGCGCGACGGCCATCGCCCGCCGCTGCTCGGCCCGCGCCTGCGCGATCTGCTTGTCCGCCTCCGCCTGGTCGATCTGCAGCTGCGCGCCGATGTTCCGGCCCACGTCCACGTCCGCGATGTCGATGGACAGGATCTCGAAGGCCGTTCCCGCGTCCAGCCCGCCCGAGAGCACCTTCCGCGAGATCTGGTCCGGGTTCTCCAGCACCGCCTTGTGCGCCTCCGCCGAGCCGATGGCCGATACCGTACCCTCGCCGACGCGCGCCAGAATCGTCTCCTCGCCCGCGCCTCCGACCAGCCGGTCGAGGTTCGCCCGCACCGTCACCCTCGCGACGGCGATGAGCTGGATGCCGTCCTTCGCCACCGCCGAGACCCGCGGCGTGTTGATGACCCGCGGGTTCACGCTCGTCTGCACCGCCTGCAGCACGTCCCGGCCCGCCAGGTCGATGGCCGTCGCCCGTTGCCACGTCAGGTCGATGTTCGCCTTGTCGGCCGAGATCATTGCGGAGACTACCCGGCCCACGTTGCCGCCCGCCAGGTAGTGCGCTTCCATGTCGTTGATGTCCAGGTCCAGCCCCGCCTTCGTCGCCGAGATCAGCGGCTCGACGATGGCGTGCGGGTTCACCTTCCGCAGCCGCATGCCGATGAGGCTCAGCAGGCTGACCGGCACGCCCGCGAAGATGGCGCTCAACCACAACCCCACCGGGATGAAGAAGAGGATGAGTCCGAGGGTCAAGATGATGGGAAGGATGAGGAGCAGGATGATCAGGATTCGTCCAATCCATGCCATGGCGGTGTTCTCCTACGGTTGCTGACTTTTCTACGGCCCGTCCTGCGGGCTCTCGGGGGGTGATTGGCCGTCGCCGGGCTCGACTGCCCGCACGACGCGCCGGTACTCCTCGTCCGCTATCACTTCGATGGGAGTTCCGGCTTCGATGTAGCCCCCCTCTGATACCACGTCCACGCGTTGAGTGTCAATTTGAGCGACCCCCGCCGGGTGCAGCACCGTCACCGCCACGCCCCGCTTCCCCAGCAGCGAGACGTACACCTGCGGGCCGCCCTCCGTCCCCGCCGCCGGCGCACCGCCCAGCCGCGTCAGCAGTCCGCTCCCCCGCGGCAGCGATGTCTGCAGCGCCAGCCCCCCGATGCCCCGCCGGTTCGGCAGCACTGTCAGGATCGCCGCCGCCCCGACGACGATCATGATCATCGACGCTGTCAGCACCAGCCCCGCCCGGATGAAGTCGCCCGAGGTCGCCCCCTGCCCGATGAGCGAGATGTACAGCCCGGCCATGAACGCAATGAGTCCAAGGATGCCCGCCACCCCGAATCCCGGGATGAGTATGATCTCCACGGCGATCAGCGCCAGCCCGATCGCCACCAGCGCCACGCCCTCCCAGCCCGAGAGCTCCGTCAGGAACCCGCCCCAGAAGAAGAGCGCCAGCAGCAGGATGCCCGCAATCCCCGGCACCCCGAACCCCGGCGACGTCAGCTCCGCCAGCAGCCCCAGGAAGCCGAGTGAGATCAGCAGCGACGCGACGACGGGGTTCGTAAGGAAGCGGACGAAGCGCTCCGCCAGGCTGTACTCCACCTCGACGAGCTCCGCGTTGACGATGCCCTCGGCCTCCAGCGCCTCCTCGATGGTGCCGGCTTGGCCGTCGGCGTAGCCCCACTGCAGCGCCTCGCTCGTCGTCATGGTGAGGAGCTTGCCCTCCTCCACCAGCCCGTCGATGGCGATGCTCTCGTCAACCATCGCCTCCGCGATGCTCGGGTCGCGGCCCCGCACCTCCGCGACAGCCCGGAAGTCGCTCCGCACGGCGGAGATCACCTTCTCCGACGCCGCCTCACCCTCCTGGTCGACGGGCGTCGCCGCCCCGATGACGCCGCCCTCATCCATGTAGATCTTGTTGGCGGAGATGGCGATGAGCGCGCCCGCGGAGAACGCCTCCCGGTTCACGTAGGCGATGACCGGGACTTCCGCGTCGAGGAGTGCGTCCTTGATGGAGAGGGCGGCGTCCAGCCGGCCGCCGGGGGTGTTGATGTCGAGGAGGACCGCCTCGGCCCGCTCCTCCGCCGCCGTGCTCAGCGTGCGCTTCACGTACGGCGTCATGCCGAGGTCGATGGTGCCGTCGATCGTGGCGACGTAGACCTCTCCGCCGCTGGTCTGCCCCAGCGCCGTCGGCACGAGCAGCCCCAGCAGTCCCAGGACAATGAGCGCGGCGCTGAGCGCGCGCCGTGCCTTGCGCAGTGCGGACATTGGAGTCTTCCCCTTTCCGGAGTTGCCCCGCCGCTGTCCCTTCGTCCCCTCGTCTTGCGGTAATTCAAGTATACTCCAGCCCATTCTTGGGGGCATCGCCGGTCGCTGCTCAATAGGGCTCAGATTGACATAGCTAGGCCCCGCTGCTACTATGAGCGGTGCTCCTGAGTAGAGGTTTTGTAGGTTTGCCCCTTGCCCGAGGGCGAGGGGACACAGAAAGGAGTCGACTATGGGAAGCGACCCTAAGAACTGGCCTGGCCCCGGCGCCGCTCCCACCACTCCGCAGGACCCGGAGAACTGGCCCGCCCCCGGCAGTGGCTCCACGAATCCGCAGGACCCGCCGAACTGGCGAGGCCCCAGGGGCGAGTAGGGCAAACCCGTCCCCTGTCGTAGTGCGATAGGTGACCGCCCAACGCAGCCCACTCTCGTCATTCCCGCGCAGGCGGGAATCCAGGGGGGCGGGCAGCGCCGAGAGGAATAGCGGCGTCCGCCTGTTCAGAACATCGATAGGAGACTGCCCAACGCCGGAAGCGAGGGAGATCAGCCTTGGCATTTGCGAGCGCCTTGAAGTGCCGGGAGTGCGGCCGTGAGTACCCCACGGACCCGCTCAACGTCTGCGAGTTCTGCTTCGGCCCCCTTGAGGTCGTCTACGACTACGAGGCCATCTCCCGCGTGGTCAGCAGGGAGCGCATCCTGAACGGCCCCCTCACCATGTGGCGCTACCAGGACCTCCTCCCCGTCGACGGCGACAACGCTGTGGACCTGCAGACCGGCTTCACGCCCCTGATGAAGGCCCCCAACCTCGGCCGGATGCTGGGCCTCGACCACCTCTACATCAAGAACGACGCCGTCAACCCCACCAACTCCTTCAAGGACCGCGTCGTCTCCGTCGCCTCCACCAAGGCGCTCGAGTACGAGTTCAAGACGCTCGCCTGCGCCTCCACCGGCAACCTCGCCGGCAGCGTCGCCGCCCACGCCGCCCGGGCGGGCATGACCGCCTACATCTTCATCCCCGCCGACCTCGAGAAGGGCAAGGTCATCGGCGCCGCCATCTACGGCCCTACCGTCGTCGCCATCAACGGCAGCTACGACGACGTTAACCGCCTCTGCAGCGAGCTCGCCGACACCTATCCCTGGGCCTTCGTGAACATCAACATGCGCCCCTACTACGCGGAGGGGAGCAAGACCCTTGGCTACGAGGTCGCGGAGCAGCTTGGCTGGCAGGCGCCCGCCCACTGCATCGTGCCCTCCGCCTCCGGCTCGATGTTCACCAAGATCTGGAAGGGCTTCAAGGAGTTTGAGGACCTGGAGCTCATCCCCAAGGTCCACACCCACATGCACATGACCCAGGCCGCCGGCTGCGCCCCCATCGCCGAGGCCTACGAGGCCGGCGTCACCCGCGTCCGCCCCGTCAAGCCGGACACCGTCGCCAAGTCCCTCGCCATCGGCAATCCCGCCGACGGCTACTACTCGCTCAAGACCATCCAGGAGTCCGACGGCGACGCTACCATCGTGCCCGAGGAGGAGGTCGTCACCGGCATACAGATGCTCGCCGAGACCGAGGGCATCTTCACGGAGACCGCCGGCGGCGTCGTCATCTCCGGCCTCAAGCGCCTCGTAGAGCGCGGCGCCATCAAGCGAGACGAGGTCACAGTCGCCTACATCACCGGCAACGGCCTCAAGACGCTGGAAGCCGTCGAGCACACCGTCAAGCCGGTCACCATCGATCCGACGACGGCTTCTTTTGAAGCCGAAGTGCTGAGCGCGTAGCGGGCGGGGGTGGCGGCGTCGCGATGGCAAAGCTGAGAGTCCGGTTCACCTTCACGCCCGAGCTGGTCCAGGAGCCAATCATCTGGCAGCTCGGCCAGAAGTTTTCCATCGTCACCAACATCCGCGGCGCGGACGTGCGCGAGGCCTTCGGCTGGGCCCTCCTCGAGCTTGAGGGCGACGCGGAACAGATCAACCAGGGCATAGACTGGGTCCGCTCCACCGGCATAGAGGTCCAGCTCGTCACCGGAGACGTCATCGAGTAACCGCCACCGTTCGCCCTGAGCCTGTCGAAGGGCGGACCCCCGGGCGACGGGAGTTCAAGGCACATCAACAGGAGGACGGCAAATGGGCGTCACAGTGCGTATTCCGGCCCCGCTTCGGCGGGTCACCAACGACCTCGATCGCGTTGAGGTCGATGCGGAAAACCTGGCGGACATGGTCGATGCCATGGAGGAGCAGTTCCCCGGCATCAAGGAGCGCCTGATCGACGAGACCGGCGGCCTCCGCCACTTCGTCAACATCTACGTCAACGGTGAGGACGTCCAGTTCCTCCAGGGCCTCGACACGGAGATCAAGGCCTCGGACGAGGTCAGCATCGTCCCCGCCGTCGCCGGCGGCTAGCCAGAGAAGGCGCGCCGTCGCCACTGACACTCGCCCCTTCCCCGCCCGCCCCCGACGCGCTATCCTGCGCGAAACCCGCAGAGGACCGCGCCGGAGGGTGACATGGCGAAGCTGGCTATCTCCGCGGACTCCCACATCCTGGAACCCCGCGACGTCTTCGCGGGCCTGACCGAGCGCTTCGGCGACCGCGCCCCCCGCGTCGTCCGCGACGAGGGCAAGGGCGACTTCATCGAGATCCCCGCCACCGGCACCCGCCTCAACGCCGCCATCGGCGGCGTCGGCCGCCTCGGCATCGCCGGCATGAGCCTCGATGACCCCGAGACCCACCGCATCATCGCCCTCGGCTACGACGGCCTCCGCCCCGCCCTCAAGGACCCCGTCGAGCGCATGAAGGAGATGGACTCCGACGGCGTCTGGGGAGAGGTCATTTTCCCCAGCCTCTTCATGCGCCTCTTCGGCACCAAACACGCTGATGTCCTCAACGCCGCCTTCCGGAACTACAACGATTTCCTTTGGGACTTCTGCAACACCGTTCCCGACCGCCTGCGCGGCCTCGCCCTCCTCGTCATGCACGACCCCGAGGCCGCCCACACCGAGCTGCAGCGCGTCATCGCGAAGGGCTACGTCGGCGTCTGCATCCCCTGCGCCGCCCCCAACGGCACCCGCTACTCTGACCCCGTCTACGACCCCATCTGGGCCACGGCCCAGGAGGCCGGCGTCACCGTCAACATGCACATCTTCACGGACGGCCACGCCGGCGCCACCGGCCTTGGCGGCGCCGACCTCATTCAGGCCTACGCCAGCGCCGCCACCGCCATCCAGTACACCCTGTCGGATCTCATCGCCGGCGGCGTCGCCCACCGCTTCCCGGACCTCAAGTTCGTCGCCGCCGAGTTCAACACCGGCTGGCTCGCCAATTGGCTGGAGCGCATGGACCACTCCGTCTACCGCAGCCGCCGCTCCGTCCCCGAGTACCTCGACCTCAAGCCCAGCGAGTACTGGCGCCGCCAGTTCTACGCCACCTTCGAGGACGACAGGCCCGGCATGCTCACCCGCGATGCCATCGGCGTCGAGACCCTCATGTGGGGCTCCGACTTCCCCCACCACGACTCCGTCTGGCCCAACTCGCAGGACACCCTCGACATGGTCTTCGAGGGCATGCCCGACGACGTCCGCCGCACCACCACCATAGACAACGTCGCCAGGCTCTACGGGCTGTCCGTCCCCGAATAGTGGGAACCACTGCCGTTCGTGCTGAGGGAAATCGAAGCACGTCCGCTGCCTGACGCCCCAAACTTGATTGACGATTGTAGCTGCGCCTATAATGGCCTTTGGCATCCTTGCGTGGAAGGAGAACGTCATGTCGCCCACACCGCTAGCTTGGTTCCGGGGAGAATTTGTTCCCGCGTCGGAGGCCAAGGTCGGCGTCATGACCCACGCCCTCCACTACGGCACCGCAGTCTTTGAGGGCATTCGCTGCAACTGGAATGAGGAGGAGGAGAAGCTCCTCATCTTCCGCCCGCTGGAGCACTACCAGCGCCTCGTGAACGGCGCCAGTGTCCTCCGCATGGGCCTGCCCATGTCGGCCGACGAGCTCGTCAAGCTCACCGTCAACCTCGTCGAACGCACCGGCTACCGCGAGGACATGTACATCCGCCCCATCGCCTTCAAGGGCGCCGAGCGCGTCGCCAACCTCAAGCTCCACGAGCTCGACGACGACCTCGCCATCATCGCCGTCCCCTTCGGCCAGTACATCGACGTGCAGGTCGCCCGCTGCGTCACCGCAAGCTGGCGCCGCATCGACGAGACGATGATGCCGCCGCGCGTGAAGATGAGCGCGACGTACGTCAACAGCATCCTCGCCAAGACCGACGCCGTCCTGTCCGGCTTCGACGAGGCCATCCTGCTCAACTACGACGGCAAGGTCGCCGAGGGCAGCGGCGAGAACCTTTTCGTCGTCAAGGACGGCGAGCTCGTCACCCCGCCGCTCACTGCCAACATCCTCCCCGGCATCACGCGCAACTGCATCATGCAGATCGCCCGGGACGAGCTCGGCATCGACACCGTCGAGCGCCCCATCGGCCGCGCCGAGCTCTACCTCGCCGACGAGGTCTTCCTCACCGGCACCGCCGCCCACGTCACCCCCATGGGTGAGCTCGACCACCGCCCCATCGCCGACGGAGGGGTCGGCCCCATCACGCGCGCGCTGCAGGACATCTACTTCAAGATCATTCGCGGGCAGGACCCCAAGTACCGGCACTGGTGCGTGGAAGCCGTCCCCGCGCCGATGGCCAAGGTGTAGTCCAGCCCGGCACCCGCTGCCGCGCAGCTCCGGAGCGCCGACTGTGGATGACCTCTCCAGGGACTACGTCGTCTGGATATTCCTGGCGGCCGTCGGCGTCATCCAGGTCGCGTCCGCCCACGCTGGCCTGACGAAGCTGCTCTTCATCCGCGCGAAGCCTTGGGCGATGGCATTGGGCGCCGTCCTCATCCTCGCCGGCTTCGTCTGGTTCTTCCGCGACGGCCCGCGCCACTTCCCCGACTCCGCGAGCGGCATCAACGGCAACGAGCAGGGCGCCCCCAGGGCCGCACATGGCTAGCCCCGGGCGGCCTGAACATTGG